>CAYUJS010000079.1:0-1529 GCA_964445105.1 uncultured bacterium | reverse complement strand
GCGGCTTTGACGACCTCCTGCAACGCTATGTTTACGAAGAGAGCCTCGACAAGTTAGCAGTAAGGCTGGAAGAAGTCGAATCGGTTATTTGGACCGAGGAAGACGCGCGCAAGGAAGCTGAATACAGAAAACGGACACATTGATTTCCGGGGGCACACATCCTAGTCCTGTGTAGCCCCTCCGAACACCTTGAGCATAGTTTTAAAATGGAGTTTAGCATACTTGTCAAAGGTCCAACGGTTCTCTAGTTGAGCGAGCTTCTTCATCGAGAACGGGAGCACGGAGCGAAGCTTTTTGCTGTACCGCGCAGCTGTGTATGCACGAGCTTGTGAGCGCTCCCTTTCATGCTGTTTTTCAGCAGGGCGCACGCGATAGATAGGGCGGCCCTATCCGCCGCATAGCCCACAGCACTGCCAGCGTACGTCGCTGCTAATCGACGGACTTGTAGGCTCAAATACCATAACAGCGCCCAATCCTGTAAGAGCGGCGAGGACGGCGCTGCGGCCAATCCAAGCAAGGAGGCAATTTATCCAGCGAATAAAGAGGTCAAAGGCTGAAGGGCTGCCTCGATGCCCCTTTGGAGGAAGGCGTTGGTCATATTTTGCTCGCAACACCTTTTCGCTAGCGCTGCTACTCCTAAAAAGTTATATATTTTACTTTACTATCCAGACGAGCGAGAATTTTCGATGAGGCTAAATGTAGTGTGTGTCCAATCATCAGCACCCAGCGCAGCAGCGCTCTCAAGCGCATATTTCGAACGCGATACCTTACAAGAGATCAAGGAAGCCGAAGCACGGATCAAAAATATTTGCTGGGACCGTTCGGTGGTGCCTTGGCTGGATACTCGTCTACCGCAGCCCTCTCGACCTTCTATAACCCCCCTCCCATGCAAGACAGCTATTTTGGTATTTAAGGGTGAATCAATACAAATCGGTCTAAAATTTCTTGAGCTTTCTGAGAGCAGTTGTTTGAAGGGAGACCCTGAGGGCGCTCTTGGTTACTGGAAAAAAGGGCTGGCGTATTCAGCGAATTCCTGCCGTTTACGCGCTTGCCGCGCCATAGATTATCAGAATTGGTTCGACATCGCTTCCTTCCACTTACATCGCGTAAAGTGGCACCAACAAGGTACCGCGCCATTAAAAAATGAAAAAACTCTCAAACACGTTTACAAAGGCTTAGAAGCCACAAACGAGGCGTTGAGGTGTTTTAAAAATAAACCAGAAGCTTTGTTGCATAGATTTAGGTTTTTGCAAATCTTGGTAGATCTAGGGCAGCTGCCTGCGGAAGAGCCGAAGGTCTGGCTAAGGCTACACTTGGAGCACTATCCCGACCGATCTTCCGATGAGTACCTAAAAAATGCTCAATTGTATGGGACACTACTGGTTAAAGCAGGAGAATTAGAAAAAGCTAAAAGCTGGTTTGAAGGCTTGCTCGAACAGCGAAAAGACGCAACTACTTTTTTGATTGTGGGCAAAATAGCAAACGGACAGGGCGAAAACTTGGAGGCTTTAGAAAATTTCCAAAGAGCA
>CAYUJS010000078.1:0-2109 GCA_964445105.1 uncultured bacterium | reverse complement strand
AAAAAGACCCGCCTCTCAATTGCCTTTTTGCCCCTAAACAAAAAACTGATTCAAACTTTTGTGGTGCTTACAATCCACCCGCTCGCATTTCGTTGAGCTACAGGGACTTTTAAGGCCCAAGGGAAAACTATGGTCCAAGGCAAGGAGAAGACTATGACTGACAAACGAGAGATCCTAATTCTACTTAGAAAGAAATATTCCATTCGCAAAATCAGCCAAGAATTGAATATTCATAGAAAAACCGTTCGCTCAATACGCACCGCAGCCATCAAAAAAGATTGGCTCAATCCAAATATCGACATGCCCTCTGATCATGAAATTGCTCAGATAGGCATTGCGCAGATCGCTCGTGCAGCTCATCCGCTCGATACTCACGCAGAGGCCATCAAGCAATGGCGCTCCGAAGGGATGTCGGCAATGGTTATGCAAAGACTGCTCGAAGAAATGCACTCCTCTTGCTATGGGATAGGAGCCCTGCGAAGGTATATTAGAAAGATTTGTCCCGAGATACCGGATCCTGTGATGGTCCGCGCTACAGTAGCAGGTGATACGATGGAAGTAGATTTTGCTTTCCTCGGCTATGTATGGGACGAGTCTTTAGGCAAGCCCAGGAAGGCCTGGGTGTTTTCTGGCCGCCTGCGCCATTCTCGAAGGGCATACAGGAAAATGGTTTGGAAGCAGGATGTCGCGACGTTTCTCATGTGTCACGTCCATGCATTTGAGTACTTTGGAGGAGTGCCGTACCGGGTGGTCCTAGATAACCTTAAAGCGGGAGTGATTAAGAGCTGTGTCGACAATGACATGCTTAATCGATCGTATAAAGAACTGGCTGAATGCTATGGCTTTATGATCTCGCCATGCCTTCCTCGCACCCCCCAGCATAAGGGAGGTGTAGAAAATGACATGAACTACATCAAGCAAAGCTTTTGGCCAGTAATCCGCGAAAAACAAAAAACACGCCCCCATCTATCCTTAAATGAAGCGCAAGAGAATCTGGAAAAGTGGAATCGCGAAGTAGCTGATATACGCAAAATAAACGGCATCGGGCGCTTCCCAGCAGAGATCTTTGAGGCAGAGGAGAGAATAACCTTACAACCCCTTCCTGCGTATCAATGGGAGCCGACAGCCTGGTTTCAGTGTATTGTAGGGAGAGATTGGCGTATCAGATACGATAGCGCGCACTACTCCGTTCCCTATGGTTTGATCGGGCAGACGGTACAGGTACGCGTAACCTCGCAGTTTTTGCATGTGTTTTTCGAGCACCAGCAAGTAGCTCATCATCCTAAGGCTAAGCTAAAGGGCGAGTACCAAAGGAACACGTACCACGCGCCGCCTTTAAAGGAAGCCGTCTTAAACTGCACCAGAGAGGGCTTATTGTTACAAGCTCAAGAACTAGGAATGCTGGTGCATCAATTTTGCGAGACACTACTTTCGGACCCGCATATCGACAAGCTTAGACCAGTTCGCTGCTTGCTGCGACTAGCGCTCACTTATGAGGCGAGTAGACTGGACAAGGCCTGTGGGAGGGCTCTTGCTTATAAAACAATACAATACCGCAGCGTGAAGGACATACTGGAAAAACGTTTGGATCAAGAACCACTCTTAAATCCAACCCCCAAAACAATGACCACTAATTTTAAATTTGCTCGTAACCCCCAAGAATATCGAGGAGAGTGCCAAGAGGACATCTCCTGGATAAGCGGCTAAAAACCCTGCACCTGCTTGGTCAAGCAGGTGCAGCCATAAACAAACCCCAAACCAAAGGAAGGGATTTTATGAACGACACTGCTCTATTAAACAATAAGCTAGAAAAATTACGATTGAAGGGCATACAGGCGACCTGCGATCAAAGACTGAAAGCGGCTCGGGATGAGCACTGGAGCTACTCAGCCTTTCTCGACACGCTGTTAACAGATGAAATCGAACGGCGAAACCACACTCAACTGACCCGAAGGCTAGCTAAGAGCATGCTAAACCCAAACAAAACTCTGGAAACGTTTGACTTTGGATTCAATAGCAAAATCCATCCTGCAGTGATCCGGGAGCTTGCCTGCTGCGAATATATCGAGGAGGCACAAAATATTTTATTAGTGGGCCCGAGCGGTGTGG
>CAYUJS010000077.1:0-2440 GCA_964445105.1 uncultured bacterium | reverse complement strand
TTTTTCTCGAGATTATAAATGAAGAGGAGCTTTGGGGGGTTGAAGGGAAGGTTGTTTTGTCGTCGGTTGATGGAGAGCGCATCCATAAAATTGACAGGGTGTTGAAGCCTAGGCAAGGGATTTGGATTGGCTCTTGGCACGAGCCTTTTGCGAGGTGGGGGGTTTCGGAAAACTGTGATGCAGACATTCCTAAGGAACTACTGGGCAATTTAGCAGGTAAATCCCTTATAAGAATGAAGGTCCTACCTGTAGCGACGGTCTCTGGGACGTGGTTCGTATATGAAAGTGACTACCTGGAGCTCGTAGGCCCGCATACCGGTAGCTTCCCAATAAAGTACGGGGTTCTCTTTGAGTAGTGTTTGCAGGGGGTGTTAATCAGGTGGCGAGCTTAGCACTCTGAATATTGTATCAGATTTACGGGCCCTGTCAGGGCCTAGCTCAAGCTAGGCCTTTCGTTTTATAAGATATCAAGGGCAATCGCCCCTCTTGTGGTGCTCCCATGCATCTCCAGAGCGATGGCGCTTTCACATTTCGCTGGCTGCTTGGCTTTGTTGTCTCGGTTTGTTAAGGAGTTATTCCGACTGAGCCGATCTTTAGTCGGGCTGGCGTGGCGTCTAATTTGGATAGTAGGGCGGCGTAGTTTTATGAATGAGAGGTTTAGTCGCAACGGGATTGCCTTTTGTATCAACTACCTGTCCTTCCGCAAGCGCCTCTGGAAATGAGTATGCATCTGCTATCTTATGGTCAAAATACAGAGCGCCGCGTGAATACGGACCGTTTCTGTTTGCGACTTGTTTGTCAGTGCTTTTAGCCAGCTCCATTGTTTTCTGAGCGTAATTACTCTCCTGTAATTTTAATCTTTCGGCCAGGCCTCTAGGGGCGGTAGACGTTGGAGAATGCGCTGCAGGTGGATATGCGGAGGAGCTCGATGGCCTAGGCGTAGGCGGCTGCGCTTGGAAGGTCTCTGTAGACTGGTCCGGTGGTGGTGCGCTAGATGAACTTGCAAGAAGACTGAGCCGTTCTCTTGGATACCCCAGCTGACTCCACTTGCTGCTGGCTGGAGAGCCTGGGACAGGGGCTCTTTTTCCCGGGTGTTCTTGTGTGCTCTTGGCGTCAATCTTTTTTTCTTCCGACCAGTAGGCGGTCCAAAGGGTATCTAGCACGCTTTTTAGTCTGTCCCCTGCGCCTTCTTGCTCTAACCGTGCTTCGATGGCCTCAGCCACATTGGGTATTTTTTTATGAGCCAGGATGGTTATATCTGGCTCAATAGCCGTTCCTTTTTTCCTGCCAACGTTTACAGTAATTTTTGATAGTTCCTGTAATTTTTCAAGCCCAAATCCGGTTATGTACGGACAAGCCACTACAATCTGTGGCAGAGGGACGGACAGAGTTTCTGGGTGCTCACGCAAATGTTTCGTGCAAATTCCAGCAAGCACGTTTCGGATGTTCCGGGCCATTTGCTCACCGCTGTAAACGGCGTCGTCGAAAAAAACAATTTTTTTTCCTTCGATTCCTTGGCTCTCTACTTGGCCGGAGGTTATTTTCTCAGCAGACAGTTCGAGCATTTCCTCTGCAAGGCCAGTCACCCATTCGTTGCTCTTACCTTTCTCGATAACGGCCACAAAAGCTGTACCATTGATCACAGCTGTGAATTCCTTCAAGGTTCCTCGAAGGCTGTTTTCGAACTCTTCTTGGCTGACATGCCTAATTGCATTGACGAGCGTGCTTGCGGCCTCACGTATCTCGCCTTCCGGGTGTTCGCTGATCCATGCCTGCTTATCCTTCTCGTCAATAAGGTTACTCTTCTCGGGGCGCCGCACCATCGGAGTCTCTGCCGGGAGGGAGCTAGAGCTTGTTGCTGACGAGCTAGAACTTGACGATGAAGAACCAGAGCTTATCGCTGCTGAACTAGAGCTTGTGAGCAACGAGCTGGAGCTCGACGATAGGGCGCTACTATGGGCCGGCTGGCTATTTGATCGCCAGACGGCAACGGTGGGCAGCTGGGCAGGCGCTTGCGGCGGCTGGTTGGCGGCATCTAGCGATAAGTCAACCGAACCGTAGCTTAGTGATGATGAGCTAGAGCTAGAGCGTTGCCAGGTTTGTTGCGCGAAGGTGTCAACGGTCTGTGCCTTCTCATTGGACTGACTCTCCGCCGTGACCTTTGCATTGTGATTGTCTAGAGATGACGAGGATAGCGCAGAGTTATCGGCCTGACTAATTGCTGGTTTTGCAATTTCGTCCACTTTCTGTTCGCTTTTGTGGGGGCAGCGACTGTCCGATGAATTTATCGGTGAGGCGGCGTTTCTGTCTGCCTCTCCTTGAATTGGGTTAACCATAAATGTGCCCCTTTGTCTGTTTAACTACCTTTTTTCTGTATTAACTTTTATTGTAACAATTAGTTAATTTTTTAATTAAAATATAATAGTTTATTATGTTAGTT
>CAYUJS010000076.1:0-3382 GCA_964445105.1 uncultured bacterium | reverse complement strand
TTTATGGTGAACATGGGAGATCCCTTAGCTCTTCTCCAAAAGGAGAAGTACTGGCCGACAAGTGTAATAGCGAGGAAGCTGGGATGGCGACGGGAAGTCAGATGAGCCATACTACCACGTAAAGTGGGAAGGGCTCTGGGCAATATACGCCCTCGAATAGGAAACGTATCGATACCTACAAAGGAATCAAAATTTGGATACGACAACGAAATTGAAGAGGATAGCTTCGCTAGCAGCAAGTGACCCAAACAGGGTGTTCTGGAGTTTGGACTAATTTTAACCGCTCCGCTTACAAAATCAGCTCGACCAGAGCCGCTGCTCGCCGCCTTGGGACTTTAAGTTAGAGAGATCTAAAGAAATAGCTGTTAAAGAAATCGATCATGGGTTGACATTGGGGTCCCCTATCAAGAAACAACCAAAAGCTCCCATGATCGACTCTACCATACCCAGATTCCAGCATTTCCGTAACCAACTTTTTCAGCTCTTCCCTTACCGCGCTGGCGCTACGATGGACCTCATTGACGCAGTTTCGGCGGAAATAAGAGCCGACAGCATCGTTAAATTGAGCCTTTCAGACCTGTTCAGAAGGAAGTACTCCAGCCTGACGGATGTGCTGAACAGTCTATTTCGTACAAACCTGAAGGCGGCGCCCACCATCAAAGAAATGAGGGAGCAGACCCTCGCGGTAACCCAGCTCTTGGCCAAGGAGTGCTGCGCGCCCAGTTTGCGGGAGGGTGACTTTGCTCTGTTCGCGATTGATTGCACGGCTAACCCCAGGATCTACGCAAAAAAAGTTCGCGACCGTACGAGCGTGCATGCTCCTAACCACGTGCGTAAGCGTCTAATATAGCCATCTACGCGAAAAGCCGGACGCCCCTTCATCCTCCTGTAAAAAAACACAGGAGGAAGATATGACACACCAAGCACTCGAAGAACGCAAAAAACAATGGACAAAAGATATTCTTGAGCAAACTGAGAGCGGCCTTTGTGCCGCGGCATGGTGCCGTCAGCAGGGAATTGCTGTGCACCTTTTTTACCACTGGCGAGCTCGCCTGTTTGCTAAGGGGGCGCTTGACAAGTCTTCGTTTACCGAAATCGTAAACGGCGAAAATCCGCATACTGACAGCTCAGGGGTAACCCTGGAATATCAAGGGGTCCAAATCCGCCTTAGCCAGGGCTTCGCGCCTTCCGTGCTGAAGAGCTGCTTGGAGGTACTGAAAGAATGCTAACGATTCCGGGTAATACCCGTTTATTTCTTTGCCAGCACCCTGTAAATATGCACAAAAGCTTTGAGGGTCTGAGCGGCCTTGTCGAGCAGCTATTTCCCGGCGAGCTATTATCTGGGGCCCTGTTCATTTTTCTCAATCGTCGAAAAGACCAGATGAAAGTGCTTTATTGGGATCATGATGGCCTGGTCATCTGGTTTAAGCGCCTTGAGAAGGGTACCTTCCTGTGGAAGTGGGGTAGTGAAAACCGAATGGATCGAAAGACATTTTTCATGCTGCTTGAAGGGATCGTTCCCAAAAGAATTCAAGCCCGCTACAAAGTGGTTTGAGGCCACTTTTTTTTGAAAAATCTCTTTGTTTTTTAGTGTACTTTCAGCTAAAATCATACCCATGATAGCATCTGAGCAGGTTAACCCAGATTTTACGGATAGAGAGCTCCAGCTCCTCAAAGACATTGCTGCTCGTGATCAAGTAATTGCCCGTTTGGAGCAAGCAAATACCCTCCTAGGTAAGACAAATCGGCATATAGAAGAGCAGCTGGCTTGGTGCAAACGGCAGATTTTCGGCCAGCGCTCTGAGAGGGTGATTGACAAACCCAATAGCGACCAGCTGTTTTTAAAGGGCTTTGAACCTTTAGCTCCTCAGGAAGAGGAGAAAAAGACCGTAGCAGCCCACCAACGTAAAAAGCCCAACCGTAATGGACAAGATAAGATCACTCTACCAGACGATCTGCCGGTTGAAAGCACGGTTCTTGATATTCCTGAGAAAGACAAGATTTGCCAGGAAACAGGAGAACCGCTTGTGCGCATCGGCGAGGAAATCTCTCGCAAGCTGGCTCACAAGCCCGGTTCTTACTATATCAAAGAGATCATCCGTCCCAAATACGCCCACCCAAAGAGGGAAGAAAAGGGAATTTTAACAGCCGACTTGCCAGATAGTCTCTTGCCTAGATGTAAAGCGGATGAAAGCCTACTTGCAGAAATCATGACCAGGAAATTTGCCGACCATTTGTCTCTCTACCGCGTCGCAGAAATTTTCGGTCGAGACGGGATTAAGATTAGCCGCAAGGTGCTTTCTCAGTGGGTCGTACGCTGTGGAATGGCGCTTAAGCCTCTTTTCGATGAGATGTGCAAAATAGTTTTATCCAGCAAAAATATCTACATCGACGAGACACCTGTAAAGCTCTGGCAGGTTAAAAAATGCAAGCAAGCTTATATGTGGGTAGTGGTAGGAGGCTGCGACGCCAATCCAGCTTATAGAGTTTATGAATTCAAAGAAGACCGCTGTCGTCACAATGTGCTAGACATTCTCAAAGAATACAGGGGAGGTCTACATTCAGACAAGTATGCAGCCTACCAGAGACTTGCTGAGAAAAAGCTCATCACCTGGTTTCCCTGTTTTAGCCATATCAGAAGAAAGTTTTTTGAAGCAGAAGCAGGTGATCCAGTCTTCCGCAAATGGGTCTTAAGACACATACGGGGTGCGCCATGATGCACCATAAATCTAGCGGGAGGATACCCCGCAGGGAAAAGCAGGACCGACTGCATCCCTTATCGAGTCTTGGGCTCACGAAGGTAACGACATGAGTTAAGCGTAGACAGAAAGACTGCAGGCCGCAAGCGAGTAGGAGAAACCTACCGCTAAAGCTATTGAGCCTCGTAAAAGTCTAACTAGTCAGAGTGGCCGACAACGTCCGTGTTTTGGAAGGCAACACATGAGTATTTCCGCATCTCGGCAGGAGCTCATGCACTCTCGGGGTCAAAGGGCGTGGCATGTAGATCAAAAAAAAGATTTATGGTGAACATGGGAGATCCCTTAGCTCTTCTCCAAAAGGAGAAGTACTGGCCGACAAGTGTAATAGCGAGGAAGCTGGGATGGCGACGGGAAGTCAGATGAGCCATACTACCACGTAAAGTGGGAAGGGCTCTGGGCAATATACGCCCTCGAATAGGAAACGTATCGATACCTACAAAGGAATCAAAATTTGGATACGACAACGAAATTGAAGAGGATAGCTTCGCTAGCAGCAAGTGACCCAAACAAGGTGTTTAACTGTGTTATGCATCATGTAAACGAAAAGTCACTTAAAGAAAGTTTCAATAAGCTCGATCCAAAGAAAGCTGTTGGAATTGATGGAGTTACTAAAGCTGAATATA
>CAYUJS010000075.1:0-3464 GCA_964445105.1 uncultured bacterium | reverse complement strand
TGACCATCCCGGGATGCCGTTTAGCTTCCTTGAAAAGCTCTCGACGCTCTTTGAGAGGAAACAGAGTACAGTAGCGCTCATTTTGTTCCGCAAGTAGCTCGAGCCAAAGATGCAAAAAACGCCTTGGATCCAAGGAAAGAAAACGCTGTCGTACCGAGGGATGGAGAGGTTTGCGCATTAAATCAAGGCAATAAAGGATACACTTGACCTGCACGATGGCGCCGCCATCTTTAAGCAGAGGGGGGACAAAGGCATGGTCGTTGTCGATGCTGACAAGGCGGCGGATCCCTTTAGGCAGCGTCTCTAAAATGAAATTATCCGGCTTAGCATCTTCAAAGTTGACAAGCATGGAAGCAATGAGAAGTTCGGCGAAGGCTAGCGGGTCTAATTCTTCCAGCTGCTGGGCCTTTAGGGGATTGCCTAAAATGTCTTGAAGATTTTCTCCCGGTATGCCTAACGAGATTAAAACGGGGTAGCTTTTCCCCTGATGAGTCAGCTTCGCTAAATCAGTAGTGGAAGTGCCACAGCCAATTAGTAGACCGAAAAATGTATTGACAGCGTATTCCATCCCGGGCATTTCCGGAAACTGCTTAAAAAATAGCGTGCTTCCGTCCGGGAGGACGATTTGATTCACGTTTCGACGGCCGTAGGCATTATCAGCGCGGATGTTGCCTTCTTCATCCAATAGCTGCGCCACACAGTCGTTAGAAAGGACTACTTTTCCTAATTGCGTTCCTTCTAGAAACGTCTGAGAAGCCCCAGAAAAGGCGCGAAGAGCTTCCAACGCCAGATGCCAGCGCAGGAGCAAACTATTGGCTTTCAGTAAGGCGTAAATTTCATCGGCTGGATGGCGACGGAAGAAATCTTTGGCTGCCTGTATATCCAACGCACGTCCAGCTCCCGAGCGGATTAATTGATGGACCAAGCCTTCCTGGCTGTGTTGTATCGCATAATCAAGTGGTGTCTTGCCTTGAAGATCCGCCATGTCGGGGTTGGCCCCTTTCTCAATCAGATAGGCAACCGCGGCGCCGATCAAGCGGGCAGTGAACGGCTCAGCTTCTTCAGGTGCGGCATACGCAACTTCAACGAGATAGTGTAGGGGACCCCAGCCGCGCAGCTCGTCAGCTGCATTTAAAAGGACAGCCGAATGTTCTACTAAAAAATGAATAGCCGCAGCGGTCTTTGCAGGCGCCTCAGAAAAACGCGCCAGACAAAGGCTAAGGGCATTCTGTCCGCTTGAATTGGTAGCTTGAGGATCGGCACCAAAATGCAGGAGCCATCGAATCATTTCCACGTTGAGCGTGTAGCAGGCAACAAGCAGCGGTACCTGCCCTTCCCCGTTTTCCAGCTCTATCAGCGAGGCGCTCTGCCGCTTCCGACCGTCTAAGCGGCTCCTTTTTTCTTCCTCCAATAAGCGAACCGCCAAAGCGTAGTGCCCCTGTTCCACCGCCGACAGAAAGAAATTTCGGCGGGAAGTGGCCTCAGAGGGATCTCCTGGAAGTCTGATGGTATCGGCTAGAGAAGGAAAGGCGCGCTGCGCCTTTCCTAGGAGCGAGACCTGTAGCTCATGAGGAAAAGAGCTCAGATCTAGATTTTTCAAAAACAGCGCTGCGACTTCCGCTGGTGTTTGGGTGGACACGGACGGGGAGCAAGATTCTTCTTCTCGCACAGGCGGAGCTTGGAACTTGAAAGATATGCGAAATCTTTTAAGCGCCTCCTCTGCATCGCCACCACAGGATTGCCAAGCCTCTTCGTAAGCTCGCCTCAAGCCAGGCTTTACAGCGTGGTCGAGAGAAACGCCGTTTCTTCTTAGGTCTTCCAAACAAGAGAAAGTGACTTCTGCTGAGTCTTGTTGCGGGGGCGGGGGCGGTTGCCGCTTTTTATCGATTAAGCTGCCAGTCTTTTCGTAAGCGTCCTTGATGCTTTCATGAGTTTTCACGGGCTTTTGGTAAATTCTGGCTAGCTCGGGCTGGATGGCCTCGAGAAGCTGTACATGGGTAACTTCAAAGCCCGTGCGGAGCATACCAATCAATTTCTGAGCTTTAGCGTAAAGGCTAGGAATCAGCTCCGCATGAATTGCTAATGGAATCTGAAGCTTAGGTTTTTCATCGTCGTAGAGATCCTCCGGCGTAAGCGCTCCCTGTATTTGCCAACACTTGTAATTTTTGTTTTGTTCTTCTAAAGCGATGAGCCAGTCCAAGATTAGCTCTTCCAAGGGAGTCTGTAGGAGCCGCTGCGCGACCATACCGTCAAACGGCGCAGCCATCTGCTCGAACAGATAGAGCGCTGTCTTAGTGGAGCTGTCTGAAGGGTCTAGGGCTTGGTCGTTATCAATACCTACCAACGAGAGGGAACGCACGCCTCTTACTCTGTCCTTATCGAAGGTTACCATAAAGTTGTCAAATTTATGATCAGAGGGGTTGGTGAGCAGGGTTGCAACAAAGTGGGTAGTGAAGTTGGTCGGATCAAAGAGGTTCATGAGCTGAGGAATTTCTACTAGTAGTTCTTGCGCGGAAAGACCAGGAGAACACCGTTTAAACTTTTCAATGCAGGAACACAACTCAACCAGTTCTGCTACCGTAACCTGCCGTTTTCCGGTGGTGGTGAGATCTGGATAGCGCTGCAACAGAGCTAAGGCGCTCACCAAGGTAGCTATAGGACGTTTAAAGAGTTCAATTTTGTCATGAGCTGGGTCGGAAAATTCAAAGCATCTTTTGCTTAGCGGCTTCTTTAGTTCACGGTCAAATAAAGCCTCGAAAGCTTCATTCAAACGCTCAGCCACTTCTTTCCTACTTAGAGCAGACAATTTTTCCGAGGCAAGCTCAGGATGACCTTCAAGATACCTTCGCTGCCAGCTATCCTCTAGTAACCATTGAAGAGCTTCTTGAGCCAATTCAGACCCTAGGCAAAGCTCAAGGAAAGCGGGGACAGTCGTGATACTAACAAGATCCTGCAAAGAGATGCCTTCAATTCCGTACCCTGCTTGAAGAGCGCACCCTTGAGATTCCCCCCTTCCCTCCTGGAAAAAATGACAAACCTTAGCCAAGGCGGTCGGAGCAGTCCCCTGGTTCCCTAATAGCTGGTAAAAAGCGTAAACTGCAAACTCTAACGCAGGTTTAATGTAATAATTTTTTGTAGAATTGAGCTTATAAAAAACGCCTTCTTTGCAACAAACGGCGTGGGTGCCCTCTTCATTTTGCTTTTTGCGGGTCCCGCCTTGTTCATCGAGGTTGAGTAGATCACGCGCTACCTCCCGATCGAGCAAGAAAAATCCCATTCCAAGCACGCTCAATCGCGCTTTAGGTATACATAAAGCTTCTCTTCTTTTCTCGGAAGCCTTGCTGAATTCATCTAAGAAACTTCGGTAGGCCTCAAAAATATTTTCCAAAGGAATATAAAAATTTTCTCTATAAAACTCAGAAGCATTTTTCAAACGATGGAGCAAAAGCAGACTGCTTTGCTTG
>CAYUJS010000074.1:0-3467 GCA_964445105.1 uncultured bacterium | reverse complement strand
TCGCTCAATTGTAGCTTTTCAGCTCCAATTATCGCCCAAACTCATTACTCCCCGCAGGAGCTACTGTTTCTCATGGGCCGTGATCCGGATGCATTCAACCGCTGGGAAGCAGGTCAAGAAATAGCCTCTCAGATACTCCTCGATGCCGTCGAGCAACTCCGCAACCATACACGCCCCCAGCTACCAGCAGGTTATCTAGAAGCCTTCCAGCTATTGCTGGAAGAGCCCAATCTTGACCCAGCTTTTCGCGCACTCGCCCTCACTTTGCCCACAGAAGAATCGCTGGGCCAGCGGCAAACCATCATAGACTTCGACCACAACTTCCAAGCACGTGAATGGCTCAAAACAAAACTAGCGCTCCACTTCAACCAACAATGGCTAGCCTGGTACCAGCAGCTTGCCAGCGACGGCGCCTACGAGATCACGGCAGAAGCGATGGGAAAACGCCGTCTGCGCAATACCTGCTTGGCCTATCTTATGCAAAAGCCAACCCCTGAGGCGCTCTCCTTATGCGTGCAACAGTTTGAACAGGCCACCAATATGACCGATACCTATGCAGCGCTAGCCTTATTGAGCGATACTAACACCCCAGCGCGAGAACAAGCCCTGAGCACATTTTTCCAAAAATGGCAGCACCAGCCGCTCGCTCTCTCTAAATGGCTGGTAGCCCAGGGGCAGTCCAAACTTCCTTTAACCACCCAACGCGTCCGTGAGCTCGCTCACAACCCACTGTTCGATCCTAAAAACCCAAATAACGTCAAACATCTATTCCGTCCCTATATCGGCAACCTCGTTCATTTCCATGCAAAAGATGGTACAGGCTACCAGCTCATCGCCGACATGATCCAACTGGTCGATCCGATCAACGCACAAACAGCAGCTACCCTGGCAGGCGGCTTCAAAAAATACAACAAGCTCGACCCTCAGCGAAAACAGCTCATGCAAGACCAGATGTGTCGGCTCCTAAAGCTGCCCGGCCTCTCCACTAACGTCTACGAAATAGTATCAAAATGTTTGGGATAAAAACTGGCACGGCAGTTGCTTCAAACGTAGAGCCTACAGTCGCCAGGCTGAAAAAGATTGAAAATATTGACGTTAAAAATTACAAATAAACTATATTGAAAATACATAAAGGTAGAATCATGCTAGGAATAAACGATCTATCCGACCTAAAGATGAGATTTGTTCTCATCTCTATTAGTACAAAAAACATTAGAGTAGAGGAATTAACATCTCAGGAAGGAATTCTCCAGTCACGTGTAATCACCCTGATAGTGTCCGAGCAAAAATACCTCGAAAAATCCGACAGACTAGAGACGTGGAATAACAAAGGAAAACTGGCTTTTTTCGACACCATAAACAAAACAGTCATCTACTCGCCAGCCATTAAACAGAAGCTGCAAGAGGCCGCGCAAGGGAATGCTCAAATCCGCTTTGTCCAACAGCAAGGTAACAACCTAATTGACCTGGACTGGCAAGTAAAGGACGACGAAGGTGAGGCGTTCACAAAAATCCTCGCCCAACAGCGCTCGGGCGCCCCATTCACAAAAAAATCGAGCGCGCCGCTGAAAGGGGATATCTCGCTTCGCAAAGAAACGCTATCCTTGAAAGAAAGAATACGCCAATCCAAAGCCGCATCAGACCGGCAGGCCAGCAAACATGAAAGACAGTTTTACTTAAAAATCTGCCAAATGACCATTAAAATACAGGCGGCCAACCAAACCACGCGCGAAGAATTGGATAAAACCAATAAAGACGAAGCAAAACATTCCGAAAAAATGCGCGAACAACGGCACCAAGAATTGAAAAAAACCGCCGAGAAAAAAGACCTCTCCAAGGCCAACGACAAAAGAACCAAAGAGCATAAAGTAGAAAAAATCCGCGTCCCAGGCACCTCCCTCGACGCACAAAAAGAACCGCCCACAACCGCCCACAAGTCCACGTAAAAGCGACCGCCTAGCAAGACTTGAGCCGCCTTTGGGGCACTCCGAGTATCCTGAAATGTTAGCTCGCCCTCAATGCTGCGAGCGAAGCGGTGGGTAACGACACAGTGTGCACCATAAGCTAGGAGGCTGGCCTAAGCCAATTCTCCCTTTTCAGTACTTTCCATATGTTGCAGAGCGCGCGGCACCTTTGGAGTAAACAACCTGATTAGCCTCACAAGGCTGATACTAATTAGCTCACGTAACTTTTCTGGATGCGCTGTAGATAAGATTTTCAGGATACGAGCCTGGAGCAAATATCAGAAAAAATGAACGCTACAGCTTACAACGGCAGCCCGATAAAAAGATCATTGATTGAAAGAGTCTGATCATTTGTACATCTGTGATTTCTGACCGGCTGCTTCTGCGCTACTGGCATGTCTCAAACTGTAAAGTCGCCGCTTCAGCAGGACGCGCGCGGACCTGCGAGTGCTTTGTTCAACAAAGCTCCGGCGAGCAAAAACGAGAGTAAGCAGAATATACTGGTATATACCAATATAAAACTGACATACACTAAGTCAAGTGTTGGCAAAGGCCTCGTTATGTTTATCCACAAACTATGTACGGCGCTCGCCCAGGCTAAAATTCCTTATGCTGTCGTGGGAGGCTACGCTGTGGCGCTCCACGGTGCTGTCAGAGGAACAGTTGACGTCGATATCGTCATTAAGTGGTCCCTAAAAAATCTACAAAAAGTCGAAAGCGTACTAAAACAGCTAGGACTCGTCTCCTTGCACCCCGTTGACGCCGATAGCGTGTTTCGTTTCAGAGACGAATACATCCAAAACCGCAATCTGATTGCATGGAATTTCTACGACCCTGCTGACCGTGCAAATCAAGTAAACGTCATCATCACCTATGATCTTACAGACGCAAGCATAAGAACTATCATCACGCCTTCCGGATCGCTCAAGGTCCTTTCCCTCCATGACTTGATTAAAATGAAAAAAGCTTCAGGAAGTCCTCAGGACCTGCTTGACGCTGACGCATTGGAGTCCTTATGAAAAAAGCCCTCCAGCAGTTTTCTAAAGAGTACCTTGCTCAGTGCAGAATGATGACCTCGATTCAAATCCTACAATTTCTTGAGGATTACCGCAGACTTATTTATGAGGTTGCCGAGAAATGTCATCCCATTAGCCTGAAGATCGAGCCATCTCTTCTTAGCGCTTTTAAGCGCAAATCGGCTCAAGAAAATATCCCATACCAAACGCAAATTAAAAAACTCATGCGCGATTGGCTCAAAAACCAGTGAGCCTACGCCACCCGTGTCTGTTGGCGATCGCCAGACCGTCTCTGGAGCTGCTTGCCGAAGTGGGCCATGTTGCGGTCTTGGATTGGGTAGGCACGCACGCTTACTCCTTAACGCGATTTTGATCGCTGTTTCTATAAATAAAAATAGCATACTAAATATTAATCGAGTTAAACTCAGCTTAGGTCACAAAATGCCGGACTTAAGTTTGCGATTGGCTCCCGCCCTGAAGTGCTTAC
>CAYUJS010000073.1:0-4193 GCA_964445105.1 uncultured bacterium | reverse complement strand
GCTCGCCACTCTGACTCACGTACCATACATGCAGAAACGCAATAGAAATAATTAGTGATACACTCGCAAAAAACGGGTGCCCAAGAATTCTTGTTATAAACTTTGGTTTATTCATTGCTCGAAGGTAACAATAAGTGTATTGGCGCCGGCCGAGGCTTGGAATCTGGCCCCTGCCTTGAGCCACACGGCGGTTACTTTATTGTTATTCTTGGGGCCGCCTGATTTCAGATCGTTAGCAAATACGCGCGGCTCGATCAAGAAATCCATTTGCTCGGTTGTACCGTAGTTGATGGACTCATTGCTACTTCGACCAACGTTATGTCCCCAGCTTTGACCGGCATTGGAGGACCGACCGTTGTTGCTAGTCCAGCCCGCAGGCATGAGTCCATCGAACGAATTGCCACCACCGCTGCTCGTTCCTTCACCTGCGTTGCCGCCCTGATTCACTGCTTGGGTTAAATTCGTTCCATAGCTGCCACCCGTTGTTTTACGAATCTGCAGGCCACGACCGATGAGCTGAGAGGCAAAGGTGTTCGTTCTATTGCATGCGTTCTGGTGGAATATCTGAGTGTTGAACTTGCCTACCAGACCGTCGGCTGCATCGCTCTTGTCCTGACCGAGCCGAGCGTAGTAGGTGGGCAGCGTCTGCGTAAGAAACACAACGCAGGCCTTGGAGCCTCGACACGTCGATAGAAAGTCATCGTCTTTGACGTTGACGAAGTATTGCGCCTCGTCTGCCCACAAGAACACGGGGCGCTCACTTTGCGCGGAGTCCAGTCCATTGCGCGACTCGACGGCACGCTGCCACATAAACTTGAAGAGTTGCTGGCCAATGATGCCGTCCTCATTCCATGTGAGGGCCGGCATGTTCATGATGATGATCGCGCCATGGAAGGTCATTTCCGGCACAAGTGTCGTGCGATCACAAAATGATTGCCGTAAGCGCCCATGCTTGAAACGGTCAAGGCACGCAGACAACGAGATGAGGATGTTACCGCGCGTCTTCTCTGGGATCGCCGGGTACTGTTGGAACCAGTAGTGCACCACCGTCTTTATGGCATACGAGTCCATCGACAAGACCGGCGCGTCCATGGCCTTGCGTAGTGTTTGGGCGGCATAGCTGTGCCGCGCCCACGCTTCATTGCCGTACTGTTCTGCCTTTGTTGCCGCTGAACTCACAAAGTCGATGATGTTCGCAACCGTCACCGCTCCATGGGCCGCGTAGATCACCGGGATTGCGTAGTTCAGCGTCAGGCGCATGGACTTCTCCCAGAAGTCTTCGCCCTTTCCACCAGTGACACCGGATGCGTGATCAGCCGCAGCAATCACGCGCATCAGACACTCGGTGACATTGCTGATGCCTTGCATGCCCTGACGGGCCAGCTCGTAGGTGATGAAGTTGAAGCCCTGGCTCTCGTCGAAGATGACCACGGAATTGCTACGCCCATGCTCCTTGGCGTAGCGCTGCCACAGCTTCACCTCTTCGGGCTTGGCGCACAACACCAGCCCACCCATGCCTGCGCGTAGGTATGCGCCAGACAATGCCCGGCCTGACCCACTCGTTTTGCCTGAGCCAATGGCACCAAAGATGTGCACCCCGTTGCAGGCATCTCGCAAAGTGAAGTAGTCCTTGGGTGAGAGCCTCAGGAGCGGCTTGTCGAGATCAGCAATAGAGCTCATGGAGATTCTGATGTGAGAGGAGGCGGCAACTTTCAAGCGGCGAAAACGTCACAAACCTTTGAAGTCCTTATATGATGAAGCAGTATTTTCCCTCTGGCAACAGGAGGCTTGTGATGGCGACCCGCCCCTCATTCCAAGACTTCACCCGCTCGTTCAAAGCGGGCGTTGATGAGTTCAGGCAGAAGGTGTTCGAGGAGCCTTGGTACGGTCAGGCTACGATAGCGGACGAGCAAGAGCCCACTGTCGCGGAACCTATCCAGACTGCCCCCGTGAAGGAGCAGTCAGCGGCAGTGGAGGTTACAACGAATCGTAGTGTTGAGGCTGTTACCCCCAAGGGCGACACAAAAGCGACGGCACAACACGCTCATGAACGGGTCGACGAGAGGAAGCAAAGCTCACGTGCCCATGAGCCTACTGACGTCACTCGTCAACGACCTCCTCAGACAGCCCAAGAAGTCGCTGTTCCAGTGCGACCAGAAGCAGCACAAATGAGCGAGTTCGACCGCATGCTTGCTCAGTACGCTGCGAAGGAACCACCTCAAACAACACAACAATCACAGGAAGGGGAAAGGAAGTGATGAGCGCTGCGAAAGACTCCAAAAAGAAGGAATCAACAGGCCTCGAGGCAATAAAGATGGTGGGGGTGGGACTATCTTGTCTTGTACTATCAATATTTCAAAGCAGAACCAGTGGAAGGCACGATCTCCTGGTTTTTTTGGGATGGGCGTCGCTCGCGATAGGTGGTGTTATGTTAGTCCATTCGCTCTTTAAGAAGAAACCCGTCCGTGCAGACAAACAGTACTGCCCCCCACCGAAGGCTGAGCCTCCTCGGACACCACCATGTTTTCAGATTGAATCGCCACTCTCGCAGATACCCGCGATTAATCCACTTCCATCAACATACTTTGACGCCCAAGAAATACGGGCCCCAGATCAGCCACTGCCAATACACGCAGGTGAAATCCTATCGATAGGCAAGGACCAAAAGCTTCTTAATGACTATGCAGCGTATCTGGAATCAAGCAGAAAAGGTATTGATGTTGCACACACCGCTGTCATCGAACGCTTCACCAAAGACTACGAATACGTTCGCAAACAGCAAGAGATGGCTCTTCGGCGCTGCGAGCAAGTCGCAAGTTTTACAGCGAGATTCACCGACCTTCCACAGTTTGGCGGCACATTTCTCCCTCACAATTTGCCTGAGTATCAAAAACTATCTCTACCACCGCCACCAAGATACAAGACGCCGACCGAACTTTCCAAAGAATATACGGCACCTGTATTTAACTGGACGGTTGGCGGGCAACTTCAAAAATATGATACAACTACTGCGCTCGTCATGGCGGCGGGCATCCTTGCGACCGAAGCGATATCGGCAAAGACGAGAATCAGCAAATTCCTCCGTGCGCTCGAAGAGATCAAGGGAAAAATCACCTTGATTGCAGAAGAGACGAAGGAGTCAATCCAATCTATCGGCAGAGGCCACACACAACTGGTTGATTCGTCCAATACACTCTTCAAAGCCAATATTGAGATTGAAGCTCTTATTCAGCGTGCGCTACAAATATCCGACACCAACACAACTATATCTTCATTGCCAGAAAATCAACGCACTACCATCCTCGCACTCAATATGTGGATCGTTGTTGCGGGCACAATTGGCAGTATAGACGCTCACTAATCCAATACCCTAATCTATCATGAGCAACAAGCCAGTTGATGTCTTGGTTCGGGATGCCCAAGGTAGATCGCTACCATTTAGTCTTCACTCAGGTAATGTAGTGGCACTGCTTCGAGAACTCACCGCCCTCGGTACAGTTCTGGCGACAGAAAAGCGCGACATAGAAACGATACGCGCGCATTATTCCATAGAGATGCAAAAGCTCGCTAATACGCGAGAGGAAGTATTGCGGACACTGGATCACGACTACAACGAGCGCACCCTGCAGATCAAGGGCCTGCAGGAGCAAATCATGGTATTTGGCGCTATGGGGCAGATTGAAATCGTTCAGTTGTGCATGCAGGCGCTGCGAGAACTCGGGCCAAGCCCCTTGCGGCTGATTATTGACGGCAGGAATGCGCGCCTGAAGAACGAATCCTCTTGATGTTGTCGACGCAGGCTCGCTTGAATGTTTTGCGCAGCACAAACAACAGACGGAAATCAGAATATATGGCGCGTTTCTTTTCCACAAATCTCAGCGTGTGCGACAGGTCTGCGCCCAATCATTCTCTATGCGATGCCCACAGTTGCACAAGCAAGTTGACTTGGATGCCAAACTACAAGACGATTCTATCCAGATTCTGGATTGCTGGAGAATGGCCGCTAAGTCAGGTGCGGCAGAACTTGCTGCTGCGGATGCGGAGCAAGCAGCAAAAAGCTGTCACGGTAGTGGACTAGAACGCGATGGAAAAGCCCCAAGGTACGCAGCCTCTTTGATGGCTGTGTTGAAGGTTCGCGTTTCAGCCAACTGCACTGCCCCTAGTCAGGTAGACAGTCGGCCCCTGTCCTTGGA
>CAYUJS010000072.1:0-5103 GCA_964445105.1 uncultured bacterium | reverse complement strand
TCCGAGCCTAACGGTTTCGGCTCAACGGGAAGCTTTGGGGCTGTCAAAATCGACATTTTACTACGAGCCAGTTAGAGAGTCTGCAGAGAATCTGCGGATCATGAGGCAGCTAGATGAGCTTTATATAGTCTGCCCCTTTTATGACTACAGGCGCATGACAGCAGCTTTAAACCGAACAGGCTATCAGGTCAACGAGAAACGTGCCCGGCGGCTGATGCAAAAAATGGGGCTAGAGGCAATTTATCCTAAGCCCTCGTTGAGCAGAGCTGCACAGGGCGAAACGAGGTATCCGTATCTTTTAAGGGATTTAAAGCTAGATAGATGCAATCAAATATGGAGCACAGACATTACTTACATACCAATGAAAAAAGGCTCCATCTACTTGGTCGCGGTCATGGACTGGTTTAGCCGCTACATACTAGCCTGGGAATTTCTGTGGAGGCCTAAGTGGAGAATTCGCTTGAAGGAGGAAGCTGGGATGGCGATGGGAAGTCAGATGAGCCATATTACCACGTAAAGTGGGAAGGGCTCTGGGCAATATACACCCTCGCATAGGAAACGTATTGATACCTAAAAAGGAATCAAATTTTGGCTAGGACAACGAAATTGAAGAGGATAGCTTCGGTCATAGGCTTTACTAAACCTTAGCAGAATTAAATGGTGAGTCTCGAGCGCGGTGCCTAAATAGGGCATGCCATGATCCAACGGGTGACCGGCCCCTCTACCACCTAGGGCTCTTTAGTATTTACTGGGTGCCTTTGAAAAAAGCTAAAACTTGAGTTTATTACCTTATTCCCACCGTTTTCGTGTCCAATGTTTGGGGGCACCTCAACAAGTCTCTTTTTGACTGGATCTCGACCACTGAGGCGACCGGAGCGCGGTAGTAGGCTCTTTTTTGGCCAGGGCGCTCGAGGATTTTAGACACCGCTCGGTGAATTTGGTGGTTTGCGTATACCCTCAATAAGAGCGCCTGTAAACTCTCACCAGCAAAGCGAGGAGAAAGAGGCCCCTTACACAGCAGGGCAAGCAGCAAGTTTTAAAGCGCCGATCCTTAAAAAGCTCGATTTATTAGAATCGAGTATGTTAGAGTATTGGCATGTAGTTCTTAATAACAATGGAGGTTTGTGGTGTTTTCTATTAGTAGGTGCTCTTGTCTTAGCGCTTTGGCGCGTATTTCTTTACCGCTTTGTGGTCGAAAATCCAAGATAAGCTTACATACCCTCGCCCCGTCGAGGCTTTTTAGCAATTGCGTATCCTCGGGAATCGGCGCACCCAGCCCGTCCGGCACTATTCTGAGACCTATTCCTTCAGGTGCACTGGTGGGCAGAGCCAGCAGCCGTTTTTATTCAAATAGACCGAAAGAAAAAGGTGAAACCAAAATGAAAAAGTTACCGGTCGGTATCCAATCTATTGAAAAAATTATCGAACAAGATTACGTCTATGTTGATAAGACCGATATAATTCATCAATTAATTACAGATGGACAGTACTATTTCTTATCGCGCCCGCGCAGATTTGGTAAATCTCTCCTTTTAAGCACGCTCGAAGCGATTTTTAGAGGCAATAGGGAACTGTTCAAGGGCTGCCTTATAAATGACTTGGAATATGATTGGAAAGAACACCCCATTATCTATTTTGATTTTGCGCGAATTCCTACAGACAGCCCCGAAGAACTGGCGTCCGCGCTGCAAAGAACTTTGCACAGTATCGCTTCCTCGTACAATACGTCCATCGATTGCCCAACCCTACAAGAGGGCCTGGCCAATCTCGTCACTGAGCTTGCCAAGCGGGGTCCGGTCGTTGTACTGATCGACGAGTATGATAAGCCCTTACTAGATAATATTGAGCAGCTCGACGTAGCCAAACGCAACCAGCATGTACTAAAGAACTTCTATGGGACTCTCAAAGCGCTCGATAAACAGCTGCGATTTGTGTTTGCCACAGGGGTTACTAAGTTTGCTAAAATTTCACTCTTTTCCGGTTTTAACAATTTAACCGATATAACGACCGACCCAGCTTACGCCACCCTATTGGGCTACACACCATTGGATCTTCGACTCTCTCTGGGCGATCGCATAAAAAAGGTAGCTGAGCAGAAATGCTCAGGGGGCTTAGCTGCGGCGAGCGAAGAAGCCGTTTTCGCTGAAATGAAGGAGTGGTACAACGGCTATCGGTTCTCAAAGGCTCCAGAGCTCGTCTATAACCCTTATTCTACTATGAGCTTTTTACGCACTGGGATGGTACGAAACTACTGGTTTGAGACGGGTACTCCTACGCTCCTCGTGCAAAAAATCCGCGAGTGTCCCGGCTCTGTTATGGAGTTTGGGGAAATGGTAGCAGACCAGGGCAGCCCTTTAGACGTCAGTAACCTGGCGCGGCTCAAGCTAACACCGCTCATGTGGCAAACCGGCTACCTCACCATTCAGAACTACGACGAAGCTAGCAGGCGTTATAAGCTAGACTTCCCTAACCGAGAGGTTCGGGAGGCTTTTTTCCAAACTCTTGTAGAGGAATTCGCTGAGCTTAAGGTCCCGGAGGTCGATCGCTTTGCTGCGCAATGCCACCGACAGCTTGCGCAGTATGAATTTCTTCCATTCATCAAGACCATGAGATCCCTTTTTGCCACGATTCCCAATACCTTGGCCAGACAAGAGTCCGAAGCCTCCTATCATGTTGTTTTCCTCGTTATTCTGGAAGCGATGGGGATAAAAGTGCAGGCTGAGGTACAAACCAACGTTGGGCGAATAGATTTAGTTATTGAAAGAGAAAACTGCATTTATATAATAGAATTTAAGTTTGATAAGGATGCCGCTACTGCCCTAAAGCAAATTGAGCTGAAAAATTATAAGCAAAAATATGATATGGGAGAAAAAGATGTGGTTTTGATGGGGATAAACTTTAGCTCTAAAGATCGTAATATCGCGGATTGCAGAGCAATCGTCCACCGCCGAGACGGGTCCAGAAGCGAGGAGATTGACATCCCCGCCACGTCAGCCTCCTAGAGTGCTTCCGGGCAATATGCTCAACCCAAAATATAAGAAAGAGGCTCTCCTGAGACAAAGAGCCGGATCCGGCGAGGAAGCTGCCAGATCGTGTGAAGATAAGCCGTTTTATCGCCCGGCAGGAGAGGCGGGAGTGCCTCTCCTGCCTTCTTCAATCAGAACTTTTCGCAAGCCCGCACGCGCTTGGCTTTAAATCGCCAAGGCTTTGAATCTACAGGCACCATTTGGCGGTCGCTTAATATGGTGCTTCATGGCCTACATCCTTAGGCCATCGGTCTGGCGTTTTGAATTAGCCCAGATTTAACCACCGCGCCTCCGAACAAGAAGATGACCTGAAGCGATTTGGACTTTTAACAGGAAAAAATCCCTTGAGAAAGCGCGTACGGAAAAAGTCCAAAAACTGGCACAAACCTTTGCCTCTCAGCTCATTCATCGTCTGTCTGACCCTAAAAATCTCGCCCCATGCCCTGCAAACAACGATCCCGACTTAAGGTTTGCATGTATCGACCTAAACTCTGTCGAGCAGTCAGAATCCAGATCCGTGGGTGCAGAACACCTCATGCTACAAATGGCCCGGTAGTTTCAGCTCCCGAAGGAATTTCAGGAGCTAGGGCTATCAAAAACAGACACCGCTGTAGCCCTAGGCACCATCATAGCCCGCGCTGTCTCCCCAGACAGCGCGAGGGCTACCTATGACTGGCTCTGCAACCACAGTGGGCTGTGCGAGCTGCTAGACTTTGACTTTACCAAAAGCTCTCTCGACAAACTCTACCAAATAAGCGATAAACTGCTCGTTCACAAAGACACCCTAGAAGCTCGTCTGGAAGCTACGGAGCAGCGATACCATGGATATAAAAGCACCATACCCCTGTATGACCTCACAAACACCTACATGGAGAGCCCAATCCGAAGGCCGCCCACGGTCGCTCTAAAGAAAAACGGAATGATTGCCCGCTAGTCACCATGGGGCTGGTCTTGAATGAGCACGGATTTCTCAGCCGCACGACCATCCTGCCTGGAAACGCTTCAGAGCCTAAAATCCTCGAAGAGATGATAGAAAACCTTAGCGCACACCAGAGCCTCTTGAAGCCTACTATCATTCTGGATGCCGAGATAGCTACCGAAGAGAATCTGGCCTGGCTCCGAAGCAAAGGGTATCACTATGTCGTTTCCGCCAGGCAAAACGCTCCTTCCTTCGAGCTTGAGAGCACGCTAACTCTCGTCGATGACCTGCATGACCAAGTAAAAGTCGCCCTCATCAAGACAGAAGGCAACGAGGAACAATGGCTCTACTGCGAGTCCGAGGCAAAAGCGGTCGTCGCCTTAGAGATGAAGCAAAGCTTCAGACGGCGCTTTGAAGAAGAGCTAAACAAGCTTTCCGCAGGCCTTTCCAAACTGAAAGGTGGAAAAAAATACCTGAAAATCCTGGAACGACTAGGCCGCCTCAAAGAGAAACACAAAAGAATTTCTGGCTGCTACGAAGTAACAGTTATTCCGTCAGAAGACCAGACAACAGCCACCGCTATTGAATGGATTGTAATGCAAGAGGAAGAAGAAAAGCTAACAGGAAGCTACTTTCGGGTGCAATTCAAACCTGTACTCAGCGTAGCGGAGGAGGTAAGATACTTGCAGAGCGGGACACGCCTATCGCCTCGAGACAAAACTTACCTAACCCCTTGACGGAGAATGACTATGAACGATAATCTGCCCACAAAAGACTTTTCTTACGATGAACGTTATCTTGTAAGCCTAGTCCGAGCAAATCCAATCTTGTTAGAGCCTATGTTCGAGATGGCCGAAAGCATAGGCAAAGAGTTCGCTACGATAAAGACAGGCGACCAGGCAGAGGAGGCCACCTTAGCGGCCATCGAGAAGACCGGTCATGCTCTCCTTCAAGCCTGGGCAAGCCGCCGTGCCGAAGCGGTGGTCTCCGGGTATAAACCTGAAAAAAATGTGCGTCCACACTGAAAAAAAAGTCGCCTGGCAAACAACCCTAGGGCAGATTGTTGTGATCCAACAATGCTTTCTTCGTCCAAAAACCCGCACACAACGCGCTCATCGCATCAGGCCTTTTGAAGAACAATCTGGTTTAAGGCACCGC
>CAYUJS010000071.1:0-5225 GCA_964445105.1 uncultured bacterium | reverse complement strand
CAGCCCTTATATGGCTCGTGAAAGAGATGGAAAAACGCTATGAATTGCTTAAACTTCTGGGCGTACGTAACATCGATGGATTTAATAACCGCAAACGCGATCTAGAACTAGAAAAAACTCTCGATCGCGAGATACCAGAGCGCCTTTATTATATCGTCACTATCATCGACGAGCTGGCCGATTTGATGATGGTCTCCAGTCAGGATATAGAGACCCCCATCGCGCGTATCGCGCAGATGGCGCGCGCCGTTGGCATACACTTAATTTTAGCGACGCAACGCCCCTCGCGTGAGGTTATTACTGGTCTGATAAAAGCCAACTTCCCTACCCGCCTCGCTTTTAAAGTATCCAGCCGAGTAAACAGCCAGATCATCCTGGATGAAATAGGGGCAGAGGCACTTCTAGGCAATGGCGACATGCTGTTCTTACCACCTGGCACCTCACACCTCACACGCGCTCAAGGCGCCTATGTAAGAGATGAAGATATCCACCGCGTGGTGGAGTTCATCTGCAAGCAAGCTCCTCCGAACTACGCCATCGCCTCGTTCGAAACCTATCAATCCGACGAGCCCACCGAAGAAGAAACACCTGCAACCAAGCGTTCTAATAGCCTCTACGAGCAAGCCAAAGAGCTTGTCATGCGCACCGGCAATGCGAGCACGACCTTCTTACAGCGCAAGCTTAAACTGGGGTATGCGCGGGCCGCAGGTCTCATCGACCAGCTGGAAGATGATGGGGTCATCAGCGCGTCCGAAAACGGCAAACCCCGACAAGTGTTGCAATCTGCCTCTAAGCTAAGTGCCGATGAATGGGAGGGCCTGGAAGAGCCGAGCGATTTTGATGAGTTTGAGCAAGCAGATACTACAGACAGGCCTGGACGAACGTAGATAACTTTTACCAAAAGCCAATTGATTCAATTTGTAGTGACGAATCTGCAACCTCACAGAGGGAAATCTCTGAACTTGAGTTTAGAAACTTCTACGCAGCCTGTCAGATGAAGCTCACCATCGCTTCGAGGTGGCCTCTGCTACTTTAGCTTCTTCCCACATCTCGCCCAAGCCTGCGAGCGCGTATTCTATGTTTCTTGTTTTTTGTGCACTGGAAATATGCTTGAGATTTAGTTCGGATGCGCTTAGAGCTTGCTTTAGCTAAAGCTACTTGCCAGTTTTTGTTGTTTCACAAAAATCACCATAGACCGATCCAGGCTGCTATGTCTTTTTTATTTTCTCAGCGCATTTGTGCTAAACGAGCAGGCGCCTGAAGCCACCTTAAGCGCGAGCCTGGCTGCCGGTTCAAATTATTTTATTCACTTTTTCTGATTTAGATCCCCGGGAAAGAGAAGAATATCCGCATCTTCCCAAGAAAGTCCAAATTGCTGTTAAACCCTATTCGCAATTGCAAAAAAACAACCATCCTCCCATACTCCGGCCGATTTTTATGTAGGAATTGAAACCATGAAAGGCTTCTGTCCGCTCGCTTCTGGCTCGAAAGGCAACTGCATCTATGTGGGCACGGATCAGACCAAAATTCTTATCGACGCTGGCATCAGCGGTAGAGCTGCCAAGCTGCGTCTAGCGGAGCTCGATGTAGACATCAAAAGCATCGACGCCGTCCTCATCACGCATGAACACGGCGACCACATCGCAGGACTACAGGTGCTCGCCCTAAAGCTCGGTATCCCCGTTTTTGCCAATTCAGACACCGCCAAAGGTATAGTCAACGCCCTTGGCGACTGCCCGCGCTTTAAAATCTTCACCACGGGTGATACTTTCGAATTTGGCGACTTTGAGATCCACCCTTTCGGCATCCAACACGATACGCTGGATCCAGTGGCTTTTGTGATTCGTACAGGAGGGCTTAAACTTGGTTTTTGCGCCGATTTAGGCTTTGTTAGCACCCTTGTAACCAAGCAGCTGGAAGGTTGCGACTACCTTTACATAGAAGCCAATCACGACCCTGATATGGTCAGAGCCTGTCCAAGGCCTATGGTTTATAAGCAACGCGTTCTATCGCGTTCAGGGCATCTCTCGAATGGTGAATGCGGCCAGCTGCTTCAGAATGTCTGTCACAGCAAGCTGAAGCATGTGCACCTTGCACACCTATCCCAAGAGTGCAACACCCATGATAAGGCTCTTCAGACTGTTAGAGAGCACATCGGAGCGGCAGGGTACGCGGTCGATGTGGCCGTAGCTCTACAGGACCGAAACTCTAACGCCATCTTATTCTGAGCGTTCAACGAGTTATTTAAAAAAACCTTTTATACTATCCAGAAAGCCCGTCTGCTTAGGCTGATTGGCAGGAGCTTGCAGGTCGGCAAAGTCCTTTAAAAGGTCTTTCTGCTTAGCAGACAGGTGCGAAGGAGTCTCCACAAAAATCTTAACTATGAGATCGCCTTTACCACGCCCATGAACATTCGGGAAGCCCTCTCCCTTGATGCGAAAAACTTTCCCGTTTTGGGTTGCTTCAGGAATTGTTACACGCACACTTTGGTGAAACAATGAAGGGACTTCTTTTTTGCAGCCCAGCGCAGCTTCGGGAAAGGTAATCGGCAGGTCGATTACAATGTCGTTGCCATCGCGCTCAAACACCTCGTGAGCCTGCACTTGGATAAAGATATAAAGATCGCCCGGAGGCCCTCCACCAGGACCAGCATCGCCATGTCCGGCCATTTTCAAACGCATGCCACTGTCTACACCAGCTGGAATGTGTACTTTAACGCGCTGCTTCTCTTTGGTCATTCCTTGGCCATGACATTCGTCGCACGGATCCGAAATCACTTGCCCTTCGCCATGGCATTGTGAGCAAGTTGTCGACATGCTGAAAAAACCGCGCTGCTCAATTACCTGGCCTTGCCCTTTACAGCGTGCACAGCGCTTGATGCCATCGGCTGATTTGGCTCCGCGCCCTTTGCACTTAGTACAAGACACCAGATTGGTAATTTGCAACTCTTTGTCTACCCCTTTGGCTGCCTCTTCAAACGTTACAGTCAGGTTAACGCGCTTGCTAGCCCCTTGACGTGCTGTGTGAGCCGTGCGTCCCCCACCTTGCTGTCCGCCCCCGAAAAAAGATTCAAAAATGGAATCCGCCCCGTTACCACCAAAGGCGTCCATGAATGTGCGTAACGCCTCGTCCATGTTGGCATAGCCATGCCCTTGTCCACCGCCGCTGCCCATGCCCTGCACGCCTGCTTTACCATACTGGTCATAGGCCTTGCGTTTAGACTCGTCACTAAGAACCTCGTAGGCTTCTGAAATTTCTTTAAATTTTTTCTCCGCGCCAGCATCGCCGGGATTGCGGTCAGGATGAAACTGCAAGGCCTTTTTGCGATATGCTTTCTTGACTTCGTCTTGAGTCGCGGATTTGGAAATTTCAAGAGTTTCGTAATAATCAGCCATAGCTAACCCAATTTAAATTTAAAAGGAAGGCTATTCCAGTTGCTTATGTAACTAGACAATCAACCATATAGATTTATTCTTCGCCTCAAAAAAACTAGCGAGTACGCTTGTATTTAAGAGCCGCTTTTGACTTCGCTCTCTTCTTGTCGGAGGGTTTTAGATAAAAACGATGCGCTTTAACCGACTTCATCACGCCTTCTTTATCGAGCTTCTTTTTCAACACTCTTAGAGCTTTATCTACTGAATCACCGGTGCGAAGTTTAACGTATGACATTTACCTTCCTAAATATACGCTGTTTCTTGGCCCAACCCATAAACACCTATTGCTACAAGCGGGCTAACGCGGGATATGATAGCAGACCCCCTCCTTATTGAGCAACCTCTAGCCGGAGTTTGCGATCGCTCTCGCTAAAAAAAGGGGCCGATTCGGCGAGCGCCGGCAAGGCGTAGTTTGCAATGCATGCGCAACCTGGGCTACGGAGAATGAGAAAAAAGCGGCTGATGACTGCCCCGGGACCAACTGGCCTCTTTTTTGTAGCGGGGATCGCTGGAGCACAAAAGATAGCTAAAGTCGATAATCTTATCGAAATAGCCCTCATTTAGCACGGAATCTTCAACGCCATTCACATGGATCAGCACAGATCTGATCGAAAACTGCCTAGGCAGCTTCAACCGCGTTCTGTTGTCTTCCCTCCCCTCAATCACTTTCTGGCCTATCCGATTTTTCAAGAACTTTATCCCGCAAAGATGCAAATTTTGGAACCGTGTTTGGATCATGTAGTCGATTTGGCAGCCAGGTTGCCTATCTGTAAGTTCTGAAAAAACGGGCCATCTCTCACTAGCTCCTCAAATGATATGCCCAGCAGCCTCCAAACAGCTTTTCGGTTATGGACGACTAGGTTCTCAAATTATAGGCCCATAATCCCTTCCCGGCCCGGCAAGCTGGTCAGTATAAAATTAGAAAAATCGCTTTTTTTATTTTGGAGCGGTTATAAGCGATATATTTCAGGTAAAAACAAAGATGGTTGTCGCTCAAGCAATACCGGCTGAATTTTCCTTCTTTTCCGTTTTCCATGTGCCAGGAAAAGTCTCTTTTGACAAACTCCGCCTCAACCAAATCATCCAAATATTTATTTTATAACCCACCACGTTTTTTTCAACGCCTTACAAATTTCTGGAAGTTCCTTCAGCTCCTGTATCAAGACAGTAACAATTTATTTATAGCTTTCACTGCGGCTTGAAAATAAATCAGAAAATACATCATCAAATTATCGTACTGTCAATCTTCCTCGATTGAAACAAAGGCTCTGGATATTTTTTTTTCGACAGGAAGCTCGGGGGAAATTTCCTCGAGATAGCAAGGCACGCCACCCTTGATAGATAGGAGCTTGAATTTTTCAAAAGCTACGATCCTCTTCTTTTTAGGGCGCCAAAAGCGTTGTACAGGATCCAGAGGCAGCTCCTCCAGAGCAAGATCCAGTGTAATTCTGCCCACAAAGTCATTGTTCCTTAAAATATTTTCCTCTATCCATGAAGAATATAGAGCCACATAAAACCATGACCAAATGAGGGTTTTTACTGAAAATACATATCCTAAGCGGTTTTTAGCTTTCCCAGCAAAGTCAGATCTTTTCCTCTTATCCAGCATATTTCATCAAAAGCAACAAGCACCTTTCCTTTTTGTGTATACTTTGAAAGAGCCCAAAAAAGATTCCCCCAATCGTCGGGCGTAATCCCACATTTGGTTAGCAAGTTCCTCAAGCTGAAGCTGCGTGTTTATTTTGAGGACGGGCGGCATGCCAGAAAAGAAAAAAATCATTAGCAGTCTGC
>CAYUJS010000070.1:0-5283 GCA_964445105.1 uncultured bacterium | reverse complement strand
AGTTTATTACCTTATTCCCACCGTTTTAGTGTCCAATATTTGGGGGTCACCTCACTGCATGCAAGCGCCATGAGGTGGTAGAAAATCGCCTGCCAAGCCAACCAAAGATATCTTTTTTCCATCGATGCTTGCGCTTTTTAGATGTGTAACGTGTCATATCGCCCTCCTGGGTTTTTCACAGGAGGATGAGGGGCATCCGGCTTTTCGCGTAGATGGCTATATTAGACGCTTACGTGCGTCAGGGAAGCCAGAGACACTTTTACGAGCCTTAAGAAGACCTGCCGCAAGCTAGGTATTTCGTTGTGGAAGTACCTAAAAAATCGAGTGGGAGGGGACACCCCAGCTGGCAATCACCATAGAGGAGCGAAGACGCAGGGCAAGCTGCTCTTGAGCGGGTATTAGGTTGCCAGCCAGGCCTAGTACCTACGCAGAGGCAACCTCTGGGCTACCTACCCTCTACCTACATTTTGGATCTTCGCATCGTCGTGGCACCCCTTCCTACCTCTTCAGAGGCTTGACATTGCCACATTTTCCTGCCTACTTACGTATCTCACCCTGACTTATTGAGAAGTTACGGTGCCCTCTACCCCCCGTGAACGGACATACGCTGAATGGGTCATAATTACGAGCTCCATAAAATCGCAGTATGGGCCGAAAATCTTGTTTTTAAGGTAGTAGTCAAGAGCTGGAAGACCGTATCTCAGCACTTCTGTCCATTTGCGCTGCATGACGCACACGGTAGCCAAGCGCCCCTTCGTCGTTATCACAGATTCGCAATTAGGATCTAGCCGGTTAAGCAGTCGCAAAAGCTGTAGAAGGTAGATAGCTTCCTTAGGAAAATCTTCCTTATCTCGCAAAATTTTTATAAATTTTCCAAGAACAAGCTTAAGCCGTACCAGGGCACTGTCTCCGCTAGAGTCAATCAGCCCACAAGCTTGTGCGATGCACTCCTCTGCCTCTTCCAACCTCTTTGACTTGATTAGATAGCGCGCCGTGGAGCTAAAAAAACACAAGATGTCAATGTGACCATGCTCTCCCAATGTTTCGCAGAGAACAAGCTTATACTGTGCCAGGGCGCTTTCGTCGTCTTTCCGTTCCTTGCCAAAAGCGCCATAGGCATAGCCAAGGGACTCCAAGATCATCTTCGAGTCATCTGGTGACAAGCTACGGCATTCAGAAAGAGGCCCCAACATCTTTACAGCTTCTCGTGGCCTACCTAATATAACAAGGCTGTTGGCAACCTCAGTCTTCGTATAAACCGAAAAAATCTTTTCATAAGATTCGTAAAAAACATCCAAAGATCGTTCATAAAAAGGAAGTGCTTCATCTTTTTTCCCTGCTTTTAGCAAACAGCGGCCTCTTGTCCGCAGGACTTGAATCAACAGCTCTGGACCTACAGCATAATGCGATTCGGCTGCCTTGAGCGCTTGCAAAGAGCAATCTTGCGCAGCGTCAAATTTATGGAGTTCTATTAAGGCCTCTGCGCGGCAGCGTAGCGCTATGATCTGACGGTTGCTCGTGCTTCTCGGTTCAAGGCCTTCCTGTGCTGCGGCAATAAGACAAAAGTGCTTTTCTGCCTCACCCATTTTGCCCCAATTGTAATAGTTGCAGGCGAACACGTGATACAGTTGAAACAGGAGGTGAGGGCGTCCAGGAAAGGCACGATTAACTATGGCCAAGGCCTCCTGTAAACGGTCTTCTGCCTGCTCAAAGCGCGAAGAAAGTGTATCAATTTCAGCTAATCGTATGAAAAACAAAATTTGAACCGAGTGGTCACCACTTAGCCAACGCGCGATCTTTAGCTCCTGCAAGTAGTGATCTTGTGCTTCTTGGACAAAGCCTGCCTCTTGCAGGATGAGGCCCCAACTATGCTCTAAAATCGCCCGAGTAGGGTGCCCAACAGGATAAATACTTTGACATGATTCACGCATTTCTTGGAACAGCTGCGTTCGCCTGCCTTTATCTTCTTCGCACAAGGCCAATCCTAATTTGGAATTTAATTCAAGTGCTTGTTTGAAAAGTAATTCAAACTCTTGCATGTTTTTAGACAACAGCAGCAGTTCTTCAAAGATTGGCCTTGCTTGTTTATAATCTTCGAGCTCCATGTACAACGCGCCTAGTGAGTATTTTACCGATAAATTCCCTTTCAGCCACTCTTTTTTCTCTGCAGCAGACCATCCTTCTACCCCAGCTGGCTCAGGAAGTTCAAAATATTCGTTTAGCACAGTCTTCATCTTATCGATTTTTCCAGCCTTCCGATAAAGATCGGACAGCCGCACAACGACGTTTACTTTGCACATCTCCACATCAAACGCGGATGGATACCGCCGCAGTATTTTTTTTGCCTCTAGGTAACCTTCCATAGCCTCTTTGAGATCGTTTGTCTCTTCAGCGATGTAGCTCAAAAACATTAGAATTCCGAAAGTTTCACGGCCTTTGGGAATTTGTTCAAAATAGGTTCTAGCCTCTTCATACCGCCTTAAGCGTATGGAGATTTGACCCAAACTTTTATAGTCGTCCGCAAACAACTTCTGCGAGGAAAGCTCTTTGATATTTCTACTGATGATAACCTGCTTCAGGCTGTCGTAGAGTGGGAGGAGGATTTGATAAAGCTCTTTCAGCCTTGTTAAAGATGTCGGATTGAGGTCGAAATAACGTGAAACGTGCGCAGCGTCATCCGTAATGAACGGATCCAAGAGAGGGTTTAGCTCTTCTTTTTGTCGCTGGGCTTTAGCATAGGCGCTGAGCCGAAACCTCATGGTTTCGCTAAGCAACCGTCGCAAATTTTTGGCTCCCTCGGAACATATAATCTTTTTTTCTTCAAGCGCTTCGATTTTTTCCCAGCTGCTAGATCTAAAAATAGAAGAAAGGATAGCAAAACGATCCAAAGCCAAGTGCGGAAGGCGGTATAGATCATTTTTTGCTCGTAGCAAGCACCCTGCGTGTTCAACCTCGATTTGGCTCCAAGGGTTGAAGTGAACAAGATCATCTTCGGCCAGCAAATTAAGAGCCAAGTGCTCTCTAATGAGCCCTTCTTTATAGGACTGTTCTAAAGTGGCTTGGAGCGCCTTGCGATAATCTTCGACCAATTGCGGGTTGCAATAATCTTGTACCAATTGCGTGTCTATACAAACGAAATCAATATTCAGCAATTCTAAAGGCAAATGTGGCTCTAGCTCAAACCAGTAAGCACCGTCATATTTTTGGCTTGTTCCTTGAAACTGGGCCATTTGGCTCGGCGTTTGTATGAGCCTAAATTCGTGAGCTACAATATGCCCCTCTATCGTTTGCTCATCTTGGCCAAGGGGCGTTTTATGTCCTTTGCCAGCAACTCCCCCTCCATCGAAGGCGAATCCCCTCGGGGTCACATCGTCATAAAAGTTTCCTATCTTTAAATCAGGGATGCTGAGCGCGGGCAAAATAGTTTCGCCCAAGTTGATCACCTTGAGGTGCATCAAGTAGGTGATGTTCACAAAATACTCAATCACTTCCGGACTGTCTTTTTCCTCCTCGATTAAGAAGGCAAATTCGAGGTCCGACCAAGGAGTGGCTTCGTGGCGAGCTAGGGAACCTAAAGTAATCATGGCAAATTGACAGGGAGGGGGACCGTAAACGTCTAGGCATTGCTGAAAAAGCTGAGCGACCAAGCTCTTCATATCTTGCGCGATCTTAGCAAAGAGAGCCTGCGTCTCCCTGGGCTCCGATTGGTCTTCGGCAATGCGAGCTATCGCCGACGCTCGAATCTCGCTAAGCAGCTTTCGGTTGTCTACATCAAGCGACTTTAGCCTCGCAGGCAAGGGGCAGCAGACACCGTTGCACAGCCGGATCATTAACGTTTGAGCCGAAGCGATCTTTTCTAAACATTGATCAGTAAAAAAGGCAAACTGGCGCTGCTCTGCAGGGCTGCGAGGCTCTATTTTTTTTGCAAGATTATGCGCATAATTAAACAATCCTGCAGCTTTTATGCAATCCTCTTTTGTCCCCTTGTCTAGGTAAATCTGTCCGAGTTGAAGAGCACTTCTTTCCACCAGTTGGTTATCGCATTTGTGCACTTGTGTCATCAGGTGAGCAAACAAGCCCCTGGCGACATCGGGTTTATCAGCACGTAAAGCTTGCTCTCCCGCATGATAGGTAGCTAAATGCAGCAGGTGGTTCACTAAGCCTGTATTTTTTTCTTTGCCATTCTCGGCTTGTTTCAGGAGAGGCCCGTAGAGCAGATAAAACGGCTCTAATTGCTTGAGGGCCTGGTTTTGCACATTTACATCCAGGTCACCAATCACCGCTTCAAGCTGGCTGATCTGCTTCTGGATGAAGAGAAGGGCGTCCTTTGGGAACTGTTGCTCGGGAGCGAGCCAATAATCCCCTAACATGGGGAAGAAATCTTGGGCTTCTGATATGGTCAGAGCTAGCCTGTCTCTGGATGAGCTCGATCCTCCTAAGGACCGTCCCACAATAGATATTGAGCCCTTACAAGCCCTTTGTAACTCTGATGAAATCGTCCCCGAAACTGCTTGAGTGAGCTCTTTTTTCAAAGCGTCACGAAGAAAAATATGAACAGCAGAGGGCTGCTGTTTGGCGCTTTGCTCTACCGTCAAGTTCCAATCATAACTTTTTTGAAATTCTCCTTTTTGGAGAAAAATGTAAGAGAGTAGGAGAGCTGCCAAGCAGGAGGCGTTCGCGGTGATCATATCATCTGAGATGAAAGAACTGAGATCTCTAGACGCATCTTGATTGGTCGGCTTATAGGTGATCCAAGCCTTATCTTCCCTGCAATCGACCGCCTGTTTCAACAAGGCTACAGTACTATCTTGGGTTTGTTCGTGAAGTACAAGAAAGTACCCATATCTACACAAAGTTGCGCTGCTGCGCCCCCAAGCACTAGCTTCTTGCCTAAGCTGTTCCTCATCCGCGTCTCCGTACAAACCCTCTAGAATAGTGGGCAGGACCTCTTTTAAAGATCGGACTGTTTGCGAAGATCTTTCCGCACCAGATTGTGACACCAGCCCAGGAAAGCGACAGCTCGCAATATCAAGAGACTCGTCTAATTGCTCAATCGCTACAAGAGTACTGTCGCCTGAAGGCGGCTGCACAGTTGCTTGGAATAGCTTAGGCACAAAATTAGATGAGACGCTTCCACCATTGCCCGAGGACACCGACCGCCCCTGAAGCGAGCTCGCAAAGGCTTGCTCTTCTAGCTGGTTAATAGAATCTTGTCCTTGAATTTTCTGAGGACTTCTAGGTTGAGTAGGTTGCATTTTAACGGTCTCCGAGGCTACTTAATTA
>CAYUJS010000069.1:0-5369 GCA_964445105.1 uncultured bacterium | reverse complement strand
GCACTGTAGACCCCAAAGCAACCGTAGCGACTATGTGTCAGTTGATCAAGGCCCAGCACGCAAGCTTTGTGCTTATCCTGAACGACCAGCGCAGCCAAATTATAGGCATCGCCTTTCCCCGCGACTACCTCAGAATCACCGATGATCAACTACTTGTCACCCACGCACGCTCCCCTTGGTTTATCACTCATGAAACCAGCCTCATGCAGATTGTGCACCAGTTTCGCCGCAACCGGCAAACAGTAGCCGTTGTGCTGAATAGCCAGGCGCAACCTCTAGGTATCGTTACTTTAGATGGGGTATTGGAGGAGCTTTTTGGCAAATATAGCAGCGGCCCCCAACAAACGCCTCCCACTCAACCCCGAAAAGCGTTCATGATCGACCGTACGTTCCCCGCCGACATGACCGTGGCCGAATTTAATAAATTGTTTGATCTGGAGCTGAACGCACGCCAAAGCGAAACGTTAGGGGAACTGATCCAAAAGAATTTGGGGCACCATCCTGAGCAGGGCGACACTATCCTCATCGATCCTTTCTACCTCAGCGTAACAGAGGCTTCCCTGATGGAAATCAAAACCGTGCGAGTAAAAACGCGCTGGAAGTAAAAAGTAACTTCTCAATAAGCCAGGATGACACCTCGATTTTTTTGACTTCTAAGCACCTTTTGAACGCCTATGCCTAAGCATGACGCAGCTAGCACTGATCTCTGAAGACAACATGGCCTTCGTTGCCAGGATGTTCATTCGATCGAGGGGCTCAAAAAAAGGAATCCGACGCCAGAAGCGAGCAATTTGCCGTAATGATCCTGGCTTTAAGGGAAAACATCCCGCTTCTTAGATTAGAATTACGCCCGCGCCGGCCTCTTACATGAATAGCATCAAAATGATAACATCCATGTATGAGCAAAAAAGATTGATTTTTTGCAATTGCCGACCGCCAGCAAGGACATTTTAGAGGACAACAAGCGGTAACCTGTGGTTACTCCCACGGAAATTTTCACCGCTAAGTTACTTCCGGGTAGTGGGATTTATCGACTCGCCCGTTAACCGGTTACTTCTCACTCCGATCTAGTTTTATGGAGCTTATGGGATCGCAATTTAAAAGGAAAAGCGCAAGGCGTATGGGTCACACCAGGCGGCTCTAGAAATCTATGAGCTGTCGAATGTTATGCCTGCCAAAATGCATATGAAGGCGCAAATAATATTCCGCAAATGCGCAGAGATCCTTAGAAGTCCTGTTGGACTTTGGCAGGTTTCGTCCCCTCATTAAGCGCCATCTTGATGCCTTAGAGCTAATCAGCTACTAAAACTGCCATATTTGGGTTGGACTAAACTGCCTAGATCTCGCGACCTCATGATGATAGACTCAGTAGTAAGGCCACAATTAAAAGCAGCTCGCTCTTCCTTAAGAATACCCTCATCGTAATAGGTATCGATGTTAAGAAGGTGACCGAATGGCGGCACGCCACCGACAATGAGACCAAACCGCTCTTTAATTACCTCCGGCGCTTCAAACTCGCATTTTTCGCCCACCGCTTCTGCAACGGCTTTCATATCAAGCCGCAGATGAGAGGGAATATTGAAATTATAGTTTTTTTTAGAATTTTTCCCCTTCAGGATGATGGACTTCACCCCTTCTTCCAGTTTGGTACCGCGAATGCGGGCAGAATCTTCGGAAGTGGGCGTCATCTCATGCACAAGGTACTCGAAAGCGGTTTCTTGATGTTTCAAAACGCGAATAATCTCGTTACGGATGTTTTCAGCGCCAAAGCAAATCTTCGCCTTAATGCGGTTACCGGCAATACGCTTGGGATCCGAAGGAAAAAGGCAAGCTTCGCGAATATTTTTGAGCCCCAGCAGCGTCATTGTCAGGCGCTCGAGCCCCATACCAAAGCCACCGTGCGGAGGCATGCCGTATTTAAAGATACTCAGGTAGTCGCCAAAGCTCGCAGGATCCATATTTTTCGACTTAATCCCCGCAACCATAGATTCATAAGTGTGTCTGCGCTGACCGCCAGAGGTGATCTCTGTACCATTGCAGAGCATATCGAAGGTATTTGATAGGAGGGGATTCTGCTCGTTGGGAAAGGCGTAAAAAGGGCGTTTCGAAGTCAGCCAGTCGATAACTAGCACACAGTCTGTTCCAAACGTTTCTCTAGCCCAGCGACAAAGCTCTTTTTCTGAAGCAGGCGAGAGGTCTGGCTCTTGACGCTCATCAATTCCTGTGCGTTTGAAGTAAATCTCCTGCGCCTCTGCAAAAGTGATGCGCGGAAAAGGCACATCGGCAGGTGCCTTGATCAGGTTGCCGCCCAGTAGAGCGATTTCGCGCTGACAATGAACGCTCAGGTGTGCCACGATCGTTTTGACGCAGTTTTCCTGTACATCTAGTATGTCATGCCAGTGGTCAAAAAAGCCCATTTCAAACTCGAACTGTTTGCCCTCTGAAACGTGTCTAGGCGTATGCGAAGGCTCGGCACGGAAGAAGGGGGCCAACGCAAAAACGCGCTCGTTCACGCCAACCATGATCTGCTTATAAAGCTGGCTGCTTTGGGCAAGTGTCGCTGTGTAGCCGAAATAATCCACGTTGAAAAACTCAGCGCCACCCTCAGAACTAGCTCCAATAATATTCGGGGAAAAGTACTCCACTGCCTGCACTTGATCGTGCATGAAAAGCCTGTACGCATGTGCAATTTCGGCCTGTATTTTAAACACGGCCTGTAACTGGCGGTTGCGCAAAGCGATCGGGCGATGGTCTAAAATATGTTCTAGATCACTGGGGATCTCGGGCTTATAATACTCAATCGAAGGCACTTCTCGAATAGGGATCTCGACCGTAATCTTGGGAGAGACCACTTCAGCCCCCAGTTCCGATCCGCTTGACGAAACGACAGAGCCGACAATGTGCAAAATGCTTCCAGGTTGCAGCTGGGAGATTTTTCGGAGCTCTTCTTTATCTTCTATAACCACCTGAACAAACCCGGTCCGGTCGCGTAAAATGAGAAAATTGAGCTTGCCTAAAGCGCGAATATTGTTCAGCCATCCGCGCAGGTTGACGACCTGTCCGATGTGTTGGCTGAGTGACTGGGCGAGTACTCGTTCCATGAAAGATCCTTAAGCTTGTGCGCAAAGAGAACAGGATAACGGCGAAAATAATTAAAGGCAAAGAGTTGAGCGCCCTTTTTAGGCTAGATAGGGCTTCGCTAGCTTATACTTGCGCGCTTTATTCGAGGGATCTACTAATGCTAAAAATCTAGCTTCCACCCATTTTTGCAAAGCGCCGTACTGGTACGAGACTTAAAAACCGAATAATTAGCCAATCTAGCTGCTGGTAATCACTTCGTAATCTTCCAATAGCTCCAGCGCCTTGCGTTACATGGATTCTAGCGCCTTCAGCAAAGCAGAATGATCTTTTTTCCCCTGCTTTCAGAGATCGCCATCTGCGCCACCACTTTTTCAAAGGCAAAAGCCATGTCTCCCACGAAGTATTCAACCCAGCTCGCAATATAGCTGGAGGTGCAGCCGAGATAATAGTTATGCGAAGGGCTGATACTAATGACGCGACTGATTCTCGCTGGAGTCAAGATAGACGAGATCGCTCAACGCCCTGAGCTTTCAAAAGAGACACTTGAGAGACTGAAAATAGAACTAAGGCTTTAGACGAGGCTGAACCCACCAATCAAGGAACGCCCGCAAAAGATCTTGCTGGCTCTGGGCGCGCAGGCATGCCCCAGTGGGGCATGTGCGCAGGATTGGACAGCGTTTTTCAAAAGTACGTCCGTAAGGGCATATTCCTTGAAAAGCTGCGCTGTTTAGCGGCCGGTATTTGGCCGCCAAAGAAGGCCCAAAAAAGCCATAAGCAGGCGTCGAGGTGGTGCCCGCCAAGTGCAAAGGGAGAGAATCCATTGCGATGACCAGCTGCAAGCGCTGCATGAGCACTTGCAGAACCGGGAGAGATAGCTTGGGCATCACCAGACTTATCTGCGGGAAACAAGCGGACAGCGTTTCTGCAGTTTGCAGTTCAGCCTCAGAGCCGTGGGAAAACAGGAATGTACACGATAAGTGTTGTTGTATGCCCTCGAGCAGCAGCTTAAGAGTAGCAAGAGGCAGCTCTTTATTGCGCCAGGCCGAGCCCGTGGCCACTAGTACCTGAGCAGAATCTTGGATTTTGCGCTGGCTTAAAATCTCTTCTATCTGGGTGAGCTCTGCGGGGGTTGTCTGTAAGGTTATTCCCTTATCTAGATATGGTTGTCGATCGCCAAAGTACTGTTGCATCAAACTCAGGTACTCTTCGCGGATGTTTGTGCGGGGAGCAGGAGCATATTTCTGGTCGGTGAACAGTAAGTTGGGCCACTCGGGTACAGAACCCTTGGCAAAGCCTACTTTGTGCTTGGCAGCTACCTGGGAAAGAATGAGGCCCGATTTTAAATTGCCCTGCAGATCAAAAGCGACCTCGTAGGTACTCTGCCGCAGTTCGCAACGGTTGGCTTTCATCTCCTGCCAGGTAGATAAAGCCAGCATGTTTTGACGCCAAGCTTTCGTCTGGACGGCGATTGCCCGGTTGATGTTGGGGTGTGCTTCAACAAGACTCGCGTAAGGTGCTTCAACAACCCAATCAATCTCAGCTTTAGGAAACCTATTCCTGAGGTACCCTATAGCGGGAAAGGTCTGCACCAAATCGCCTAGAGAAGAAGTTTTGACAATCAGAATTTTCACGCGATAGCCGGCGCCTCTTGAAGGCAAAAGCGCTGAAAGTCGATATGGCTTTCTACCAAGCTAATCGCCGTAGTCACCTTGTGGGTGTCTTCCTTGCGAATTTTGGCGGTGAAGGAGGTGATTTGCTTCATGGCTGTGTAGCTGCAGACCGGGGCATAGAGGGCGGGAATGTCGCTGTTGCGGATGCCCGCTAAAGTTTCTGGGCTGAGCGGCTGACGCCCCGTCAGTAGCAGGCCGACCTTATGCTTTTGACCAGCTTTCAGAGCTTGCATATGGCGCGACAAGATAGCCTGAATGATATCGCTACGACTAGCCGGAGTGATGATAAGTTCTTTCGGATGTTCCTCCGCTAGAAAAGCCTCTAAAGAGCCCGCTACAAGGCGATTTTCTCGAAAATGTCGATAACGATACTGCTCTCCTGATAGCATCTTAGTATTAAAATGGTTTTCAAAATCTTTCATCGTAGGCGTATTGAGGAAGGCGCTATAGGGTATGCAACCGAGCAGAGAAATACCATGGCGAGCTAAAGCTTTCGGGAAGTAGCTGAGAATCATGTCGCGCTTTTCATCGAGCACCCTGTTTAAAATAACTCCTCGGATAGGCACGCGGTAGCGTTCACACAGCTCGATGTTGAGAAGCAGCTCGTCGTAGGCCGAC
>CAYUJS010000068.1:0-6335 GCA_964445105.1 uncultured bacterium | reverse complement strand
GCGGGCTGGAGGCATTGGCTAGAAATTGCCCCAACCTCTCCTCTGTTGACCTGAGTTGTTGCAAAAAAATCACCGATAGAGGGCTTCTGGCATTGGCTAGAAATTGCTCCAACCTCTCCTCTGTTAACCTGAGTCGGTGCGAAAAAATCACCGACAGAGGGCTGGAGGCATTCGCTAGAAATTGCCCCAACCTTTCCTCTGTTGACCTGTGGGACTGCGAAGAAATCACCGACAGCGGGCTGGAGGCATTGGCTAGAAATTGCCCCAACCTCTCCTCTGTTGACCTGAGCTACTGCAAGCATATCACTAACGATGGGCTACAGAAAGTCAAGGCGAGCCGTCCCGGTATTACTTTTCGTGGATGAATCTTGAAATTTGGCATGATCGGACCATGTTTATAAAAAAAGCCCTCAAAACAGAGCCTAAAAGCGGTAAGACCTATACTGCATTCCATTTGGTCGAGTCCATCCGCAAGGAAAAAAGACCAAGACAGCGTACCCTCCTGTACCTGGGCGCTGAACTTGACTTGCCGAGCATAAACTCCTTGCTCAGTGCATTGAAGTCATCGTTACAGGCCAGCTACCCCTCTTACCCTAACTGGAAAAAGTCCAAAAACTAGCACAAACCTTTGCATTTCAGCTCATTCATCGTCTGTCTGGTCACAAAGATCCTGGAAACAACGATCCCGACTTAAGGTGTGCCTGTATTGACCTAAACTCTATCGAGCAATCAGAGTCCAGATCCGTGGGTGCAGAGCACCTCATGCTAAAAATGGCCCGTTAGCTCCAGCTCCCAGAAGAATTTCAGGAGCTCGGGCTATCAAAAATAGACGCCGCTGTATCCCTGGGCACCATTATAGCCCGCGCTGTCTCCCCAAACAGCAAGAGGGCTACCTATGACTGGCTCTGCAACTACAGCGGGATGGGCGAGCTGTTAGACTTTGACTTTACCAAAAGCTCCCTGGACAAACTCTACCAAATAAGCGATAAACTGCTCGTTCACAAATGTGTTAGGCCGACCGGGCGCGTGAAGCTACCTAGTTGCGAGCTTGCCTACCGCTTCAAATGAGTTTTATGCTAAGCATCTAATCTGCCCACCTGCATTTTATGCAAACTTTTCTGATTTGGCTCCCCGGAAAAAAGAAGAATATTTGCATCCTCTTACTGGGTTCTGAATCGCTGGCAAAAAAGCAGCAGTTCCCGCTAAAAAAAGGGAATCGACTAGCTCTGGGGCGGTCTTCAGCCTTATTTTGCTCCTTACTCTTAAGCTTCGGCTACGAATTTGTTACAAACTGAGCCCGCTGTCAGACCTTACTGAGCCGGTTTCTTTTTTTAGCGGGAACTGCTGGCAAAAAAGTAGATCTCTTGCTTTGGATCAAGCTCGTCTGCTACCATACTCTCACTTAACCGGATGATATTATGATAGGCAGAAACGACCCTTGTTGGTGTAGAAGTGGGCAAAAATGGAAAAAATGCCATTACCCGCAGCCAGCGCCTCAAAATTTCCACAGCCAGCGCGACCAGTACCGCAAAACCTACAATATTTTATTGAAAACAGAGCAAGAAATCGAAGGGATTCGGAAAGCGTGTAAATTGGCTTCTGAGATCGTACAAGAGGTTTCCAAACATGCCCTACCTGGCGTACCCACAGATGAGCTAAACCGCATTGCTAACCAGCTCCATGCAGCCGCGGGCGCGCGTCCCGCTTCTCTTCACTACGGCCATCCGCCGTTTCCAAAAAGTATCTGTACCTCCATCAACGATGTGATCTGCCACGGCATCCCCTGCGAAACGCCGCTCGTAAAAGGAGATATTGTAAACATCGACGTTGCTAGCGTGTTGCGCGGATATTTCGGAGATTGTAGCCGCATGGTTGTCGTCGGCGGAGAGACCACCAAGGAGCGCCAGTTGGTAGTAGATACAGCCTATGAGTGCCTCATGCGTTCCATTGAAATTCTAAAGCCAGGTGTCACCGTATCCGAAATTGGTGCGGCTATCGAAGCCCACGCCGAGGAAAAAGGCTGCTCCGTTGTACATCAATTTGTCGCGCACGGTGTGGGCATTCATTATCACGAAGCCCCGCAAATCCCGCATTACCACAGCAACATCCAAATACCTTTAGCCGCTGGCATGACCTTCACCATCGAGCCTATGATCAATGCCGGCTCGCCGGATGCGATCATCGACCGCAATGACGAATGGACGGCCCGCACCATCGATGGCCGCGCTAGTGCCCAATGGGAGCACACTATCCTAATCACGCCCTTGGGTCATGAGATCCTTACCACTTGGGTGAGATAGGAATGTCATTTTTAGAATCAAGCCAAAGAATCCGCGAGACGTTTTGCCAGCCAAGCGTGGTATAGCAAGCCCTTAGAGCCTAAACCAGTAAAGATCCAGATTCGCTCATCGATCTGTTTCACTAGCGGTAAGTGCCCAGCAAGCACCGCCCGCAAGCCCGACCGTGTGCCGATAATTTGTGGATCGGGGAAGGCGGGCACCATCTCGCATAGCTTTGGGATAAGTTCTTTGTGGGCGAAATCGTTTGCTGAGGGGAATGGTGTTTTTTCGTAGGTAGCCCCTAGAACTACCTCTGAGCCGGGGACCAGATACACACCTGCGGTGATGGGCAGCGGGAGCTCGAGAAATTTTTCCGGCCATTTTACCTGCAGGATTTGTCCCTTTACTTGCCGCAAAGGTAGCTGAGCAAATTCAGGCAAGCCTGTGATCTCTGCGCCCAGTGCGACGATTACGTGAGCATAAGCATCAAACTGCTGCAGAGAGCTGATTTCCTGCTTCTTAAATAACATGCCAAGCCTCTGGCAGCGCTTATACAGAGCCTCCAAGTATAGCTGACTATGAACTGTGAGCCCTTCGCTAAGCAGGATGCCTGCTACTGGAGCAAGGTGTGGATAAACTGTTCTGCAATCGTCCACCCATTGCACGGTGGGATAGGTTTGGCTAGTGCACAAGAAACTCGCGCGCTGCTGAGCGGACATAGCCATACGCAGTATACCATCGGCGCGGACGGTCTCGGGTGCCACCTCAGCTAAAAGTTGACGCGACTCGTCGAAGGCCGCTAAGCCATTCCAAGGGACTTTTGCATTCGGGCCTGTGAAGGGGTGCAATAGGCCTGCAGAGGTGCCCGAGGCCCCTCCCCCCGGACCTTGACGGTCAAAAAGCGTTACCTCCACACCACCGCGTTTGAGTAAGAACCAGCAAACAGCCAGCCCAGCAAATCCCGCCCCCAATATAGCTATACGTTTCATGCTTGCAGCTTAAATGCTTCCAAAAAAAATAGCCACCTATGCGAGCTTGAGGTACCATGTCTCTATCCTTGAACGAAGTAAAGTGATTGCGTGGCACCGCCTTATTTATTACACAATTCCGCACGACAAGTGGGCTACGCGTCGCATGCTCTCTATGCTCAGGCAGCTTCCCCAAAGAGAAAAGGGTATCTAGCTCTATGAGTTTACACGCTGTTTTTACATTTCTTGGCACCGGCGGATCGATGGGTGTGCCACTTGTCGGTTGTTACTGTGATGTTTGCACCTCTAATGATCCGCGTAACTACCGCTTACGCCCCTCGGCCTTGTTGACCTACGAGGACCAGAAAGTGCTGATTGATTGTGGTCCAGATTTTCGCCTCCAGGCGCTGCGCTCGCGCTTAGATAGCCTTGACGCTGTTATCCTAACACACGCACATCACGACCATACCGCTGGCATTGATGAACTGCGCATCTATAACGCTCGACAGCGCAAACCGCTTCCTTGCTTGATGTCTCGAGCTACCTGTAGCGATCTCGCTACGCGTTATGGATACATTTTTGCTGGCGATTCGCTTGCCAAAGGGCTGGTTACGCAGCTTGATCTTAGCCTCTTGCCAGACCAGCGCGGTGTGACGGCCTTTCAAGGGCTAAGCGTGGGCTACACCACGTTTCACCAAGCAGGGATGGAGGTAAATGGCTTTCGCTTTGGAGAATTAGCCTATGTGTCAGATATTAAATCCTATCCCGAGACCATATTCGAAGATCTCGAGGGCATAAAATATCTGGTTATCAGCGCCCTGCGCTTTAACCACTCAGATCTGCATTTTACGGTAGACGAAGCTCTTGCGTTTGCCGCTCGCAGCACAGCTCAATATACGTGGTTCACCCATATCGCTCACGAGATGGACCACGAAAAAGCCAACGCCAGACTCCCCACGAATGTGCGATTGGCTTATGATGGACTGGAAGTACCTTTTATTGCGGAGTGAATTGCTATGCCCGAATCCCGCCAACGTGCCCTTCTAGTTACTGTTTTCCGAAACGACCTTATTTCGCGAGAACTTGCGACCGATCATCTCGAAGAGCTCTCTTTGCTATCGGATACCTACGGCGTTGATACAGCCGATATGATTCTTCTACCTTGCCGGAAATTTGTAGCGGCAACCTTGTTAACTAGCGGAAAGCTAGAAGAGCTCGTCGCACGTGTGCAAGAGATAAAACCGGACGTTGTCATCTTTGATGACGAAATCTCACCGGCGCAGCAGCGCAATTTAGAAAAAGTTCTTGGCGTACCGGTGATTGACCGTACCGAAGTGATTCTAGCCGTATTCGCTGATCGCGCTCACACAAGAGAGGCGAAACTGCAAGTCGAGCTGGCTCGTGTGCAATACCAGCTACCGCGTCTTAAGCGCCTTTGGACGCACCTTGGGCGCCAATCTGGCAGCTCTGGCAGCGGCGGAGCTCATCAGAAAGGAGAGGGCGAGCAGCAAATTGAGATCGATCGCCGCATCATTAAACAACGCGTTACTGCGTTACAAAAAGACATAGAAGATTTGGCAGCACACCGCCAAACAGTGCGCTCTTCGCGTCAAAAATCCCACCTCCCTATCTTGGGGCTTGTAGGCTACACCAACGCAGGTAAATCTACCCTACTCAACGCCTTAACCGGCGCAGATGCTTTTGTAGAAGATAAGCTCTTTGCCACCCTAGACACGACCACGCGCAAGCTAACCCTTGCCAACAACCAGGAAATGCTGCTTGTGGACACGGTTGGATTCATCCGTAAGCTGCCCCATCAGCTCGTTGCAGCCTTTAGAAGCACTCTTGAAGAGGCCACCTTTGCCGATATCCTCTTGCACGTGGTTGACGTTAGCCATCCAGCTGCAGCTGAACAAGCAGACACCACCATAGAAGTTCTGAAACAGCTCAACGCCGCCGACAAACCGATCATCACCGTGCTCAACAAAATTGACTGCTGCAAAGACTTGCAGATGGCCGCCCGCATTCGCCTCAAATTTCCCCACACCGTCCAAATCTCCGCGCTCACCCGTCAAGGATTTGCAGAGCTCGAAGAGATGATGCTGGAGGAGTTGAAGAAACGGCGCACCACTGTCAAGCTACGCATCCCGCAAAAAGATTACGGGATCGTCAGCGAAGTACTTCGACAAGGTAACCTGCTTCAGCAAGAGTACGAAGAGAACGATATTCTTATTCAGATTGAGCTGCCCGCCTCCGTGGCCCAGCGCCTTGCGAGGTACGAGCAGAAATGATCGCCAGCGAAATAGCCGTTCCTTACCAGATCCATCGCCTACCTGAGTCGGAGCGGCCCCGTGAACGCCTCAAACAACTAGGCGCCGATGCGCTGACCACAGCAGATCTGATCGCCGTCATCCTCGGAAGCGGCATCAAGGGCGCTCCCGTGCTGGCGCTCGCTCAACAAATCGTCAGCCATTTTGGATCCCTAGAAAAACTTGCAGAGGCATCTGTTGCCGAGTTGTGCCAAATCCACGGCATGGGGCCTACCAAAGCGATTCAGCTTTTGGCCGCGATCGGACTGGGTAAAAAACTTGCCCGTAGGCAGATGGGCAATCGCGTGCGCGTCTCTTGTCCCTCGGACGTCTATGAGCTGCTTAAGGACGAACTAGAAGAGCAAAAACAGGAGCATTTTATAGTCGTGCTTATCGACGCAAAAAACTGGTTGATCTGCCGGGAGACAGTAGCGATCGGCACCCTCTCACAGACGCTTGTACATCCCCGTGAAGTGTTCTTTCCCGCGATCCGGCACAAAGCCGCCGCGATGATTTTGGTACACAATCACCCAAGCGGCGACCCTACGCCCTCGCCTTGCGACCATTTGGTCACCCAAGAGCTCATTGCTGCTGGACAGCTCATGGGTATCCCCATTCGCGACCACGTCATCATCGGGAAAAACAAATACCTCTCTCTAAGACAACATAATTCTTATTTCGTTGCTGTTTAAGGGATACTATTGCAACGCCTTTCGGAAATCTTCGTGCTCAAAAGCGGAGGCCATTCGATCGATTTATGCCTTTTTACCTTAAGATTT
>CAYUJS010000067.1:0-6545 GCA_964445105.1 uncultured bacterium | reverse complement strand
GGTGCAAGCCTAAGGGCTAATTCAAAAAGGCGGGCCGATGGCCTAGGAATGTAGGATGTAGGGCTAAGGCACTCAAAACTCCGAGACGCGGCCAGCAGAGAGCCCGAATTCTACGGGTCGCTTGACGACAGGGATTTCTCTTTAGACGTCGAGTTAGACGGCCTTAATGATGGTTGATCTGACGGAAGAGCAACTAATTTAGAGGAAGCTCGACGCCATCACACTTTGAAAATCTGTTGGAGTCTCAGCTTGAAAGGTAATGGGCTCGCCGGATATGGGATGAGCTACTGTTAGGGCGGCGGCGTGGAGGAGACAGCGGCGTACATCGGGGTGCAGACGGCGGCGAGCATAATGGGTGTCGCCTAGGATGGGATGGCCAAGTTCTAGCAGGTGTACGCGAATTTGGTGGGTGCGGCCTGTCTTGGGGCGACACTCTATTAGGGAAACGTTTTTGCCGGTGTCGAGGATTTTCCAGGCTGTTTCGGAAAGTTTACCTTTGTGGCGGTCGCTAGAGCCGTACACTTTTTGTCCGTGATATTCTTGTAATACGCCTAGGTAGCTTTGGATAAGTCCTGCGGGTTGCTTGGGTATGCCATCGACTAACGCTAGGTAGGTTTTGGAAGCTTTTCGCTCGCGGAATTGATCCTCGAGGTACTTGCGAGCGGCTGGAGTTTTTGCGAACAGAATGACGCCGGTGGTGTCTCTATCGATGCGATGGACCATCTCCACGCTACAGTGCTGTTTGGCGATGAGGCTGGCTAAGCCATTTTGGCTATCTACTGCTATGCCGGGGGGCTTGTTATATACAAAGAGGACTTCGTCTTCGTAAACGATGCTACTTTGCTCGAAGGCGATAGGCGCTTGAGAGACCTGCTCTAAAATTAAGCTGATGCGGTCACCGATGCATACGGGAGTCGATGAAAAGCGTTCCACTGCACCATTAACGTCGCAGAGGCTGTGCTCGATCATGCTTTTTAGTTGTCGTACGGTATAGGAAGGGCCAAGCTGTAGTTGCAGATAGGCGGACAAACGCATGCCCGCCTGTTCTGCAGCGACTGTCCACATTAATAGAGGCCTAGCCAGGTCCACCAGTAGGGGCCAATGCCCATCCAGATCACTATGTAAACCACGCCGAGCAATGCACCGACTACCCACCAATCTTTAAGCTCAACATATTTTGCGCTGAACATAACGGGTGCTTGCCCACTGCTGTAGTGCGTAAGGCCACCGAAGAGCGCGCTCAAAAAGCCTAGCGATAGCGCGGCTAACATTGGGGGCGCTCCAACAGCAATGCTCACCGCCATGAAAGGGGCGTACATCGAGGTTACGTGCGCTGTGATGCTAGCAAAGAAGTAGTGGCTATAAAAATAGATAGCGCCTAATGCTGCTAGGGCTATGTGCCAAGGGTAGTGCTGTACCAAGGTAACTACCGTCTGTCCAAACCAGTGGATAAAGCCGAGGGCGTTTAGTCCGCCAGCCATCATAACGAGCACGGAAAACCAAACTAGCGTATCCCAAGCGATCTCTTCCGCGATAACATCCTTCCAGGTAAGTACCTGTGAGGCAAGCAGGATGGAAACACCTACCAGGGCGGCTACGGTGGGGTTAATCCCTAGTTGTTGTCCAAAGATCCACAAAACCAGTAGCAGGACGAAACAGCCGAGCATGACCCACTCGTTGCTCTTCATATCACCCATTCCTAAAAGGCTTTTGCTAGCATGCGTTTTAGCGTGCGATACGTCGCGCATGGTGGGTGGGGTAATTAGCCAAACCACAAGTGGAATGAGGGCCAGCGAAAGCAACCCGGGCAAAATCGCGGCCTTAGCCCAGACGCCCCATGTAAGCTCCACTCCACTATCCATCGCCAATCGGGCTACGATCGGGTTAGCAGCCATGGCGGTCAAAAACATCCCGCTAGAGACCACTGTTCCATGGAAAGTAGTCAACGTTAGGTAGGTAGCAATTTTTCGCGAGGTACCATCTTCTGACTTACTGCCCAGCGCACTACAAACCGAGCGCAGAATAGGCATCAAGACGCCCCCTGCACGGGCAGTGCTGCTAGGAATCACAGGCGCTGTGATTAGGTCGCTAAGGATAAATCCGTACGAAAGGCCTAGCGGACTGCCGCCAAACACATTGAGGAACATATACGCAATGCGACTGGCCAAGCCAGTTTTAATAAAGCCCCTTGCAATAAAGCAGGCGAAAACGATGAGCCAGATCTGAGAGTTGGCAAAGCCGGAAAAAAGCAGTTCTACCGCTCCGTGAGGGGTTTTCGAGAGGGGCGCTAAAACCCCAGTCAAACCGGTAACCGTCAGTCCGATAAGGGCCACCGCTCCCATCGGCAATGGTTTCAAAACTAATCCTGAGATGGTCGCTACAAAGATAGCCAGCAGATGCCAGGCATTCTCATTGAGGCCCTCAGGCTGTGGGGAAAACCAAATCCCAAAGCCAATCAATAGTACAAAAGTCAGTGCTTTCCAGTTGGTCATATCCAATCCTGCTGTTCGTCATTGAGTTAGAATAAATTGTTGTAAAAATCGCAGATTATTTTCGGTGAAGAGACGAATGTCGCTCACACCATATTTGATATTAGCAAAGCGCTCTACACCAAGGCCCCAGGCAAAGCCGGAGTACTCATCCGGATCAATACCGCCGTTTTTCAAAACTTCCGGATGCACCATGCCAGCACCGAGTACTTCCAACCAGCCAGAATTTTTGCACATACTGCAACCTTTGCCTGCGCATAGTGAACAGCAGATATCTACTTCCATACCCGGCTCTACGAAGGGAAAGTAGCTAGGCCGATAGCGCACGGCCGTGTCTTTTCCGAAAATGCGTTGTAAAAAGTCCTCTAAAGTGCCTAGCAGGTGGGAGAAGGAGACTCCCTTATCTATATAAAGTGCCTCTACCTGATTGAAAAACACATGAGAGCGGGTGGTAACAGCCTCATTGCGGTAGACGTGGCCTGGTGCGATGATGCGGATGGGCGGTTTGGTCATTTCCATCACGCGTACTTGAATATTGCTGGTTTGCGTGCGGAGCAGCACATCCTTATCGATAAAAAAAGTGTCTTGTAGGTCGCGCGCAGGGTGATCTTCAGCAAAATTTAAGGCTTCAAAGTTGTAGTAATCCGATTCAATGTCGGGACCATACTGTACGGAAAAGCCCATTTCGATCAGTGTCTCGAGAATGGAGTCCAGCATGTGCGTGATGATGTGCTTGCTGCCAAGAGAGGAACGGCGGCCGGGAAGGGTAACATCAAGTGCTTCCTTGGCCAAGCGCCCGCCTAGTTCTTGCTGGTAAAAACGAGAGGAAGCTTCTTCGCAGCTTTTGGTAACTGCTTCTTTTAGGTCGTTGATTTGCTTGCCGATTAAAGGCCGTTCTGCGGGCGCTGCCGTCTGAAGGCACTGCATAGATTGCTGGATAGGGCCTTTGCGGCCTAGGTATTTAACCTTGAGGGCTTCGATATCTGCAGAGGACTTAGCTTGGGAGAGTTCCCCTTGAAAAGTGCTTTGGATCTCGTCGATGCGTTGCATAGGTGACTCCAAAAATGACGACTAAGCTACAAAGGATGAAGAAAGAAGAACCCCACTAAAGTGGCGAATGAAACTAGTTCATTCTTATTCTTCGCTCTTCACCCTCTGACTCTTGCAATTACCTTATCAGGCCAATGCTTCTCTCGCACATCCCACTACAGCCGTAAAGCTTTGTGGATCGCGGATAGCCATATCAGCCAGCATTTTACGATTCAGTTCACAACCTGCGAGGCGCAAGCCATGCACTAGTTTACTGTAAGACATGCCGTTTATCTTGCTTGCTACACCAATGCGCATAATCCAGAGCTTGCGGAAATTTCGCTTATTCTGTTTGCGGTGAATATAGTTGAATGCCATCGCTTTCATCACGGCGTCTTTGGTGAGGCGCAAGTGATTTTTGCGGTCTCCTACAAAGCCTTTAGCTTTTTTGAATAGACGCTTTCTACGGCGTCGCGATGCTACTGAGCTAGTTGCTCTTACCATTAATAGTCTCCTAGTCTTCCTTCAGCAAACCTACACGCACATCATCATTTTGTACTTATCCACGATGGTGTCTGGCACAAGTGCGGATTTTCCGAGATGACGCTTGTGTTTGCTGGTTTTACCAGTTAATAGGTGTCGTTTTCCGGGCTTCCGACGCAATAATTTGCCTGTTCCGGTTACCTTGAATTTCGCTGCTACAGCTTTACGCGTTTTCATTTTAGGCACGATTCTGTCTCCTAAATCTTTCGCTCAATGAGCACGGTGCGATCATGCCATGAGCCTTAATTGTTTGCAATAGTAATTCAAAAAATAGGATTTTGAATCCTACGTTCTATTTTTTCTTCTTTGGTCCTGGGGCCATAATGAGGATCATTGTCTTGCCCATGAGAATGGAAGGCGATTCAACGGTCCCTACATCTTCTAGTGACTGCACCATCGATTGAATCACTTTTTCACCGTGTTCTGGATGGGCTCTCTCACGCCCTCGGAAGGTGCAAGTCACTTTAACTTTGTTTCCTTTAGTAAGAAAATCGCGTGCATGTCGCAGTTTTGTTTCTAAGTCATGGGTATCGATGTTAGGCTTAACTTTAACCTCTTTGACCTTGATCACATGCTGGGCTTTCTTGCTTTCTTTCTCGCGCTTCGTCTGGTCATAGCGGAATTTACCGTAGTCGATGACCTTGCAAACCGGGGGCTGGGAGTTGGGAGAAATCTCAACGAGGTCAAGACCTTCGCGCGTGGATAGCTGAAGGGCCTCCTCGATGGAAATAACGCCTACTTGTTCTCCTGCTGCATTGATGACTCGTACTTGCGGGGCTCTGATTTGTCTGTTAACTCTCAATCGTTTTTCCTCAAAGGTTTGTGTTTATGGGCGGTTCTGCGCTGTCCGGATTCTTCCTGAACTTGTTCGAGAAATTCACCAAGGCTGACACCGTGTGTAACAGTCCCTGAGCGCGAATCTCGCACTGTTATGCAGCCTTCCCGTTCTTCTTGATCTCCCACCACTAACACGTAAGGTACGCGGCCACTTTCGGCAGCAAATACTCTCGCAGATAAAGTTTCGCGAAGGAAATCGGTCTCCACCCGAAGATGGCGCTGGGCTATAGTATTGCGCACTTGCTCACAGTAGTCAATATGCCTTTCTGAGATGGGGATAATTCGGATTTGTTCTGGGGCCAGCCAGAGGGGCAAGCGACCGGAGAATTGTTCGATGAGAAGGGCGGTAAACCTTTCGATGGAAGAGAAAAAGGAGGCTGTGATTTGCACGGGGGTGCGCGGATCGCCATCAGCCGATTGAAAAACAAGGCGTTGTTGCGTTGGCAAAGCGTGATGAATGGCGATACGCATGCCCGTCCACCGTCTGCCTAAGGCATCTTCGTGGAGTACTTCAAGTGTAGTTTGCTGAACTGAAGTGCCGTCAGCTTCAGTATAGCTCAGTTCCATGCTTTGGAGCAGCTCTGGAAGCCATTTACCCTTGCCACTGAGCCGAAGTTCGCAGCTCAGACCAAAAAGCAAAGACGCCCCTTTCATAAGCTCCAAAAGAGCGGTCAGCTCGTTGACTACTTGGTCGGAGCGGCAGAATACGCTCAGAGCGTCAGCGAGGTAGGTTGTCGTGTCGAAAAGTCCGCAGGGTCTGATACCGGCTTGTTTACGTTCAATAAGCTCGCAATAGCGCACCGGGAGATCACTGGCTGCATGTGTGGTAGCCGCGTAGATTCTAGCATGCGTTAAGGCGGCATCTTCTTCGGATAGGTACGAGACGGCACTGAAGCCTCTGGAGAGGGTTGCCGCCTGCCACCAGCTGAGCAGTTGGTTGCGGATCGTAGCCCCCTTAGGCAACCAAAACCATTCGTCGTCGTGGGTACCAAAAAGTTCAAGCTCGCGGGCTAGAAGACAATGGTCATTTTCTTTGGCGAGTTCGCTACGTTTGATGAATTGACGTAGCTCCCTGCGCTCAGCAAAAACGGTTCCGCAGATTATTGAGAGGCCTGTTTCAGCATCATGAGTGATAGAAAACAGTTTTACTGCGCCGATGAGCGAAACGTCGAGCTCATGCGGAACTTCGCAGGGAAACATCAGATCGCCCATGCGCACGATAGGGATCAGCTCTTTGCCCACGATACGCAATTCTTCAGCAAGCGCCTCTTGTCCAAGGTTACTAAAGTAGTCGGCAGCATTGCTAGCAAGCGTTTCGACACTTTCGATAGGCGGCTTTTCGCGAATGATCGCGATCATTCGGCGCTCAACCTCGGGAAGCATGCCCTCTGGCAAAGGCACATCTAGCAGAAAGTGCAGTTCAAAGCTTACGTCATCAGCAAATATTTGGACGGGTTCAACGCGAGGCAAGAGCTGCTGCAAAGCGGCTATGAGGATGACGCCAGCTGTGTGGCGCATCCCTCTAAGCTCAGAAGGCGATTGTTTTAATACCATTGCTTTACGTTGAAAGGGATGGGATATAGCTGACTCGAACAGCTGACCTCCACGATGTCAACGTGGCGCTCTAACCAACTGAGCTAATATCCC
>CAYUJS010000066.1:0-7083 GCA_964445105.1 uncultured bacterium | reverse complement strand
ATCCGGAAGGCGGCCAAAAAAGGCGATTCCAAACCAATTGCCCCAGATCCAACGGCTATACAAGCAAAAAAAACAGAGCTGAACCAAGGTTGCCCAGAGTGCAGTATGGTTAGAATTAGTCCAAACTCCAGGACCGACTGGCAAAACTCGTGAGCGCGTTTGCTTTCTAAGGTTTCCCGAGCGCTTTTTTTGCCTCGCCCAAGCCATTTAGTAGGGCTGCCGCGTTTGGAGGCAGGCGGTCTCCAAAGAGCTGTCGGTATATGGCTAGGCTTTTTTCATAGGCTTCAACTGCTTCCTGGAAGCGACCCAAGAGTTGATAACTGACAGCTAGGGCGTTTGTCCAGATAGCGATATGCTCTTCGGGCTTGTCTCCGTCAATTTCCTTGGACATTGCTAAACCTCGCTGTAAGTAACCGATGGCTTCTTCTGGCCGATCTAGGAGCCGACAGATCACCCCCATATTAGCCAGGTGCGTGGCAGTCGCAGGGTCCGGTTTGTCTTCTGGCAGCAGCGCCTTCATTGCCAAACCTTGCTGGTAGCACTCGGCGGCCTCCACATACCGGCCCAAGCTCATGTAAAGCGTTCCCAAATGGTTTTCTAACATAGCAACTTCAGCGTGCGGCTCGTTGCTATGGAGTACCTTCGAGGTTCTCAGGGCTCCCTGGATACAATTTAGGGCTAGTTCGAGCAGACCCATAGCTTGGGCAATCAAGCCTGCATCTTTAAGGCAGGCCACGACATCAGCGTGGGGCTCGTTCCCGTAGAACATCTCGCAACTTTTTAGATTATGATAAGAATAATCAGCAGCGTCTTTGAACCGACCCAATTTTCGACAGACATAGCTTATATTTCGCGTGGATTTTAAAAAAACTGGATCAGGTTTATGCAAGGTTATATGCATGGCAAAAAACTGCTCATAGTACCGAAGAGCTTCCTCGAATCGTTCACAGACTTGGTGAGCCATGCCCAACCTCTCCAGGGCTTCTGCCGTGTCGGCATGAGGTTTGTTTGCATGGATCCGTTGATAGAGCTCTAGGCACTGATGGTGATACTCAATGGCTTCGTCAAATCGACGCATATTTTGGCAGCGGAGCCCTAGGACACTCAGACTAACAGCAATTTTTACGCTCAGCGGAAGTTGGCCCTGATGGAGCATCTTCTCCATGGCCAGGAACTGCCGGCTGTAATCGATGAAACTGTCCAAACCCGATACGCCCTGGTCTCCGTAAAAAACTGCCAGATTATAGATTGAGAGCGCGGTATTCCGGTGAGGGTTATCACCATAAAGCTGACGGCTGATTGCCAAACACTGTTGGTGCAAATCAAGAGCCTCTTGCGACCGGTGCAACTTTTGATAAACAAAAGCGACCTCAGTTAGACATTCCGCCGTCTTAGCGTGGGGCTTGTCCCCATACAGCCGCCTGTTCATCGCCAAAGCTTGCTGGCAGTGCTCCACGGCCTCCTCCGATCGCTCCATACTTTGGTAAGCCGAGCCCAGGTTGTACAGGCAGGTAATTATTTCGGGATGGGGAGTGTCCCCGTGGATTTCTTTATTCATCGCTAGCGATTGCTCATGATGGGCGAGGGCCTTGTCAAACTGTCCCAGCTCGTTATGAACCGTGCCGAGATTACTTATGTTGATCGCGATGGAGGGGTGTGGCTTGTCTTCGTAAAGCTTTCGGTTCATGGCCAGAGCGTGCTGATGGTATTCGAGCGCCTTCTCGAAACGGCCCAACGCTCTGTAAATTGAACCCAGATTGTTCAAAGAGGTGGCAAGTTGGGAGTGCGGTTTGCCGTCATAAAGCTGGTTACTTACCGCGAAAGAAAGCTGAAGGTAGTCGATCGCTTTTTCTAAGCAATCCAGCTCCTGGTAGGCCAAACCAAGATTGTTTAGCGAGGTCGCAACACTGCGGTGAGGATTATCCCCGTGAAGCTGCCTGGCCACTAGCAGGGCCTGTTGATAAAACTCGATAGCCCTGTCAAATTGATTCAGCTCGTGGTAAATTGAGCCGATGTTATTCAAGGATATACAAGCGCTCTGGCGCGGGCGGTCCCCATAGAGCTGCCTGCCCATCGCTAAGGACTGTTCAAAGTGCTCAAGAGCTCTATCGAGCTGACCCATCTTTCTATAGATTTCTCCCAGGTTGTTTAGGATCGTCCCAACGCTCGGATGAGGCTTGCCCTCGTAGAGTTTTTTGCAGATCGCCAGGCTCTCCAGGCATTTTTCGAGCGCTTTTTCCAACTGGTTACTATTTGTGTAGAACACTACCAAGTTATTCAACGGGCCCAGAAAAGCGGGGTGAGGTTCGTCTCCGTAGAACTGCTTAAATATTTGAAAAGATTGCAGGTAGCATTCAAGAGCCTTGCTAAACCGATTCTGCTCTGAATAAATGGTCCCTAAGTTGCTCAGAGACATGGCAATGTGGGGATGCGGCCTGTTTGCATAGAGCTGTTTACACATTTCCAGCGCCTCAGAAAGCAGCTTAGCCGCCTCGTCTTGCCGACCTAAAGCTGAATAAAAGGTACCCAGGCTATTAAGAGAAGTGGTTACACCCAATTGCGGCTTATCTCCATGAAGCTGCTTGGTTATTGCCAAGCTCTGCTGCTCCAGGCGAATGGCCTGCTCCGATCGGCCTAAAGCATGGTTAGCTAAGGCCAAGCTGGACAAAACCTTTGCAATATCTGAGTGGGGAGTACCCCCATGGAACTGCTTAAAGGCCTCGAGAGATTCTTGATAGTACTCTATTGACTTTTCCTGGTGCCCCAAATGTTGGCAGACGTGGCCTAGGCAAGCGGTGCAGCTTGGGACTTCGTAATTCGCCCTGGCTCCATATTGCTGTTTATTCATTACTAGGGATTGCTCAAAGTAATCTCTCGCCTTATCCCAGCGTCCCAATTCCATGTGCACCTGTCCTAATCGATTGATGCATAATGCGATCTCCCAGGTGAGCTCTGGATTTGTTCTTTTTAGCAAGGCAAGCCGTTCTGTTTCATACTTTAGGGACTCCATGGCTTGCCCGGTTGTTAATTTGCTACTCCCTAGGTTCCCCAGCGCCTTATGGTTCGGGTTAAATGCCGCTGACTGGATGTACTGTCTTTCCATTTCATATAGGTCCCCATCTTCGAGAGCCGTTGACAGGCCGATCTGCGCATCATAAAGCTCGTTGCGATAAAAGCCCTGTGCGGGGTTCGTGAGGAAGGCGGCGGCCGCTTGATAGAAGGGAGACTGCACGCGGTAGATTTCGATGATCTGTTCCGATTCTTGAGGGCCGATGGGGAAGTAGTGGCGGTCCTCTTCATTTTGGACATGAAGCATGATCTCCTTTTCTTCGCGATAAAAGAGCTGGACGCGCAGCCGCCAAGTAAGAGCAATAGCTAAGACTTGCTTGAGATGCTCGGCCCCTTTGGGGGAGAGCACCTTTTTTTTTGCCAGTTCGTCAATGCGATTCATCGTCGTTACGGAAGTGAGTTTGTAGTAAAGAGCCAAGGCTTCGATCACAATCTGGAAGGGGCGGTAGAAGTCTTTTTTTACATCAAAAGCGCGTACTTCAAGCCGGCCTTCAGCTAGCCAGGGGCGAAATTCTGTTACGTGATCTCTGATTAGCTCTAAAGCTTTTAACTTTCGATGGGAGGTGAACCCCAGTCTTTCAATGGTGGCGCCTGTTTTTTTGCCGAGCTGCTTTTTCACCAGGCGGCGGTAGCTTGAGACCAGTTTCTCGTTACCTACTAAGTACGAAGGCCGTGCCATGGCGTTGGTGAGGATAACCTCTCCCTCGTTGTACCTTTGCCAATCGGCTGTTTGGAAGCGAGACAGTTCTTCAGGGGTCCCGATTAGTTCATAGACGCCCGCCTTGCCAAGAGGAGCCAGCCCTCCGATATCCAAGCTAAAGCCGCCATATGTAAGACTTTTCCCGGGAACATAAAGGCCTTCGGTTCTTTTTGGCCTGATGAGCTCAAAGCGTGTTTCCCCAAGGTTAAGAAATTTCAATTCTAACAGGCGAGCGAGCGAGCGGAAGTACTCCTTGCCTTCGGCATTTTTGATAAAGAAGGCAAACTCGGCGTCCGAATAGGGACTCATCTCTTCCCGACTCATCGAGCCGAGAGTGACCACAGCGTAGTCCGTCGGGGGTTTGCCTAAAACGGCGATAGAATCGTTGATAATATAGATAAGAAAATCTTTTAATTTTTGCGTGAGCATCGCCTGCAGAGTTGCTATAGATTGGTTGGCGTCAAGACCGTTCTGGGTATCTTGTCTAATCTGAGCAAGTCGGTCCCGGTAACGTTGTAGGTGGCCTCGATAGGTAGCAGGTACCTTGGTCTCAAGAGCCTCACGAATAAACTTTCTCTCTAAGCTCTCTAGCTGGGTTAACAATTTTTTCTGACAAGCGTCGCTCAACTGATGTGCCGCCGCGAGCTGGTAGGCGCTATTTAATAGGTGAGTTGCCTCGATGTACTTTTTCTCTTCCAGCGAGAGGGCGGCATGCTTTTCCAAGTAGAAGATCTGTTGTACTGCATTGCCTTCCTCGTAAGCACGCTCGAAGCAGCGGTAGCAATGGGCTTTCGGATCGGCTCCATCCTCCAAGGTCTCCACAGAGTGGATTTGATCAGGAGCGGTGAGAAGCAAGCACATCTCATCTTGCCCCGCGCGGAAGGCAAGGTCAAAAGGTATCTCGCCTTTTTCATTGCCGGGGCTCCTTGCTCCCGCTTTCAGCAAGATCCGCGCACTGGCCACATGGCCGTTTTTTGCCGCCCAGTGGAGAGGGGTGTAAAGAAATTTACTGGGAGCATGAACATTAGCCCCATGATCGACCAGGGTCTGCACGATCTCTGGCTTAGGGTGGCGCCAAACAGCTGTGTGTAGCGGTGTTTTTCCGTCGCTATCTTCTTGGCATAGCGCTTCGTGGAAGCCATCTTTTTTGCGGGTACGCTGGATGATCTTCTGGAGCAGCCCGAGGTGACCATAATCGGCGCAAAAATGAAAAATATTTTCCCCTTCGCTTGTGGCCTCAAAGGGGTCTGCCCCTAGGTCGATAAGGCAGAAAACCGTCTCTGGTCTACCGTGAATGGCAGCTATATGGAGAGCGGTATGGCCATTGTTATCTTTGATCATGTATTGAGAGCTGAACAGGGCTTGAACGGTCTCTCCCCTGCCGAGCCGGGCGGCTGTGTGAAGAGCCGTCTCTCCGCTTCGATTGGGTTGCAGAGCTAGTGCAGGGTGATTATTCAAAATCCAGGCTAGCACATCTATGGCGCCTCCTGCCGCGGCCCAATGCACCACCGTGTTGTTTTGTTTACTCGTTACGTTGGCAAGCGTTGGAGCTTGTTCAAAAAGCCATGAAAGAGCTTCAAGCTGGTTGCGGAAAGCCGCTGCATGTAGTGCTGTTGAACGATCTTTTGCGGGTGTCTCCAACATTTTTTGCCAATTAGGCCGTTCTTTCAACGCAGCCAGCGTGTTGACCTGTCCACCCATCGCAGCGATATAGGCAAGGCTCCATCCCTCCTTAGTGAGCGCTTCCAAGAGTTTCGGAGACTCGCCGACCAACCAAGACAAGGCCTCCGCCTGTCCAGTGAAAGCGGCGACATGCGCTAAGCTCCAGCCATCCGCGGTTTTTTGCTCTATTTGAGCCGGAGATTTTTGATGAATCCAGCACACCGCCTCGAACTGCCGCGCCAATAAGGCAGCATACAAGGGGGTCGCTCCTTGAGAGGTAGTTTGTCTGAGAAAGCCCGTTTTCTTTGCATAGAGCCAGTCGAGGAGCTTGATTTGCCCGTTTTGGGCCGCAATATGAAAGAGTGTTTCTCCACCGGCGCTTTTGGTATCTAGCTTTCGGGGATTGGCCTCTAGCCATTGTCTAACAAAACCCAGGTTTCCTTCGCAGCAGGCTCGTATTAGCTGTTCATCCACATGTTGTGGGACTTCTTGGATTATCGTGGGCTCAGTTTGAACACAAAATTGTGGAAGTACCTGCGATTGTAGGAAAACAACTAGTTCGTCGAAAGCTGGCATTTGACCCGCCAGACAAGCAGCATAGTTCAGCCATCGGGGATCGTTAGAGCCGGTAGAGGCCAAGGGGATGTAGTGGGCGTTGTAGTTTTGGTAGGCGCTGAGCCCATTTAGCTTAATCAGGTCACTTATCCTGCCCGTGGGCACATCGGAGACAACAGGATAGGGTTCTCGCATCGCGACCCAAGAAAGCAAAAGTAAGCCTTTGTTACAAAGAGAGGCATAGCGAGCGCTGTTGGTAAAATAGATTCCGTTGCCAAAAGAGTTTGTAGCGGCCGCCCCTTCTTCGCACAGGCCGTGCGGTGGATGATGCCTGCCAAAGTAGACACATCCGGTCTGGCAAACATAGCTAAGCTGCTCTTCGTTAATGCTACGCCAAAGCGGAATGACCTTTGCTAGGGCTAAGTGCTTGATCCTGCCTGCCATATCGAGCTGGATCGGGGAGAAGGGGTCCACAGCCGTATGCCATCGTTGGATGACCCGTTCTCGCAAGTCTCGATGGGGTTCGTGCTTCCAATGAGGGGGCAGGTTCTGTGCTTCTGCATTGATGCTAGAGAGTTCCTCCTCAAATGCCTGCGTTAGGATAGGATTGAAGAGGTAGTGCATGCTCGTAACGCGCATGCCAGGCGGTCTTTGATGGTTGAAGTAGGCTAAAACAAAAGCGTGCTCAGGATCGGTAGAGAGCAGCTCCACTTTACGCAACCCAACCTTGCTTTCGTTAGATGCCTGTCTCGTGCGCTCTTCGAGCCCTTGGCTGGGCCGCCAAGGCTGAGGTTGTGGAATCAATGTGCGTAAACTGGCTGGAATGGGCGGTGGCGAGCTTTGCGTCTTACAAAATACCCAGCCACCGGAGCTGCCTGCTGAAGATGATTCCATTACCCTGTCCTTGTAAAATAATTTCAATGAAAATTTATCAGCTAAGAGGTTTAAAACCTAATGATTTTATAACCGTATCACTATGTCGTTTCTGCTAGGCAAAACGCTCCCTCCTTCGAGCTTGAGAGCACGCTAACTCTCGCCGGATTGACCTGCATGACCAAGTAAAAGTCGCCCTCATCAAGACAGAAGGCAACGAGGAA
>CAYUJS010000065.1:0-7616 GCA_964445105.1 uncultured bacterium | reverse complement strand
TTCGGAGAGGATATTTTCTGTACCATAGACGAGCCCGATTAAGTGCAGAGAATGAGGAGAATAGCGGTTGGAGAGCCGTACCCTGCTATAGGTCGTTGTATTTAAAGCGGGCTCTTCGGCAACCAGTCGCGTGAAGCAAAGAAAGGCAAGGGCTATGACGAAAAATTTACTGGATTTCATAAGTCATCCTTCGAAGGCAGTTGTTGAAGCGAAGGATTCTAAAAGAAAGGCGATAAATAAGCGAGATAATTACACCTCTATAAATTTTATTATTGCGCGATTTGCTAGCTCTCTTCAGAATGGAAAATTTCTTTGGAGGGTGCGATTTGATGAGAGTGGTTGTAACGGGCGGAGCGGGTTATATCGGTGCGCATGTTTGTAAAGCGCTCTGCCAGAATGGTTACGAGCCCGTCGTTATCGATAACCTTTCCTTAGGGCATCGAGCAGCTGTTTTGTGGGGGCTCCTGGAAGAGGGCGATATCAGAGACGAGGCGTTTCTCGAAGCTGTTTTTGTAAGGTACAGACCTGTGGGCGTGATTCACTGCGCAGGTCTTAGCTCGATTGCCGACTCCTTATTAGATCCGCAGCGGTACTATAACAACAACGTGGTGGGCAGTCTACAGGTGCTGCGCGCTATGCAAAAGCACCAAGTGAATCATTTTATTTTCTCCAGCTCCTGCGCTATTTTTGGTGCCATGAAACACCAAAAAATTGCTGAAAACCACCCTACGGCGCCTTTGAGCCCGTATGGCTGGTCAAAACTTATGACAGAACAAACAGCCCGTGACTTTCATCGAGCTTATGGGATTCGCTATGCCCTGCTTCGTTATTTCAACGCTGCGGGAGCGGATCTCGAAGGTCAAATTGGCGAGAGCCATGACCCTGAAACGCATCTTATTCCGCTTGTGTTCGATGCCGTTTTAGGGCGTTTACCTTGTATCACTGTATTTGGCGATCAGCATGACACGCCGGATGGGACGCCCGTAAGAGATTTTGTACATGTAAGCGATTTGGCCGAAGCGCACGTGATGTGTTTGCGCCATCTACAGCGCAAAGCCGAGTGCTTGGAGCTGAACTTAGGCTCTGGGCAGGGGCATTCGGTTAAGCAGGTGATCCATGCTGTGGAGCGTATAGTCGATGCTTCTGTGCCCGTGCAGATCGCGCAGCGACGAAGCGGCGATGCTGCCATCTTGGTTGCAGATTCCAGTAAAATCACAAGTAAGCTCGGATGGGCCCCGCGCTGCTCTGACCTGACTACGATCCTTGTGAGCTCGTGGCTCTGGCATCAGCGACAGTGTGGCGCGATTTGTAGCGATACAAAAATTAGTTCGATCAACTGAATTTCTTCTCCCTTTATTTCTCTTTCACTATAATCGCTCTGCATGAGACCGAAGCACTTAAAATCTCCATTCAAGTGGGCAGACCGTTGCGTCACCTTGTACGACCGTGTGCTGTTCGTACCAGCTTACTGTGCGGATGACCAGGCCTTTGTATTTCCAGGTTGGGAGCATGAAACAGTATTCGGCAATAGCAACCCCGTCGTTGTGGAGTACTGTGCAGGTAATGGGGCTTGGATCGCTGAAAAAGCGCGCGCAAACCCGCATTTGAACTGGGTTGCGGTCGAAATCCGCTTTGACCGCGTGCAGAAAATCTGGGCAAAGATTAAGAATTTCACCTTGCCTAACTTACTTGCTATTTGCGGAGAAGGGCATTTTGCTACGCGGCAATATTTCCCCACTGGCTCTGTCAAGGACACCTATATCAATTTTCCAGATCCTTGGCCTAAAAATCGCCACGCCAAGCACCGCTTGGTGCAACCGGCCTTTCTAGAGCAGGTTCACCGCATCTTGCAGCCTCAGGGCGCGCTCATCTTAGCCACCGATGACCCAACCTACTCCGGCCAGTTCATTGAAGAGATGCTTGGGCAGACAAATTTCGCTACCGCTTATCCTGCCCCTTATTATACAACTGATTGGCCCGATTATGGGAGCTCGTTTTTTGATGCCCTTTGGCGTGAGAAAGGACGCGAAATCCGCTACCATAGATTTCAAAAGCTATGAAAATTATTTCGCGCGAAGTGCCAAAATTGGTCGAGTCTGATGCGCTTGCCGATTCTTTCTATTCCATTAAGCCCGATCATCCAGACGGCATTGCACTCTCCCGCCGCCTCCTCCAGGGACGCACCTTCCAACGCGCCGCGCTTACGCAGATTCTCGTAGATTACAATCGCTCCATCGACAACGACGAACAGGCTTGTGCGAATGCTTCTAGGCTTTTAGAGGTGAATAGCGATTGCGTGCTGACCGGCCAGCAACTCGGTTTGTTAGGTGGGCCCCTCTACACTATCCTCAAGGCACTTTCGGCCCTTTTACTGGCGCGTGAAGCTGGGTCCATACCCATTTTCTGGCTAGCCACCGAAGACCACGACATAGAGGAGATTGCGCAGACGTTCATCGTCGAATCGACGGGCAATCTCGTACGTTACCACCTTTCTTTTCCGCAGAAGCGTTGGATGGTTGAAGACCTCATCCTTTCTGCGCAGCACATGGAGGTCATCAGCGCGTTTTTCACCGCCCTCAACCCTTGCGCTCGCCCAGATTTTGCTTTTCAGCCAAAGAGCAGCAATTATGCACTAGAGATGGCGCGTTTTCTGGCTCAGATTTTTCGCGGAACTGGGCTCGTCTTTGTCGAGCCGCGTGTCTTGCGCTCTCTCTCCATCCCTTTTTTTCAAAAAGAGCTTGCCGACGCCGAGCATCTTGCCCAGCTGTTTGATGCCACGACTAAGCGACTTGCCTCGGCTGGTGTACCACCAGTGCTCTTGCGCGCGCATCGCACGCAGCTTTTCCTCAAAGCAGAAGACGGGCAGCGGCAGCCGATCAGCAGTTCCATCGACCCGTCATTGCTACAAAATCATCCCGAGCGCTTTAGCTGCAATGCAATTAGCCGCCCCGTGTGGCAAAATTGGTTATTTCCGGTTTTGGCCTATGTGGCAGGGCCCACAGAGGTCGCCTATCACCGCCAGCTTGTGGACTACCATCGAGCCCATGGCATAGCCATGCCTTGGATCGTGCCTCGCCTTTCCGCTTCGTTTGTCACCGCCGAAGCGCACCGATTTTGCGAAAAGCTCGCCCTCAATCCTTGGGATTCTATCCCGGAAAGCTGGGCTGCCATTTTACCCGACCGTAGCGCTCCGCTAGCTGCTCTAGGTAACGAATGGCGGCAAGCGGCACAACAACAGTTGGCAGGGCTAGTGCCTGGTGCTCAAATGATTGAAGAGATCGGACAGACCATTCACAGGTTCTCTTACCGTATCCAGCAAGCCGATTTGGCCGCTCTGAACCTGCCCTCTTACACTTTGCAGTACCTAAAAAACCTGTTTCAGCCTCGCGGGCTACCTCAAGAGCGCCTCCTTAACTGGAACTTTTTCCAGGCTCAATGCGAAGAGAACCTTATCCAAGCGCTTCTTAAGCAGCTTGACTGGCGTCATACTGGCCGGTTTTATATCAACCTTGCCGTGCAATTATGATCTTTGACCATCCACACTTCTACTTGGGCGACGAAATCTTCGTACCCGCCATTTTTGACGCCGGGCCAGGGGAAGCTGTACCGGAAGGATTTAATGCTGTGCGTATCTTGCTAGATGGGCGCATGCGCACGCATCTCGATTGGCGTGAGGCGTTGCAGCAAGCCGAGGCTTACCGTGCACAGGGGCTGAAGCTATTTTGGGATCTCGATCTTGGGCTGTTTGCCCGCTTGTCTATGGCCTTTTCGGATGAAATGCAATTTCGCTGCTTGGCTCTTTCTGTGGACCACTTTTTGCATGAGCTATGGCCAAAATTTATGGAAGATACTCTCGCTCTCGCTCTTTTTCGCGGCAGTGCGGACTTCAGCCAAGGTTTTCCCTGGTGCCACGAGCGTCAAGAGGCCTTCGATTGTTGGCTCAAGGGGCGGCCCGATAGTCCTTTTCTGCGCAGGCTTTTTTGCCGTGAGGTATGTGTGCAGTACCTTGAATTTTTGACAGGCGGATTCCCTGCCACCTTGCAAGCGGTACTCTTACTTGATGCCGGTTCACTGGGGGCCCCAGCCGAAGCTGCACAATTGCTCTCGCGCGAAAAGTTAGCTCGTTTCTTTACGGCGGTGCGCGGAGGTCTGCTTCCCATCAGAGAACTCGCTTGGGAGGGCGCTTCAAAATATGGGTTTATCGGACGACGTTTAATGCTAGTACCTGCTACCGAGCCGCGCATTGGTGTGTGCACCCATCCTGAACAGATGAGTCCAGGCTTGCAGCAAGCGATAGAAGAACTTGTGCGAAAGCGAACCCCTTTCCGTTTATTGTCCGAGACCTATCTTACCTCTGAGTGGGACGGCCTCGATGAACTCATCGTTGGGGAGATCCCCCCTGAAGTGCAGCGCAAGCTTCAGGGCTTCCTAGCTGCTGGCGGCACCGTGACGAAGGTTTAATAGCAGCCCTTATTGAAGCGGCTTTCGCTTTTTTAGCGAGAGCTACTGCTGGCTTAATTTCCGTTGCTTTCATTACCTCTGCCACACAATATGCGCTTAAACAGGAGATTTGTCATGCCTAACCAATTCATCCACTATCCTGCTTACCGAAAATTGCAGCGGTTGGCAGAAAACCCTTTTGACCTGACTAAGCAAGGCGCCGTGACACCCGAGCGGGTAGCTTCTATGGTTGCTCAAGCTGCTGGCTACAAGCTATTGTATGCCACGGAGCGGGTGACGCCTGAAGTGCTAACGGCCCTTTATGAACTCGCAGACGAAGCCAAAGTGCACGATAAAATGGCACAGATGCAGGCGGGGGCTGTACTCAACCGCATCGAAGGGTTTCCTAGCGATAATCGCAGCGTACTTCATACCGCTATGCGTGATTTTTTCGATGCGCCCAACGAATCAAAAGAGGCGCGTGAAGCGGCTAAAAAAGCCCTAGGCGAGCATGCCAAGCTAAAAGTATTTTTAGAAAAAATCGGTAATCGCTTTACCGACCTAGTGACCATCGCCATTGGCGGCTCCGACCTCGGCCCACGCGCGCTTTATCTAGCATTAGAAGCATATCAAAAACCAAACCGCCGCGCGCACTTCGTCAGCAATGTAGATCCGGATAATACCGCGCAGGTTTTCAAAAACCTCGACCTGTCTAAGACACTGGTGGTGGTGGTTTCCAAATCCGGTACCACGCTAGAAACTGTCACAAACGAAGAGCAAGCGCGTGCGCGTTTTATTGCTGCTGGACTCAATCCAGAAGCCCATTTTCTTAGTGTATCCGGTCAGGGATCGCCTATGGACGATCCTAAACGTTATCTAGCCTGCTTCTATATTTGGGACTATGTGGGTGGGCGCTTTTCAGCCTCTTCTATGTGCGGAGCCGTTACTCTGGCCTTTGGCTACGGTCACGAAGCACTTTGGGAGTTATTGCGCGGTGCTCATGCGATGGACCAAGCGGCCCTTAGCCGCGATCCCACCATTAACCTGCCGCTCCTGGGTGCGCTGCTTTCTGTCTGGAACCATAACTTCCTCGATTTACCCACGCTGGCTTTTATACCCTATGCTGAAGCTCTTTTTCGCTTTCCCGCACATATCCAGCAGGTCGAAATGGAGTCTAACGGCAAGCGTATCGATCGCCAGGGGCATCCTGTCGATTTTCAGACAGGGCCTATCATCTGGGGGGAGCCAGGGACTAACGCCCAGCATTCGTTCTATCAGCTTATCCACCAAGGGAGCGCTATCATCCCTTTGGAGCTGGTGGGCTATAGAGAGAGCCAACGCGGCGAAGACCTGGAAGTACAGGGGACTACCTCGCAAGAAAAGCTGCTCGCTAACCTCTTTGCGCAAGCCATTGCCTTAGCAACTGGTAAAGCTAGTGAAAATCCGAACAAATTTTTTCCGGGGAACCGCCCTAACCATATCCTGCTCGCACAAAAGCTGACCCCATTCACGCTGGGTGCTCTGTTTGCCTACATCGAGCACAAGGTCGTGTTTGAGGGATTCATTTGGGATATCAACTCCTTTGATCAGGAGGGCGTACAGCTAGGTAAGGTACTGGCTGACAAGATTAATAAGCTCTTCCGCGGCCGTCGCCAGGGCGCAAAAGAGGAGCTTTTCGCGCTAGGAGAGGCCTACCTCGACCAGCTGGGAGAAGATCTGGTCTAGCCGGAGTTTTGTCTTCGTGTTATGCTGGTCTTCTTTTTAGCGGGAAGGTAGGCGGGCGCGACCGGAGCGGTTCCTCGGCGGGTGCTGGGCACTTTTACTCTGGATCTGGTCCAACGTTTGGTTTTCATGCGTTTGGTTTTCATGGCCTCTCTCCGGTTAATTGACTGACTAAACTTATGCAATTGGCGTGCCATGGATATTCAGCTAGACGATTTCGTGGCCTACCTGGCCTCCGAGAAGGGCGCTAGCCCTAACACGATCGAAGCCTACTCACGGGATACTTCCGTTTTTACAGAAGCGATGAGGGCAAAGGGCGGAGAGTCCTATGCCCAAATCACGCGCGAGGATATCATCGATTACCTGAGCGCTCTGCGCAGCAAAGAGTACGCAAGCTCTTCGATTTGCCGGGTATTGATCTCGCTTAAGGTACTCTTTCGCTTTTTAAAACGCGAGAATTATGTCCCAACTAATATTACATTAACTTTGGATTCTCCAAAATTATGGCAGTTGATTCCAGAAGTACTTAGTAGCGAAGAAATAGAACTGCTTCTCGCTCAGCCAGATAGTGCAACCGTGCAGGGCGCGCGCGACCGCGCTGTGCTGGAAATTCTCTACGGGAGCGGCCTACGCGTTTCTGAGGTTTGCGGGCTGAACGTCAATGATGTGAATGACAACTACGTCCGCGTCATGGGCAAGGGCCGCAAAGAGCGCGTTGTGCCTATCGGACGCAAAGCCATCGAGGCGGTAGATGTCTACTCTCAGTTACGGCCAGAATCCGACGAGCCAGCGCTCTTTCTCACAAACAGAGGCCATCGTATAGACCGCATTATGGTCTGGCGCCAGATCAAGGCCTATGGGCGCAAAGCGGGCATTGCCAAATCGATTTCGCCCCATACCATGCGTCACTCCTTTGCCACGCACTTACTGGATAACGGCGCAGACCTGCGCGTCATTCAGGAAATGCTCGGGCACTGTAGCATCAGCAGTACTGACCGCTACACCCATATCAGTCAAAAGCGCCTTAAAGAGGCTTTTGAAGCTTGCCATCCGAGGGGGAACGGGTAAGCGCGGCTATTTCTACTAAAAAAAGAAGTGGACTGACCTGGGAAATGTCGTTGGTCTCATTTTGCACCTTATCCGTAGAGGGGGCTAGAGTTTTGCCGGAAACTACGCCTGCTGAGAGCACTCACTCAGCAGGTTTCTGTTTCCAGCGGGGGCGCTTGTAAGGCGATAATTTCGTTGCTTTTTTATTTTCCACTTGAGGATACCTTTCGGTAAGGCTCCACAAAAAGGTAAAGATATGTTTTCAATGATCGCTTCAATCCACGTTCCTAGGCCATCGGCCAGCCGTTTTGAATTAGCCCTCAGGCTTGCGCCGCCTGCGCGAGCCTGAGGAACCTCTTCTTTTTCCAATTCTGTTAAGAATTTGTAGTAAACCTTAGTGGCTGCTA
>CAYUJS010000064.1:0-7783 GCA_964445105.1 uncultured bacterium | reverse complement strand
ATCCCAGGCAAAAAGTGGTTAATGGTTTCGTAGCTGAGCGTGATACAGCGTGGTACGGCTCCAAATGGGCCTATGGCGAGCATGAGCACGAGCGCAATCAACCAGCCCGGTATACGTCCTGCGCGTGCGAAGAAATCGTGGTAGTTCCCACTAAACAAGGTCATGGAGACAAGGCCCAGCAGAGGCATGGCCACAGCTGTCAGCACCATGCCAAAGATAGCCCAGGTGTGCATGTCCGTAACCATCAGCCCGACGCCGAGCGGGAATACAATATTTCCCGCCCCAAAAAACATCGAAAACATCGCTAGCCCGGTACTGATCGTATTAGATTTAAGCACGTTTTTCCTCATTCGGGGTTAATCTGACCCGGTCAAGGATAACCTCTATTCCTACTTCTTGACAAGTAACGCTTCCTCTTGACTTTTGGCTGGCAAACGGCTATCAAGTTACGCATGAGTAGCGCTTTAGAAATAGCTCCTTCGATCCTAGCGGGTGACTTTGGTCGTCTGGCCGATGAGGCTCGACGCATCGCGGACGCCGGAGCGGATTGTATTCACCTGGACATCATGGACGGCCATTTTGTGCCGAACCTGACAATGGGCGCACAGGCTGTGGCCGCGGTTAACCGCGCGACCAACCTTTTCCTTGACGTACACCTGATGATCTACAATCCCTACGATTATGTGGAGCGTTTCGTTGCAGCTGGCGCAGACCGAATTACCTTTCACTTCGAGGCGACTGAAGACGTCTCACAGACCCTACAGTTTATTAGGCGATGCAATGTGCAGGCTGGTTTGGCTTTTTCCCCCGATACGTCGGCTTCGATGGTACTCAGATATTTAGATGAGTGCGACCTGCTACTGCTGATGACGGTGCAGCCTGGTTTTGGGGGCCAGCCATTTTTGGCAGAGGTTGTGGAAAAGGTGCGTTTAGTTCGTGAATTCTGCCAGCGGCTAAATATCCGCGCGGGAGGTGTTACCCAATTGCCTTCCGCAGACGAGAAAGCATTACCGCCTCTTCTTATTCAGGTAGATGGAGGCATAGACTACCACACGGCTAAGTTGTGTGCGGAAGCCGGGGCCAATAGTTTCGTTTCAGGTTCATTTCTAATGAACCAAAAAAAATTAAAGCAGGCCATCGCTCAACTGCGAGAGGTGGTCTCGCACGATATCAGCCACCTATAAGAAAAGGGTTTCTTCATGACAACCAGTAATCAGCTTAATCCCGGAATGGTGCTGAACATTAATAATAAGCTCTTCCGTGTCGAATCCAGCGTGCGCGTTACGGCACCTAAGGGGGCACCTTTTATCAAAACCAAGCTCAAGGATATGTCTTCGGGTAAGGTGTTAGAGAAGAACTTTAAGCTTAACCAAGCTTTGAAAGATGTAGCGTTGCTTGAAAGAAGGCTGGAATTCCTTTACCTCGAAGGGAAGAGTTATCTTTTTTTGGATGTTGAGAATCTTGAGCAAGTCCTGGTACCTCCAGATATTATTGGCAGAAAGGCAACCTATTTGAAAGAGGGGGTAGAGCTTAGAGCAAGCCTTTATGGCGATTCCGTGTTTTCTGTCGATTTGCCCCAGTTTCTGGAGCTCATGGTTTCTAAAACAGAGAATTCTAACGGCGGCGCTCCAGTCGCTAACGTCACTAAAATAGCTGTTTTAGAGACAGGAGCTCGCGTAGAGGTCCCGCCTTTTATTGAAGCGGGTGATATCATTAAGGTCGACTCCAAAACCGACGAATACATACAACGGGTCTAAAGGGAGCTGTCGAAGTGGAAATTAAGCAAATTAAAGATCTAATGAGCGCAATGGGCCGCATAGGTCTGCATCGTCTGTCCATAAAAAAGGGCGATTTTGAGTTGCAGATCGAACGCGAACATAACGGGCAGCTGCGCTACTTGGCAGATTCGGTAGAGCAAGAGGATAACCCACTTCGCAGCGATATGGAGCTTCACCGCTCGCAGGCCTTTGTGAAGAGAAAACGTCCTGGGCGGTTGGATATTGGCGAGGGTGACGATGAGTCAGAAGAAGAGATGAGTGAAGTGAACAGCGCGTACATTACTTCTCCTATCGTAGGTACCTTTTACGCTTTTCCCTCACCCGAATCCCCTCCCTTTGTAAAGATCGGAGATGTCGTACAAAAGGATACCGTTGTCTGTATCGTAGAGGCAATGAAGGTGATGAACGAGATCAAAGCAGGCGTAGAGGGTCGTGTGGTGGCGATTTTGGTTGAGAGTGCTCAGCCTATCGAATTTGGTACAAAGCTCTTCTGTATTCAAGTCGGCTGACTATGCGTAAAGTACTAATCGCCAACCGCGGTGAAATTGCCGTTCGCATCATTCGCGCCTGCCATGATCTAGGCCTGGAGACTGTTGCGGTTTATTCGCAAATAGACGCGGAGGCGCTTCACGTCTTACATGCCGATGAAGCTGTATGCATAGGTGAGCCGCCTTCGGCAAAATCCTATCTAAAAATTCCAAATATACTCTCGGCTTGTGAGATCACCGGCGCCGATGCTATCCATCCTGGTTATGGATTTCTGAGCGAGAATGCTAATTTTGCGTCTATTTGCGAAAGCTGTGGACTAAATTTTATCGGACCTTCTCACCAGGCGATCACCCTCCTGGGCGACAAGGTAAACGCTAAGGCTATTGCCAGAAAAGTCAAGTGTCCAGTGATTCCTGGTTCTGATGGCGTCGTCGAAAGCGTTGAGGAAGGGCTTAAGATTGTGCGAGAGATCGGTTTTCCTGTCTTTATCAAGGCTGTCGCAGGAGGTGGCGGGAAAGGAATTCGTATCGCCCACACGACGGAGGATTTTACTCGCCAATTTGCGGCTGCCCGTGCAGAAGCCGAAGTCAGTTTTGGCAACCCCCAATTGTACCTTGAGAAGATGATCGTGAATCCTCGTCATGTCGAAGTGCAGATCATTGCAGACAAGTTTGGCCAATGCATTCACTTGGGGGAGCGCGATTGTACCGTGCAGAGGCGGCGGCAGAAGCTGATAGAAGAAGCACCCAGCCCGGTCCTTTCCGCGAAGTTGCGCGAGGAGATGGGGCAGGCAGCCGTGCGGTTGGCCAAAGAGGCGGGCTATCATTCCGTGGGCACTGTCGAGTTTCTGCTCGATGAAGATAGAAAACATTTCTACTTCATGGAAGTGAACACACGCATCCAAGTTGAGCACACGGTGACTGAAGAGTTAACGGGGGTGGATCTAGTCGCCGAACAGATTCGCGTGGCAATGGGCGAAAAGTTAAGCATGCAGCAGAAAGATGTGCAGTTTAGAGGGCACGTTATCCAATTCCGGATTAACGCGGAAAATCCTGCAGCTAACTTTGCACCCTCCCCAGGTCGCTTGGAGTACTATATCCCACCGGGGGGCCCGCATGTACGGGTGGATAGCGCTTGTTACAGCGGGTACTACATACCGCCCAACTACGACTCTATGATTGCGAAGCTCATTGTGCGCGGTAAAAATCGCGAGGAGGCAATAGCTATCGGGCGGCGAGCACTACAAGAATTTCATATAGGCGGCATCTCTTCGACTATCCCTTTCCATCAGTTTATGCTTGAGGATAAAAAGTTTCTCGAGGTAGATTTTCATATCACTTACATTGACGATCTCGCAGCTAAAGGAACCAGCTTCCTGCGCCAAGAGCAATCGTTGGGTTTGGAATGATCTCCCTATCCATGTTTCGACAGCTTGTGCTTTTGGAGCAAACACTTTTTGGGTTGCCTTGGGTGTTAGCCACAGCTGCGCTGGCCTTGTCTGACCCCAAGCTAGCTTTTCCGGGCCCGTGGACCTGGTTTTGGATGATCGTAGCTTTTTCTTCCGCAAGGAGTTCTGGCATGGCGTTAAATCGTTTGATCGACCATGAGATCGATGTCAAAAACCCTAGGACTGCTGACAGACCTTTGCCGAAGGGGTTGGTGTCGAGGACCCAAGTCAAAGCTGTTGCTTGGGGCACCGCAGCCTTGTTTGTGCTGGCCTGTGCCATACTCAGCCCTCTTTGTCTGTTCATGGCGCCCTTAGCTATTTTTCTGTTTTGGACCTACTCCTACACGAAGCGTTTGACCTCATGCTGTCATTTTGTGCTAGGCGTAGTACAGCTTTTAGGGCCTGTTTTTACTTGGGCTGCCATCAACGGGAGATTCTCAGCCGCTGCTCTTTTAATTGGGTTTGCCGTATGCGTTTCGATCGCGGCTAACGATATCATTTATGCGTTTCAGGATGAAGAATTTGATCGTGCACAAGGATTATTTAGCATCCCGGTAGTCGTGGGGAAAGCAAAGGCTCTTCGGATCGTGCGCGGTTTACACCTTGTCGCGATTCTTGTGCTGGCAGAAGCTGGCGTCTATTTACAAGCGTGCCCCCTCTACTTTTTTGGCGTTATACTTATCGCGTTTATCTATCTGTATTACCATCTGCAGCTGCGTGTAAAGGGTCCCGATAGGTTCTTTTTTATGTGCAATACGCAAGTGGCTTTAGCCTTTTTAGCGACTAGTCTGGGAGTTCTAGTATGGCAGAGATTGTTATAGGCGTGTCGGGCGCTTCCGGAATCGTTTTAGCCCACCGCGCGATCGATGTTCTCACGCAGCTCAACCATCAGGTACATCTCATTCTAAGCAAAGCAGCCTTGTACACGGCGCTCGAAGAGATGGGCAGCGATTTTGCTACGGCACAGAAATTTATTGCTAGTTTTACTCCCGCGCAGCAAACGCGCATCCGCCTCCATAATATCGGCGATTTTAGCTCCCCCCTTGCGAGCGGTTCCTATCGAACGGATGGTATGTTGGTCATTCCATGTAGTATGGCGACGCTAGCGGCCATCGCGATTGGACTTTCCGACAACGTGTTGCGCAGGGCAGCTGACGTGCACTTGAAAGAGCGGAGACCGCTTATCGTGGTTCCCAGAGAGATGCCCTTAGCCGAAAATCATCTGGAAAACATGCTGCGCATCACCCGTATGGGGGGCATGATTGCCCCTCCCGTCCCAGGATGGTACACCAAGCCCGCAAGCCTGCGAGAGATGGAAAACTTCATCGTAGGGCGCATTCTGGATGGCTTGAAGATCGACGCTACGCTCTATCCTAGGTGGGGTGGCCAAAAGGCTTAGACTTGGGCCGTCCAAGATGGTCCTGGGGTGACAGAGCTAAGCTTCGTAGAAAAAGCGAGCGGAGCCTGCCTCGTCTAGGCTAGGGTAATAAACAGTATTCAACGCGGGCTCACAGCCCCAAAGAATGTTAAGCGGACGTCAAGCTAAAACAGATCTCGTAAGTATCTTTGGGGCTATTTTTGTATCGAAAACTTCTAACCCCATGCCACTCCTTTCAGACATTTTGAGAAACGATCTTAGCCTTTCTCTAAAAGCTGATACTATCCAGGACGTTGACCCTGATGGAATGTAAACGCATATTTTAGGCCGTTTCATTTTAGCCGACACGTGTCAGGCTCTGCCTACTTTTTCTCCGTGAGACAGTATCTTTATGAAACTGCGAGAGAAGAATTTGTTAAAAAATTGTTGACATAACGGCCTCTATTTCCTAGATTCGGGAAAAGCTTACAAACTGTAACCGGCCGCGGGGCTTAAGCGCAACCTAACGTGTTGATTTTAAAGGAACTAAAGATCAAAAATCTCCTTATTTGTATTTTTGATTTTACGGGTGCCTTTAAGTCTCTTTAGCTACCGTGAGCGGCTACCAACTCCAGGAGTCCTTGATGGCTGGTCAGATCGCTTTATTATCACATCAGGCGGCAGGATTAGTTCCTTGCAAGCCTACCGGCTACAAGCTAAAAGAAGTGGCCGTTTGTGTGTTGCTTAGTTTGGCAGCAATCGCCGCTCTCAGATTCCTTTATGAAGAATACAAAAGGCGCAGCCCGTTAAATAAATTCCCAAAAGATGTTCAGCGCGTCTTAAAACAAACTGGATACGCTGTGTATCCTCACGATGGGCATCCGGAGTGGTCCGAAATGCAAGAGCGAAAGACGCCTATCTTAGTGGGAACTAAAAAGGGTATTCCCTATTGTGCGTTTGCCTCGCTCAGAAAAAGTGAGGTTTCTAGCAGCTGCACGGAGGTTTACCAACGGGCTATTTTCGTCTTTTTTGGCAAACACTGTCGCGAAATACAGGGTGAGGAGCATTACAGCAAAATTATCCCGCAACAGTTTAAAGCTATTGCTGATCGGAAGAAGGTACCTGATATCGATAACAAAGGTGAGGCGACGAGCACTATTTATAGCATTGCAAGCGAGCGTGATGCAGGTTCTTTTAAACGCTTTGCAGATCTTGCAAAGGGCTTGGTAGTTCCGGGAACAGATGGCGAGCAAGTCAAATGGCAGCTCGCAGATTTTAGACGAAGCTAAAGATAGTCAGTGTTGGCCTGAATCGTATGTATCCAGGCGATTGAACCAGCCTTTCAGCCAGGCTTGCTCGTTGCGGGTGGGTGGGGAGTTTTCGACCCGCCTCACGAGCACAATTTTAGCGGCTTTTACAAAGTCTTTTAGCGGTTGTTTAGTATCGGAGGGCATGTGCTGTAGAACCTGAAACAGGCCCCACCCATAGCCTTGGTACGCTTCTTTAGGTGAGGTGCCTTCTCCTTTGAAATTTACGTAATCGATCAGCGCATACAAACCATCGCGGCTGCTGGCTAAGTTGTAAAAGAGATTGCTGAGCAATGGCTGCTGATTTAGGGCGGTTTTTGCGAGCATCGTTGGCAGCGTTTGTTCTAAGCGCTGCGCGATGAAGAGCGCTTGCAGGTCTTTTGTCTGGTAAAGAAGTTGTCTGAGAGTTTGCATATCAGAGTTTTGCTGCGCTTGGCTAAACTCTGCTTGCGTACTCCACGGACATGTTTGCGCTCGTTTCAGCCAAGTTGGCAACTGTGTGCCATGGCTTTGCAGAAAGGCCAGTAGTGCGGGGAAGGTTTCGCGGAAGGGCCCCTGCTTACCTTCGGGGTACCAAATAAAATGACCGATTCCAAACGATCCGAATTCTTCGCCCGCGTTCCAGTGCGTCAGGCCCTCTAGTGAACCATGGCATTCGTTCAACCAGATTTTGTGCGCGACCTGCTGTGCCTCCTCTGGGGAAACGCGCAAGGGAGGAACAAAAGAGGGCACTTGCCTTGTCTTTGCTTGTAGCGCATACCTGCTTTTAAGCTGCAAAATGCGCTCCACAGCTTGGTTAAGTCGTTCTTCTGAGATACGGCCGCTGCGTATAGCTGTGACTAAAGCTTGATGAATACTACGCACGTCGTTCGTAGACAATTCGATTGCCGTATTGCCGTTTACAAGCTGCCTGCCCCCTAGTATCAGCATGTCGCAGCCGGCGTCTAGAGCGCGAATCGTGGCCTCTTCTACCGACGCACAGGTTTTCAGGACGCTTTTCATAACCAGCGAATCGGAGATGATCACGCCCTTAAAATTTAGTCGGTCCCTCAGATAGTTTAGCGTGTGCTTCGAAACAGTTGCACAGCCCCCTTCTGGGTCTAGCGCGGGCACTTGAATATGCGCTGTCATGACGCTATCTGCGTGGGGTGCCAGCATTTTGAAGGGGAGCAATTCGGCCTGCTCAAGCTGATCTAGCGATTTATTTACGCAAGGCAGAGCAAAGTGCGAGTCCACTTCCACATCGCCGTGGCCTGGGAAATGCTTGAGAGAGGCGATCACACCAGCTCGATGGTACCCCTGCAGCGCGGCGCTGCCAAAAGAGATGGCAATTTCAGGGCTATTGCCGAAAGCGCGGCTATTGATCACTGGATTGCGTGGATTGCTATTTACATCGACCACCGGG
>CAYUJS010000063.1:0-7997 GCA_964445105.1 uncultured bacterium | reverse complement strand
TGGCGAAAGCCGAGCTTAGGTCAAGTGGACTTCCCAAATCACAGCCAATTACGCGTTTCGGTTATGACAATTTGTGCCAAAGAAGCCCTTAAATGGACAGCAATAGGAGCTACCACTGGAGCCTCAGTTGGTGCTTTCGTCGGCGCTTGTTCTCAAGGAAAAAAAGGGGCTCAGCCAGGCGCGGCATTAGGCGCAGGTGCAGGCGGTATGGCGGGCCTTGTTTATGGCTGCTTTAGAGCAAAGGTTAAAGGCGAGTTCGTCATCGAGAGATCCGAAGAGTACAGAGCTTGGAAACAGGGTTTAACCCAAACGCAGTATCGTTTATTTCTAAATACGGTCAAACGGTATATTGGCGAAGAATGCGCAAACCATCTGACAGACCCAAACGAAAACCTAATCGACCCGATCTCGCTCGATCTCATTACCTTTCCGGTTTTATCTCCTCATGGTCACGTGTACGACAAGGAATGTGTCGAACTGGCATTGGATAAAGGCAGCAGCGGGACCGATCCTTTGGGTCTGCCTCTTTATGAAAAAAAAGATCTAGTCTATGCCAGCGACTTTGCCAAAAACGCTATCAAGGCCTACAAGAAAGTACTAAACCGCCTGGATAGAACTCCAAGTGATGACAATCGCATTTTTCAAATAGGGATTGAATTGCTGCTCGAGCAGTACCAAAGAGATTATAAAGCCGTAACCTGGGAGGTAATTAGTGATCTAACGGCAGATTTAATCCGAGAAGGTGCTAACAAAGAGCAAAGGAAGCGCTGCCTCACTTTCTACAAAAATTATTACAGAATTTGATGTGTTTGAAGAGATGACAGAGGCTTTGCCACTTTTACCGATCGTCGCCCACAGGCGGCTTCCTATTTATAAGTGAGGAATCGCAACTTATGTAGCGGCTCTGTGCCGTCCACCTAACTAAACCAAAGGATTAAAAATGGACCCTATACCCTGCGCCAGCCTCGCGCCGCCAGCAGCTCCTGTGCCAAAAGCTGCCTGCTCTAATCTTTCCCATAGATTGATGCGGCTGGACCTAACCCGGGACTTTAGTCATTTCCCTTTTAAATTGGTTGAGCTTACGGACAGCGAGCTTGGCTCTGGCGCTGTCTTTTACCTGAAGTTTCAAATCGCGGACGACCACTTCGCTTACGTGCATACACTACTCGAACAGTACATCCAGCCCGAGCACATCTATTCAAAGAACGATAGTCCCAGGATGGCGGAGGCCCGTAAAATTTTCTGGACCGTACACAATAATATACAAAAAAACCTGCTCGAGCGAACGCATCCAGACGAATATCGAGAGTTGGATAAGCTGTCAGAGAGCCTGCGTTATAGAGAATTTATGGACAACCCACTGACCCACCTCACGAGGGCCCCTGATCTTATAAAACAGCTTGGAAAAGTAGTAGCGGAGCAGCAGAGAGGGTTCCCGATGCTCAGAACCAAAGATGTCGTGATAACTGGTATTATGCTGTCAGCGCTCTTCTTTTGCTCGGGCTTGGCGCTACTAGTTGGGAAGAAAAGGCAGTTAGCCTTGATTACCCAGTTATTCAGAAATTTTTTGATTGGTATTAGGCCCTCTAGATAATTGGTTTTCGATTGTACACCTAGCGCGATGGCACCCCAGCAGAAGCAGGGGCGCCTATTTAAAATGGCTCATAAGGAAATCGCGGGCGGAAGCTGAAAAACACCCACAAAGCATCTCAGGCACACTGTGAGTTACCGGCGTCCCTACCGCGTCCAGACGGCATGCCATGTGCCAGCATCACCTCTCAAACACACCCGTTGACTTGTCTTTCATGTAAGGGTAGGCAGTGGCGAGATAGTGGTGACTATTTACTTTAGACCTTATCCTTTCTTTGGCTAGGCAAGCGTCGCCGATTGACAACGGGTGCGCTGCGGCATCGCCGTATGCTTAGATCTGGGGCAAAGCCCAAAAATAGCAAAAATAATCGTCTTTGAATTTTAACTTATGATATCTTGTTTACTTCATAAACCAAAAGGTCGCCGTCGATGTATGGCTCTAGTCCGCTAAGTCAATTTTCTTTTGCCCAAAATTCTTGGGAGATCGCTCCCAACCCGTACGGGTCATCGTCCTCTTCTGCACCCCCTGCGGATGATCGCATGACCGAAGAGCCGGCTATTGTAAGAACATTAGAAGAAAAGCCCCCTCGCCTTTTTCGGGACCTGATCGAGCAGCTTCACCAGCTTGCGCGGTTTCCTCGTTCAGTAAACGAGGAACAACTAGCTAGACTTTCTTCACAACTCAATGAGGCACTACAAGCAGAGCCCTGTTTTCAGCTTGACCAATACCAAATTCGCATCCTCCAACTCAAAGAGATGCTCAAGGACGCTCAAGGACTATCCGGTTCGGAGCGACTCTTGGATGCACTCAATCAACATCTCATTCATGCCGAACAAGCCGCCACCGCGCTCTATCTACATTCGTTTACACCAGTACAAGATAGCTTTTGGCGTCTCTACGAACGTATTTTGCAACTTCCCTCTCTGAAGCCCGATCTTTTTGGCGCTGCTATCGCCATGCTGCACGAGCAATTGCCGTATGCCATCCAAGACGATCCCTTAATCGAGCGTTTACGAGGATTGCTACCCGAGCTTCAGCCTCCTGCGTGTTACTTCCGGAGCCAGCCAGATTCCACCGAGTCTTTAAAGCGAATAGAGGAAGTCAAGCAAACCTGCGTGACTTTGCTCCACCACCTGCAGGGGAGATCTTCCGAAAGCCGCGTGAAAGTTTTTTGCGCCCCCCTAAAGAGCATCCTTGGAATCTACCGAAGTTTTTTGGATGAATTCAGCAAAGCTTCTGAAGGAAAGAGGCGCGAGCTTCTCACACCCCAAGCACAACTGAGCGGCGTAGGACTAGGGTTTTTTTCGCTAGACCAGAGCGAGGCGCGCGACCTGCTCAGCCGCGATGAAAAAGGTAACATCTGCAAAAAGAATAAAGACGGCATTCATGCGGTCTGTCACAAACAGGGGGTCTACTACAAGCCAAATCCAGAGGGCATGTTTTACATCGGTCCAGAGATGGAATTTGCGGTGTATGCCTTCTACCAGCTGCTTGGGTGCCAGGGCGTTGCTCCAACTGCCTTAGCTAAGGTCCGGAACGTTTTTTTCGCCGAAGAGCCCAATCCCTACGAACGCGTTCTGCAAGCGAGCTATGGCATCCAAGGCATGTGCCTGCGGGAGCTACTGGGAATGGCCAATGTGCTGCCTTTTTTAGAAAGCTGCCTTGGTATTGACCTTAGTCGAGAGGCCTTTTTATGGTTCGTGGGAGAAGAGTGGCAAAGAGAGTTCTTTGAAAACTACCCCCATCTTTCGCAAGAAGCATTGTCCAGTCTAAACTTGGAGGAGGCTGCAGAACGCTTGGTGAATGCTTACGAAGCACATTTTAACACCCAACCAGCTTTTAAAAGATGCTTAGAATTTTTGGATCGGCCTTCAGCAGATCAGACAAAAAGAGATTTTTGTGTACATATTTCTCGCTATTCCACCGGCCTTTTGGTCGACGCTCTGGCCTTACTGATACAATATCCAGACCTTGTCGTCATTTCTGCCAAAAAAAAATTGAGAGGTGTTTCTTTTACCGAGCTGACAGATCTCTGCTTCCATGCGCAGAAGGCCAAACAATACTTCCCAAAGCTTTCCGCGCAGCAGCTTCTCAGCGAGCTGCCTAAGCTTATGAGCCGTTTCGACCCTGTTAACTTTAGTGCCCACTTCGTTGTCTCGCTGCTGACTAACCCCTGCGATCACAAAACAGACAATATTATGGTCACTCTCGAAAGAGATGAGCGAGACGGTGTGCAGTCTCTTTCGCTGGTTGGCATCGACAACGATCTTGCCTTTGCCCCTAACGAGAACGCCGTTAGAACCATTCTCTATCTGTTGGATCAACCTATGCATCGCCCGTTTGACAGCTCAATCGCACAAAAGCTCTTAGAAACAACACCCGAAGCTTTCGTTTTCGATTGGTTGGTGGCTCTGGAGGAACAAAACCAGCGCTATATGCGTTGGCAAAGGCAAGGGGTGCTTACCGAAGGCGATCTTTGCGAGGGAGGTTTAGAAGCTCTTCATATCCCTTTAAAAATCGAGACAGGGCTAGTCCTCTCAATTTACAAAAAGGTTCAGGCGCTAACGGCAAAGCTTAAAGAAGATCCCGATTCTACTCACCGGGATCTTCTGCAAGCCATTCAGCCGGAACTGAACAAGGTCTGCCAACAAGCTCTAAGCATTACCGACACCCCGGAGATGGCCTATGGAGAGGTCCCCCGCTTGTTTTCAACTAAGGAAGAACCCCGCGCAATTAGGATCGAAAAGCAGATCCTGGCAGAAGCGGCCTTGTCGTTTTTACAAGGCCTACAGCTCTGTTCTTTCCCCCTTAAGCTACAAGTTTCTCTCATGGGCAAGGCTCTACGCGCGTTTCCTCATCTGGTACACAGCCTCACCACCCCAGGAGGCCCAGGCGATCCTTTCTCAAGATGTGAGTTTTTTCTCATGGCTGTAAAGCAGGGCCATACCGCGCTCGTTGGGCGTTTGTTGGAAGAGGAGAAAAGGCATTATTTAGAGCACAAAGAGATCGAAGTTTCTTTGATCGAAACAAGAAATCCGGAGGAACAGACTGCGCTCTTACTCGCTTGTCTCACTCTAGACCTAGAGATGATCAAGTTGCTAGTTCATTACAGAGCTGACCTCCAGGCACTGGACCTGGGAGGCAGAAGCGCGCTTTCGCTTTGTCTGCAACACTTTCGAAAGTCCCCGACAGAAACCGCAGAAGCGGTTCGTTTTTTAGGAGAGCAGCCAAACATCCTATTTAATCTTGCTGCTGGCCGCCGCGGATGGGGTTCCTTGCACCACCTAGTCAGCGTAGCAGAAGCCGCTCCAGAACAGGCCGAGCCGCTACTGGCTTACTTGATTCGAAAAGGAGCCACCTCAGACCTACTGGACGATCAAAATCGAACCCCTCTTGACTACGCGATTGAACAGCAAAACGAGCGTCTCGTTCAACAACTAATTCAGCAAGGAGCCGGCCGCACACTCGATGTCGAAGCTGCCCGCGCCTTTTTCGCTTCTCGTCCCAACCTTGAGAAATTTTACGTCCTTTTAAAAAGCCACAGCCTTCTCTTGCGCTGGCACTTAGCTTTAGACGCTTTGCGTTCTAGTTCTACAGATTCCCAGGTAACTCTAAAAGAGGTCCAGCTAGGTGAGGTCTCCCTTCCACCTAATCTTACCAAACACCTACTAGACAATCATGGAGACATCGTCTCTCAGCTTAACTATGGACGCCGCAACGTAGGTAAGCTGACTCTTCCTGGCGGTCATGAGCTTTTTTTCAAGCAGTACCCAGAGATGCCAGGAATAGAATATGCCGTCGATAAGCTTTTTGAATGGCTGATTGGTCACGGCACCTCCTTTACGGATTTTGTGCGGCTTACCCTTCCTCGCGGCCGCAGCTATCCTGTACTGATCTCGCAGGCAATTCAAGGCGACAACCTCCAAGATGTGCTCCAGGATCCTGTAAAAACGCGAAGGTTGGAAAAACTCGATCCACTGGCTTTTTCCGAGCTTCTACTCGCCTCTATGCTGGTCAACTTTGAAGACGCCAAGCCTGATAACTTTATTCTTGAACCACAGCCTGAGGGTACCTATCGCTTGGTAGGCATCGACAATGACCACGCTTTCGTTCCCCCTTTAGTAAGAGAAGGGGATGCGGTTGCGCTCGTCAAATGCATTCTCTATTGTCTCGACCAGGCCAACCATCCTATTCACCCGGCAGCGCGTGAACGCTTTCTCTCATTTAGTCCGGAGCGACTATTACGCCTCTGGCTCGAGCAGCTCGAGCGTCAAAACCAGCACTACTGCAATTTGTTTTCATCCAAAGAGCGCCGCACGCTCTTCAAGAAGAGCGGTAAGAACAGCGGCATGGTGATCCCCATCCCATTTAGGCCCGGTTACCTGGTCGATATCTATCAGAAATTTCAGCGTTTACAGATTGCTCTAAAGGAATCTGCCCAGCTTACAGGCATGGAAGCTCTGCGCCTAGTCATTCCTCAACTGGGCATACGCTATGAGGAGGCTTTCCGGACGCACAAAACGCCTTTGGAGCGATTCCTCTCCATCACCAAAACTCAATACTGCGAGGCTGTCGCCGGACGCCGCCAAAGCATCAACGGCAGCCACGAGATCATCAGGTTGATGACAATCCCAGAAAAGGCCCTCCATCAAGAGGTTTTTGAGTATGGTCCTACCCTCGCCCTGCGCGAGTTAAAGGCTATCCAACAAGAAATCGAAATCCGTGCAGAGCAACTAAGCAGGATCCGCCAAGCTTTGCAGGAGGGAGATCCTGCCCCATTTAATCAACTGAAACTAGACACCTCTAAAGAGAAGGTTATCAACGGATTGCCTGGAGCCTTTGAGGGTATCGACTTTGGCGCTATGCAGCATCAGGGACTGCCCGACCTGGCGAAACAGAAAAGGCTCCTCGGCGAAATTCTCAAAGGTAACTACCGCACGCTGTGTCTTTCGGGCTGTGCAGCCTTAGATAGAGCCTTTCTTACCCAAATATTATTTAATTCTCCGTTGCTGCTCAAGCTTGAACTACGGGCTTGCCAGGTCGATAATTGGCTTTTGACACAGCTTTCACAAGCTCAACATCTTTCCCATCTCTGTCTGGCCAACCTTCCCGAAATCACCCAGCTACAGCTGCCACATCCCACTCTCTATCGGTTACAGATTCTCCTTTGCCCAAAGTTACAACAATTAACAATAAGCCATACGCTAAAGCACCTATCTGTGGAGGCATGTTGGACGCTATCTTCTATCGATGTAAAGCTCTACGAAGGGGCTACTTTTTACCGCTGGTACCCTAGGTTGGTCGGACCAGCGCCTAGCGATTTTGTGCTGCAGACGTTACGGCTCAAGGCCTGCCCTCAGCTACAACCTTGGTGGGGGATGTTTGCCGATTGGCTAAAAGCCTCCACCAGCCACTGCATCCAGCTGAGAGATGTCCCGCCTCGCCCGGTTATCACGGAACAGGGGCTATCAACCCAAGAGGAAGGGCTATTAGTACAGGCGATCCTGCGTTGTCCAGAGGCCATGGAGATGCTACTCGGACTAAAAGCCTGGTGCCTGGGGGAGGATCGACTGGTCTCTCTAGCATTGGATTATTTCATGGGTAAACCGCTTAGCTGTGGCAAAGGGCTGACTAACGTTGAATTGGGGATGCTAGCAAACTGCTGTCCGCAGCTTACAAACATAAGCCTCTCAGGATGCTATCGCATCACAGACAGCGGGCTGGATACGTTAGCCCGAGGCTGTCCCCAGCTTTCTAGCCTGGACCTAGCTCAGTGCAAGCAGATCACGAATATCGGACTAGATGCGTTGGTTCGAGGCTGTCCTAAGCTCTCTAGCTTGGACCTGTCTCAATGCAAGCAGATCACAGGCAGCGGGATAACTGCGTTACTTAAGGGCTGCCCCAACCTTGCCAACCTGAATCTGTGGGGTTGCGATCAGATCAAAGACAATGAATTGATAACATTGGCCCAGAGCCGTCCCAATCTCTCCAGCCTAGATCTTTCTTGGTGCACGCAGATCACAGACATTGGCCTGAGAGCCCTGGCTGAAGGCTGCCCCAATCTCTCCAGCCTGAACCTGTCCCACTGCGCAAAAATCACGCACGGCGCACTGCACGCGCTGGCTCAAGGCTGCCCGCACCTTTCCAGTTTGGATCTATCTCTGTGTTCCCGCATCACGGACATCGGACTAAGCGCATTGCTAGCGGCACACCCGAGGATCACTGTCATTCGCTAGTGGCAGGTATAACCAATAAAAACAATCGTTTTTGAATTTTAATGTATGCTAATCTGTCTACTTCATAAACCATGAGGCTACGCCAATGTCTAGTCTCTTTCTATCAGGCCAGTTCTCTCTTTCTCAAAGCTCCTGGACGGTTGCGCCCAATCCGTACGGCTCATCATCAT
>CAYUJS010000062.1:0-8369 GCA_964445105.1 uncultured bacterium | reverse complement strand
GACCGAGCAATTGCGGGTCCACAACCTGGGAAAGCTCACAAAAAGGGCACGGCCGAATCGAGACGAGAAATTGCACAACACTGTCCGCTCTGCATCTGCCCTCTCGCACCGAACCAGCTTAGGGCAAGAGGCAGAACAGATCGCCCATGCGGTGAGAAGCCATTGGCACATAGAAAACTCATTGCACTGGAGGCTAGATGTGGCATTTGGTCAGGATAGGTCCAGGTATAGGGATCGCATCGGTGCGAGGAACTTTGCTACGTGCCGCAAAATGGCGCTGAATCTTTTGCAAGGGGAAACCAGCCTAAAGAGAGGCGCCGCCACAAAGCAAGCTGCTGCGGCGTGTAAATCGGCCTGTAGGGAGAAAGTGCTAAAAAGTTTGTTCTAATTTCCTTTGCCCTGCTTGTCGACAACCGTTCGAGGGGTCTAGCGGCCCCCGGATGCAGTCCTTTAGAACGTCTTACGGGATCACATACAAAGCACTTGCAAGCGGCTTAGCTTTTTCTGCTTATCGCAGTTTTTCTTTATACATATTTTTATAGTCAATAATTTATATTTCGTCAGACCCTCGGTAAAACGGTTGCTGTTTGCCGATGCTTGAGGTTGCGCTCAATCCCGAGATTGCGAGCTAGAATTGGCCGATACGGCCCTGCCAAAAAGTTCGCCAGTTTAAAAACTATTTGTTAGATTTCCCCCTCGGTCACAAAAGCGTTCATGAAGGGTTTACAAAGGATTGGAAGATGGCATGGAATTCGGGAATACCAAAAGCGGATCTTGCGGGTCTGTGGCTGAATACGCAGCGTCGAGGCTTCCTTCCTCCATCCTCGCCAGTGCCCATCCATTTGAGTCTTTCCTCCTCATCGTCGCCTAGCTCTTTGCAAGCTGGTAGGGTTCTCCCCATCAATCAATCCCCTAGCCAAGAGGCGTCTGCCTACCGTACCGCTTACCACAGGCAGGCGATAGCGGGCTCAGCTGGCCCGTCTGCCGCCGGCCCGTCCGCAAACATTTTTGACGGCCCACTTGAAAGTCTTGCCGATCTAGAAAAAAAGATACGCTTTTTAGCTGTTGAGAAAAATTTTATAAGCTCGCGGTTGATTGAAGCTATTTGTGCGAAGCTCAACGAAATGCTGCAAGCGAAATTTTGTTTGAGAGCGGAAGATTTTCAAGAGCGTATTGCTTTTTTAAGGAACTTTATCACTTTGGTTAAAGAGCTGAGCGGTGCCCACCGCTTGGAGGCTGTATTAAGGCAGCATATCGTCTACACGGAACAGACAGCCAAGATACTTTACCGAACCTCCTTTATTCCCGTACAGGATAGCATCTGGCCGTTGTATGAGCGAATACTCAATCTTCCTACCTTGAAGCCTGATTACTTCGGTGCGGCTGTCGCTACGCTGCATGAAAAATTGCTTTATGCCGATGCCAAAAACCCCCTCGCTCAGCAATTGCAGAAAGCTGTCCTTGGACTGCGCGCGCCGGCTCATCAGTTGAGAGAAAATTTCTCTTCCCCAAAGGCTCAGCTGGAGGAGCTGGAGGAGATTGTTTTCCGATGGAAGACACTGTTGCACGAGGCGCGACGATGTGAGGAACAGAGCATCCAGGCGATGGTCGATTCTTTGCAAGTGGTCATCGAAACTTATCAGAACTTTATCGAAGATTTAAAAGGGGTCAAAACTGAGGAGGAGCGAGGGGTTTTATTAGAGCCTAAAGCACAGCTCACTGGGGCCGGGTGCGGCTTTTTTTGCGTTAGTCAGCAAGTGGCCCGTACGCTCCTTTGTCTAGATGCAAGGGGCAGAGCTGCCAAGAAGTTGGTAGGAGGCCGCGCATTGGCCCACCTGGAAGGAGTTTTTTACAAACCCAATCCCGAGGGGATGCATCACATTCGCCCTGAGATGGAATTGGCAGTTTACAGCCTTTACTCAACCATAAAAAAAGGAACTGCAGCCCCCACTACCTTGGTAAAAATCAGCGGTGTGTTTTTTGAAGGCCGGCACAGGCCTTATGGAAGGGTACTGCAGGCTGGATTGGGGGTCGATGGTGTGTCGATGCAAGAGCTATTTGGGGTTTCCGAAGTTGTGCAGTTTTTACAAAATAGCTTGGGTCAAAATAAAGGCGAAGAAACCTTTGTGCGTATTCTCGATTTGGATTGGATTTTGCCGATTTTAGATGTGTACCCGGATTTAGCGCCCCATCAGCTCGCCGACCTTCCCCCGATGCAAGCGGCAGAGCGCCTGGTGGAGGCGTTTCAATGGATACTAAATCCGCTGCCGCTTCACAAAAGGCTGAAAGAATTTTCTAAGGTGGAGGCGCTAGCTAACGTAGGCCCCGCCCTGTGCGATCATATCAAGAAGCACTCTTCCTCAGGGCTAGTTGCTGCTTTAGGTTTGTTATATCAATGCTTGGATCTAGCCACTGTGTCCGCCAGACAGGGTCTACGGCAGGTGAGCGTAAAAGAGCTCGTTGATTTTGCCGGTTCCCTTCGGAAGGTGCGGGAAATCTTTCCCTATCAGCCTGCAGCGGAGCTCTGGAAGAGTCTACCTCTACTCATTGGCTTCTGTGATACGGCGGATATCAGCGCGCATCTTTTTGTTTCTTTGTTGACAGGCCCCTCGGACCACAAGGGAGACAATGTTTTTGCAACGCTTCAAAGAGATGATAGGGGCGGTATCAAAACTATAAAAATTACAGCCATCGATAACGATCAGGCATTTGAGAAAGCCTTTATTTCGGATAGGGGACGGGTTAAAGCGGGAATTAGAACAGTTATTTACCTGCTGCCTGGCATGAATGCTAAATTTAGTGAGTCGATCCGTCGACGTATCCTAGTGAAGACGCCTGAAGAGTGGGTAGCCGATTGGTTGGCGTCTTTGGAGGAGGAAAATAGGCGTTACGCTCGTCTGCAGAGCCAACAGGTGCTTGTGGAGACCGATTTCGTGGAGGAGGAGACGCTTTCTTTAAAAATACCTCTGAAAATATCTTTTGAGCTTGTGTTAGACGTTTACGAAAAAGCCAAAACGATTCATCAAGCCCTGCAAGGCTTTCCTCAGCTAACGAACAGACAGCTTTTCGGAATCGTCGAGCCGAAGCTCTCTTTGGTTTACGAGCAGTTCCTGGCGCAATCGGACAGCCTTCAAGAAGCTATCGGCAGAATTTATAGCCAGCCCGTTGAAGGCATCCAGCTTGCTGCTGAAAGCTTCCCCTGCAGGGATGAACCGGAGGAGCTGCCCGCTGACATAGTCGCACGCTGGATCCAGCAGCTGCCTTTTCATACATATACCCTCCAGCTGCAGGTCGCCCTATTCGGTAAAGCACTGCAAGCATTCCCGACGTTAACGACTCAACTGGCTTTACCAGGTCAACCTTCAAATCCCCTTTCCAGGCGCTCTTTCTTTTTTACGGCTGTCGGAAGAGGCTATTTGAAATTAGTAGAGCGGTTGGTGAAAGATGAGCAAGAAGTGCACCTAGCTGACGCAAAGTCTTCGCTGTTGTGTTTCAAGGAGCGAGAGGGTAAGACGGCTTTGCTACTTGCTTGCGCGGCCGTGGACCTTCCAATGGTCCAGTGCCTTGCTCGTGCAGGGGCCGACCTACGAGCGTACGACGCTGAGCGGCATACCTCACTTTTGCTCTGCATGCAGCAATTTACCCGCGCCCCTGTCGAAACGTCTGCACTTGCTCGCTGGATTGTCGATCAGCCCGATTGTCTTGTAAATAGTACCGATAGACGTGGGTGTACGCCCTTGCATCAACTGGTGGCGTTAGCAGAGCATGCGCCTGAGCAAGCCGAACCGCTTATCGCCTATCTTATCGAAAAGGGCGCCAATCTTGATCGTTTGAATTCAGAGGGGAAGACGGCGTTGGACGTTGCCATCGAAGCGTGCAACGAACGCGTGGCACAACAGCTTATTTTTGCGGGTGCTGGCTGCTCTGTCAATATTTGCAGCATTCGTTCTTTTTTGCTTGAGCGACCTGCTTTACAACCGGCGCTGCGCTACTTACAAGAGCGGAATCTCAAATTGCGTTGGCACCTAGCCATGGAGGCACTGGCCTTGCAACAGCCAGCCTCTGCTTGCACGCTAGCAGGGGCCTCGATGAAGGCGATTGCTCTAGCGGAGCCACTTGTTGCCCAGCTATTCGACGATGAGGGTAATATCCGTCCCAAAAGGAAAAACGGCACCGCTAGAATTTGTTTTTCCGGGGAGCTTGGAGACTACGCTCTTGAGATTAGGCAGTGGGCAGAGAAACCGTGGGTAGAGGGCGCGACAAACAAGCTGCTGGAGCTACTCGTTGGGCACAGTACCCCGCATGCCGAGCTGATGAAGATAACGAACTGCCAAGGACGCAGCTACCCCGTTTTGGTATCCTTGGTCGTAGAAGGAGGAAACCTTGGAGACCCGCATCCAGAGCAAGAGCAGCAGTTTGAAAAAATAGAGACGCTCGCTTTCTGGCAGACTTTCTTAGCCTCTTTGCTAACGAACCACGGAGGCGCAAAACCGGAGGACTGGCTTTTGGAACCGCTGTCTAACGGATGCTATCGTCTCGTCGGTATCAACAATGCCTACGCGTTTACTTCAGGAACGCGATTAGATGTGAATGACGTACCGGTGCAATGTTTTATTCATAGCCTAGCGCAGATGGCGCAGCCAATTTGCGCAGAAGCTGCGGCTTATTTCCGTTCCCTGAATCCTGAGGAGTTGCTGCCCAAATGGCTTGACCACCTAGTTGAGCAGCAGCAGCTCCAATGCGATTTGTTTTCCAGCGATCAAAGGGCGGGTTTTTTGGTCCGCCTCAGGAAAGGAGTAGTGGCAGAGATCTATCAGAAATTTCGTCGTCTTCAAGCGGTTTTGGCTACCCCCGGTTTAACAGGCGAAGAAATTTTGGGGTTTGTAAATCTCTTTCCGGACACAGGCTACGGCTTGCTCGATCCGGCCAAAACAGCCTCCTCAAATTACCCGAGCGGACTTGGTCGCCAAAGCGCTTCTGTAACTGAGGTAACGCAACTGCTACCCGAGGCGATCCATGAGCTCAATGCGATCAGGGAGCTAATCCAACAAGAAAATGCTTCTCTGTCTGTCTTAAGAGCTGAGCTTCAAAACGGGGAGACCAAGGGGTTTTGTAAGCCCGCCTCTTTTGAATTTTATGAAAAGATTGTGAACGGCTCGGGTGAAGACTCTCCAGGGATCGATTTTGGGCTAATACTTCCTCGTTTGCGCAAGAAAGTACTTCAGGCAATCGCTTCGATGCGTTACCGGCATCTATGCCTACGCGGGTGTCCATTGACTAAAGACGCGCTGCAACAAATTCTAAAGAACTCTCCTTTGCTTGTTTCTTTAGAGCTCCACAACTGTGCGCTCGATGCGTCGCTTTTGCGAATTTTATCTGAGAAGGGCAGTTCATTGAAAAAACTCGTTATAAAAAATATTTCGCTCAAGCAGGTGAAGCTCGCACTTCCCTCCCTCCGCTATCTTTCCATCGCGGATAGCGAGCCTTTGCGTGAAATAGTTTTGACCGCTTCCTGCTTGCAAACCTTCCGTGTAGAAAACTGTGTGCAACTTGATGCAGTGCGCGGCCCAGCGAGTGGCTCAACCTTGAGCTGGCTGGCCATTAGCAATTGCCCGAAGTTTGCGCCCTGGTCTATTCTAATGCAGAACTTTGGTAGGGACCTATTCAAGTTACGCCAAGTTTCTATCGCTCCCAACGGAAGAGCGCAAGAGAAAGAGATTCTGAAGGCGATCCTTTATCACCCCCGTGCGGCAGAATTGGTGAATGTAGCGTGGCAAAAGTATCAACCTAGTTTCGATGAAACCCTGGGATTCATCGACTGTGCCCAAACCCCGAAATTACTCGATTTAATCCTACCTTTCTATCTCTCAGGGCCTCACGAGAAGGCTCATTTGAATCGGCGGCGGCAAACTGCACTGCACGTAGCCGCATATTGGGGGCGGAAGGATTGCGTTAAATCGCTATTGGCGCAGTACGGAGCCAAGGACGGTCTTGGTCATACGGCTCTTCATACAGCCGCGAAAACAGGCAATATAGAAGTCGTTTGTTTGATGATAGAAAAAGGGGTCGACCCGTTTGCTCTTACGTCGGAAGGAGAAAATTGCCTGCATTTCTGTGCTGACAATGAACATCTAGATCTGCTGCAACAGTTGTTAAAGCAAGCACCGGACAAAACAAGCTTGCTGAAGGCCCTCCACCAGCCAGATAGCGATGGAAAAAATCCTCTCCATAGGTGTATGTGGGGCAGACCTAAGCCAGGGATTGCCCTAGCATTGCTTGAGGCGGGTACTGACCCCAAGAGCGTCAATAAATTTGATTATACCCCTCTCCACTGGGCGGCCAAACATGGCCACGAGGTGAGCGTCAGGTACCTGTTGGAAAGAGGAGCTAGTCGAACAGCGCTGAATTTCAATGGAGAAACGGCCCTAGATTTGGCTGTGCGGTGGCGTCAACCAGAAGTAGCGCGTTTGCTTGCCGATCTCGCCTCTTTTGAGACGGTTCTCAGCGATTTACGACAAAAGCATGGCACTGATATGCATCCCGATATTTTGCCATGCCTCACCTACCTCGCAGCCGCTTGTAGGGCTTTAGAAAAGCCGGAAAGGGCTGTCGGCTATTACGAGCAGGCATTAGCGGTAGATCAACGGCTTTATGGAGAAACCCCTCGTCGCAGCCTTGTGAATATCCTCGAAAACCTAGCAGAACTTGCTAAGGCCCTAGGTAACAACCAACAAGCTGAGCGCTACCTGAAAACCGCCTTGCTTGTCTCTAAACAGCTTAGCTCGTAGGATAAGAATATGGAGACCCAATTCACGAATCAGCCCTACAGATAAAAAGTATCCTTTCCAGAGAATCTTGAGGCTGACAGCCTTGCGCCCTGCAGCTCATTCAAGCCTTCTGCAGAGCTTCTCGAAAGATGTTTTAAAATCGCTTCATTTGCGCCAGCAAGCGTGCCTTGCAAAGTAGAAGTGATACGTTCGGATCGCGAGTGGAACTTTATGCAAGTCCTTTTCAACCATGATGTTCCTGCAGATAAGCGCATCGTCGGTATCTATTACCTATTTGACAACGCTTTGAGAAATCGTTTTGAGTCCCAACTGAGCGCAAACGATAGCGTAGCTGAGTCTTTGCCGCTGGCCTCCAAAATAGAGGAGGGTCCTTTCGTTTCGGAACGCCAAAGGATCCTTTGCAGGTGGCAGGAGATGACTGACTCTTTTTGTTCCAGTCAGCGTGAAGTTGCTGGACGAGTACAACAAGTAGCTTGCGTGAAGGTCTTACCTCTTTGGCAATGCAAACAAAAAAAGAATATCCGTTTGGTAAAAGGGATTATTTCACGAATAGCGCTCGCTGTGCAGCTTCCAGCGACCAGGGCCCGCTGTAACTATCCTGGATAGCCATGCGTGAGCCTTATGCGGTAATGTCCGACTGTCCCCGAGGAAAATCCAGTGATCAGACCCAGCTACAGAACTTGACTGCCTACATGAATTATGACGCTCATTATGTTTCCCTAGCTTTCGATGGATGCCCCCTGCTCACCGGCCAGCTCACTGCGTAGGATGAGTTTGTCGTGTTCGAAAAATAGCAGGTGTTCACTCAGTTCAGCGTGGAATTAGCGTCTGTACCGGTGGATGAGTTGCCTTTGTTGGCAGAAGAAGCTGCTACTTTTAACCCAGATGATGTTATGTCTCTTATAAATCTGGCTCATATTCGCTGGAAAAAGGGCTTTTCCGATAAAGCGATCTCCCATTGCCTTAGAGGCCTGCAGCTGGCCTAAGAAAAGTACGACTGCCAGCCCTATATAGAGAATCGCTGCTTGAGGTGACCCCCAAATATTGGACACTAAAACGGTGGGAATAAGGTAATAAACTCAAGTTTTAGCTTTTTTCAAAGGCCCCCAGTAAATACTGAAGGGCCCTCGAAATTTCTTTTTTTCCCCGCCCCAGAGGATTTCTGATCGCTTTGTTTTTCTTCAAGCGAATTTTTCACTTGGGACTCCACAGATGAGTATGAGCACTCTTCATTATAGAACTTTAAGTAACGCGCAATACCCTTTGCCGCCTCGGGCACAGTCTCATAGCAGTTTAGGTAGACCTCCTCGTACTTTAGCGATCGCCACAACCTCTCTATAAATACGTTGTCCAGTGCTCGCCCACGCCCGTCCCAACTCACTCGGATACCACGCTCCTCTAGCCGACTGGTAAACTTTTTACTAGTAAATTGTGCCCCTTGGTCAGTGTTAAAGATCTCCGGATAGCCTCTCTCCAGCGCCTTAGACAAGGCATCTAGACAAAAGGTGTCATCTAGCGTGTTCGATAATTCCCAGGCTAGTATGTAGCGGCTAAACCAGTCCATGACCGCGACCAAGTAGA
>CAYUJS010000061.1:0-9220 GCA_964445105.1 uncultured bacterium | reverse complement strand
GGGCAGCGCTCCTGGGCTAATTTTTTTACTTGATCACACAAAAAGGTTTTGGAGGCCCGGCGCCGTACAGCCAAGTCGGCTTGCTCGAGCGTGATGTCGGTTAAGTTATGCAATCCAAAAAAAAGCGAGCCTTTAGAAAATTTAGTCACCCCTGTGGCAAACACAAATCGCAACTGCTCGTCGAGCTCTTTGAGCGTTCCATAAAAATTATTTAGCATGGTCTGGTTACTTTTAGCGACGTCGATCTGTTCAAACTGTTCAAAGTTATCTGTCAGCGGGCTCTCACAGCCGTCAATTAGCGGCAACCACCAGGCCCAGCTCGGCGAGCGCTCGCATCAGGTTGACCAACCCTTGTCGTAAATTTGGACAGCTGATGGATTTGTTCTAGGACGCAGTAGTGCTTTCTAGAATTTACCGCAAAGAGGCGGCCAGGGTTGCGGGACTACCGGCTAAGATCGTTGCAAAATCAAAATAAATAACGGGGGTACTTTTTCCAGTCGTAGTCTGTGTTGTATATGTGGCAATTTTTGAATAGCTGTTTATCGCCTTTAAAAATCGCTTGCGGCGTGCTTAAAAGAAGCGATTTTGCAAATCCTCGCGGGCGCGACAGGAAGTAGTATTGCCCTTCGGTAATTAATTTGTAAATTATATCTGTCTTATCGACATAGGCGTAATCTTGCTGCATAATTTGTCCAATGGATTGAATGCCGATCAGTCTCTTGGGGCGTTTCAATTTTTGACTACGAAGCGGTATAAAGGAGCCTACTAATATTAAGGGCCACAAGTCCCCATGGATCGAGGTTTTTAAGAGAGGCAAAGCAGTTTCCGCTTAGACAACTAAATCTGAATTTGGTACCTATGCTGTCCATGCGGCCTTTTTTGATTTGTCTTCTCCTTCTTGTAGCCACACTCTCTGCCAATGAGCAGAGCGTGCTTTTCGACCCGCCGCCGGGCTGGAAGATGGCTGAAAGCGATCAGCTGCCTCGCTACGTCGAAGCGATGGTGATCGGGGAGAGTAGATCTAACTACCCGCCTTCCATCAATGTAGGGGTAGAAGAGTTCAACGGTTCTTTAAGAGACTACCTAAAAATTGTCAAAAGGATCAACGAGGTGCAGAACAACTGCTGGAAAAGCCTTGGGTTTGTAGAGACGGCTGCCGGTAAAGCCGATTTGTCCACCGTGGATATCCAGACCCCTTGGGGCAAGGTTCGCCTGCTGCATGTGATCCTTGTGCGCGAGGGCAAAGCGATCATCCTTACAGGTGCTGCCAAACAAGAAGAATTCACCGCGCTTTACCCCATTCTGCTCAAGTCTATGCGCACGCTTAGGCTGGCAGAAAGCCGCGCGCATGCCACAGATGCTGTCCCCATAAAATAAAAAATCTATTGACCACATAGTTCACCGCCCGCTATGAACACCAAAAAGGGCCTGCTGTGTCGGATTTTTTCTCTGTATATGTCTATTTTGGGTTAGTCGCTGCCATCACGGCCGTCACGTTGCTACTGTCTAACCTGATTTCTCCCAAAAAGAACGTCGAGGTAAAGTACCAGCCCTACGAGTCCGGCATACTGACAGAAACGCATCTGCTACAACAGCGCTTCCCCTTGCGCTACTACCTCGTCGCACTGCTTTTTCTCGTTTTCGACATCGAAGTGATTTTTCTTTATCCCTGGGCCGTTGTGGCTAAGGAGATAGGCGCGTTTGCTTTTTATGAGATGGCTTTTTTTCTCGTCGCCCTGCTTGTCGGTTTCACCTATGTGTGGCGCAAGGGAGGGCTGCAATGGGAATGACGCCTAAGGAAAAAACGCCATTCCTGTATGGGCCTATAGGTGAACTCATCAAATGGGCACAGGAAAATTCCCTCTGGCCCGCTCAATTTGGCTTAGCGTGCTGCGCTATTGAGATGATGTCCACCGCCTCAAGTCGCTACGACATGGCGCGCTTTGGCATGGAGGTCTACCGCGCCTCACCGCGCCAAAGCGATGTCATGATTGTAGCCGGGCGCGTCAGTCAAAAAATGGCGCCTGTGTTACAGACCGTCTACGACCAGATGCTCGATCCAAAATGGGTCATCTCTATGGGCGACTGCGCTTCTTGTGGAGGCGTATTCAATAACTACGCTGTCGTACCGGTTGACAAACTTGTCCCCGTCGATGTTTACATCGCTGGGTGCCCGCCCCGCCCAGAGGCGCTTCTCCATGGCCTCATCACACTGCAAAAGAAGATCCGCCATGCACCTTGTTGAACAATTTAGAGCTGACCACCCAGGCGCCATTGTGGCAGAGACCTTTCTCTACAATCAAAGAACTTTGCAGGTCACTATTACTGACCTAAAAAAATTCCTGCAATACCTGCAGCCCTTCTATCAGGTGCTCATGGACCTCACCGGGGTCGATTATCTGCAGCCAGAAGTGCGTACGAAAATTGTCTATTGGCTGCATAACCCCGCCACTATGGAAAGACTGCGCATCATGGTCTATGCAGCACGTGGCGAGGCGGTCTCTTCAGTGACAGATATCTGGGAAGGAGCCAACTGGTATGAACGAGAACTGTACGATCTGTTTGGCGTGCATTTTGAAGGCCATCTGGACATGAAACGCATCCTGATGCCCGACGATTGGCAGGGGCATCCACTACAGCGCGATTACCCGCTGACCGAAGTACCCGTGGAGTTTAAACACGGTGTAAAACCTAAGATCCCATCGGAAATTATTCCCTATGTCCAAGCTGAGCGCAAAAGAACTTGAAGAGCTAGCTACGTCTGGCGATCTGATGGAGCTCAACCTCGGGCCCCAGCACCCGTCCACTCATGGCGTTTTAAGGCTGAAACTGCGCCTCGAGGGAGAAATCGTGATCTCCGCCGAGCCTATCATCGGCTATCTGCACACCGGCATTGAAAAAACTTGCGAAACGCGCACTTATCACCAAGTATTCGCGCTCGTCGATCGGATCGACTACCTTTCTGGCCCCTCTGAAGAGCAAGCTTATGCCGGCGCGGTAGAGCGGCTGATGAATATAGAAGTGCCACAGCGCGCCCAGGTCATTCGCGTCCTGGTCTTGGAACTATCGCGCATCCAAAGCCACCTCATCTGGCTTGGCACTAGTGCGCTCGAGCTCAATATGTCCTCGATCTTCATGTATTGCATGGTCGAGCGGGAAAAAATTCTAGACCTTTTTGAAGGCTTGTCGGGCGCCCGCATGTTTCCTTCTTTCTGGCGCATTGGCGGCATCGCGAAAGATCTCAATCCTGAATTCGAAAATGATTGCGGGGCATTTCTTAACGAATTTCCTAAAACGCTTAAGGATCTCGATGGCCTTCTAACAGACAACTACATCTGGTACGAACGCCTCAGAGGCATAGCCGTAATCGATGAGCAAACCTGCAAGCAGTACGCCTGCACGGGACCCGTCCTACGCGGGGCTGGCGTGCCGTATGATGTCCGCAAGGCTTATCCCTACCTAGGTTACGAAAACTATCACTTTGAAATTCCGACCCGCCTGGAAGGCGATGCGTACGCGCGCTACCTGGTGCGCATGGATGAATTTCAGCAAAGCCTCTCTATCATCGATCAGGCACTGCGCAAGCTGACGCCAGGGCCTGTAATTACGAGCGACCGTAAAACTGCGCTGCCGCCAAGGCAAGAGCTAGTGCACAGTATGGAGGCGGTGATTCACCAGTTCAAGTTGGTTAGCGAAGGTTTTCATCCGCCTGCAGGGGAGATTTATAATTGCGTAGAATCGGCGCGTGGCGAGATCGGCCATTACCTGGTCAGCGATGGCAGTAACCGCCCCTACAGATTGCGTGTGCGCTCTCCCTCATTCGCGCACGTGCAGGTATTACGGAAGATATTACCCGGGTATATGCTATCAGATGTCGTCGTAGCCATCGCCAGCGTAGACCCTATTTTGGGAGATGTGGACCGCTAATGCTTACCGAAGAAACACGCCGAGCCATCCTTGAGCTCCAACAAAAATATCCGCAGAAGCGCTCTGCGCTCATTCCCGCGCTTCATCTAGCCCAGGCTGAATTGGGGCATCTTCCCCAGCAAGTGCAGGAGGAGGTAGCTGAGCTGTTCAGTATAGATCCCAATGAGGTCAACTCTGTGGTTAGCTTCTACGATATGTTCCACGCAAAGCCAGTAGGAAAATGCGTCTTACATGTCTGCAAAAACCTTTCCTGCATGCTGCGTGGGAGCGATGAATTGCTCAACCAGCTCTGCCAGCGGCTAAAAATTAAACCGGGTGAAACTACCCCAGATGGGCAGTTCACCGTCATTCCCTCGGAATGCCTAGCCGCATGCGATAGGGCCCCCATGATGCTGGTGGACGAAAAAGTAGTAGGGCCTGTCGCTTTGAGCGATTTGGATAGCATCTTGCAGCAGGAGACTACCCGTGCCTGAACAACGCATATTGATGGCCCATATGGACGATGATGACCAGGTCAACATCGCCACTTATGAAAAAAATGGCGGCTACCAAGCTATCCGCAAAGCCATCCCCAATATAACGCCAGCTGCGCTGATCGATATGGTCAAGCAATCGGGATTGCGTGGCCGAGGCGGAGCGGGCTTTCCAACCGGTAATAAATGGAGTTTCGTACCGCAGACGATTTCCCCACGCTACCTTGTCTGCAACTGCGACGAAAGCGAGCCTGGCACCTTTAAAGACCGCCTCATCATCGAACGCGATCCCCACCAGTTGATCGAAGGCATTATTCTCGCCAGCTACGCCATCGGCGCAGAAAAAGCGTTCGTCTACTGCCGTGGAGAGTTCTTTGAAGGCTTCAAAATTCTTCAAAGAGCCGTCGAGCAAGCCAAAAGCTACCTAGGGGCCTTAGACATCATTGTCCACCCAGGCGCCGGCGCTTACATCGCTGGTGAGGAGACCGCTCTGCTCAACTCCCTAGAAGGGCTACGTGCTACACCTCGCCTTAAACCGCCTTTCCCTGCGGTGGCAGGCTTGTATGGCAAACCCACAGTCGTCAATAACGTCGAAACCTTGTGCAACGTCGTGCACATCGTCAACCAGGGCGTCGAATGGTACCAAAAAATTGGGAAACCAAAAAATAACGGCACAAAAATCTTTCAGGTGAGTGGCCATGTCCAAAAACCGGGCTGTTATGAATTTGCCCTCGGTGTCTCTTTACGCGAAGTTTTAGACAACGCAGGCGGCATGCTACCGGACCGCACCTTCAAGGCTTGCTATCCCGGTGGGTCATCCTGCTCGCTCCTCACAGACCTCGATGCGGCTATGGATTTCGATTCGCTAGCTGCCTACCAAACTACTTTGGGAACAGCCTCTATTATCGTCATGGATGACTCGGCCGACATGGTCAAGGTAGCCAACCGCCTCATGCAGTTCTATCAAAACGAATCGTGCGGAAAATGCACCCCCTGCCGGGAGGGCACCCGCTGGGTCACGCAGATGCTGACGCGCATCGAAAATGGTGGAGGTACCTATGGCGACCTAGAAACCATCGAGCAAGTGTGTCATGAAATGGCTGCCAACTCCTTCTGTGCTCTGGCCGTCGGCGCTGCCCCGCCCGTTATCAGTGCGCTAAAGCACTTTCGCAGTGAATTTGAAAGCTACATCCTCCTGAATCCAAACGCGGAGGGACAACCCAAACCGAAGGTGGCCTACCCTTATGTTTAATGAGGATGCTGAATCAGTGGCCTGGACATCTAACCTTGTTAGGAAAGCTGCATGAAGAATGACTTGCCCAACAACTCTGCTGAATCCTGCGCAATAACCTTCACCCTCGATGGTCAAAGCGTTACCGTGCCCAAGGGCACAACCATTTATAATGCGGCTAAAGATCTTAAGATCGACATCCCCATTTTTTGCTATCACGATCGTATGCCTCCCTTTGGCGCTTGCCGCATGTGTCTGGTAGAAGTAGACAAGATGCCAAAACTGCAAACGTCATGCACACTTGAAGCTGCTGAAGGCATGGTCGTGCACACACAAGCAGAAAGCGCGGTAAAGGGCCGTGAAGGTATTTTAGAATTTCTTCTGCTCAACCACCCGCTCGACTGCCCCATTTGCGACCGCGGGGGCGAATGCCCTCTACAGGACCAAACCGTCAAATGTGGATCGGGTAAAAGCCGTTTTTATGAAGAAAAACGGCACTTTAAAAAACAAGTGCCTCTGGGGCCTGTACTGACATTAGATAGGGAACGCTGCATCGTATGCGCGCGTTGCACGCGTTTCGGTGACCTCGTTGCGGGGGATCACGCCCTAGAGTTTGTTGAACGGGGATTCAAGACCGAAGTGGGTACGCCTGATGGCGGACCGGTAAACTCCAAATTCATCGGCAACACCATCATGATCTGCCCAGTAGGTGCGTTGACAAGTAGCGTTTACCGATTTCGCGCACGCCCTTGGGATAACAAGCCCACGCAAACAACCTGCCCGCTGTGCCCGTTGGGATGTAGCATGACGCTTGACGAGCGCGATGGCGAAATCGTACGCACGCGCTCCTGTGAAAACAAAGCGGTCAACGATGTCTGGTTGTGCGACAAAGGCTGGTTTGGGTACGAATTTTCCTCTCATCCCGATCGTCTTCAGCATCCGCTTATTCGGCGTGCGGGCAATCTCGAGCCGGCCACGTGGGAACAAGCGCTCACGCTAGTGGCCGAAAAAATGCGACAGGCCCAAACCGCGGCAGCCTGGGGCGGAAATAACCTCACGGTGGAGGAAAGCTTCCTTTTGCAATCCCTCATGCGCGAAGGGCTCGGCAGCCACAACGTCGACCATCGCATCGGCCAGCCCATCTTTTCCCTAGCTGACGAAGGACTACCGCCAGGTATGGAAATACCTATCGGCGAATGTGAAGATCTCTCATTTGCCTTTCTGCTGGGCCTAGACATCACCGAAGAGTTCCCCATCATCTGGTTGCGCCTCAAGCAGGCCATCAACCGCGGTGCTAAGATCACTTTCATCGGTCATTATGCCCCCGAGGTGACGCACCTAATCGATAAGACCGTGCTGCACGCGCCCGGCCAAGAATTAGCAATGTTGAAACAGCAGCTCAGCGCTTTGCCGAGCGCAAAAGGCGCTATCTTTGTCGGTTCCCAATACCTCTCTTCGCCCCATCGCCGTACCATTTTGGCCGAGCTAAAAAAACTTAACATCCCCCTCAACATCATGGAAGGTCGCGAAAATAGCATCGGCGCCAGGCTGGCGGGCATGCACCCTGAGGTCGGCTCTCAACCAGGCCTAAGCATTCTACAGGTCCTTGAGGCACCCTCATGGGACTTGCTGTATGTCGTGGGAGCTAGCCCCAAGCGTCTACCTGCTCAGCTCGGTTTCCTGGTTGTCCAGGAGCTCTTTCTCACTCAGACTGCGCGCGCAGCCGATGTCGTCCTGCCTGCCCTCTGCTTCGTCGAAAAAGAGGGCTCATTCATCAATATCGAAGGCCACTTACAAAAGCTGCATCCCGGAAAAGCCCATCCAGCTAACCTGCTCAGCGATGCGGAAATTTTTCAGCGTCTTGCTCAAAAATTAAACTTCACGATAACAGAGCGCAAGCCGGCTCATTTCAAGATTGTTAGGCCGGAAAAAATTGAACCTTCTCTTGAACCACAGACTGCGCAAAGCGGTTCGTTAGCCGTTACCTTTGCCTCGGCGCTTTTTGATGGCGGAGAACGCATGCAACGCAACTCACACCTCTCCCAAACAACCAAAGAGCCGCGCATCCGGCTACACCCCACGGATGGATTAAAACGAGGATTGAACGATGGCGACATCGCCACTCTGTCGGCCAAAGGCAATTCCATCACAGGTAAAGTCAAGTTAGACTTCAAAATCGCCAGCGGCACAATTGTACTGCCCCTCGGATTTGCAGAAATCCCTGTTCACAAGCTGAGTGATAACTTAATCAACGGCTTTGCTGTGGAGGTGCGCAAGTGATTATGCTTGGAGTACTCCTAAAAGGGCTAATTGTCATCCTCATCTTAATGGGCTTTGCCGCCTACATGACCCTGCTCGAGCGGGTGTTGATGGCGCGCATGCAATTGCGCCTCGGTCCAAACCGCGTGGGGCCATGGGGGCTGCTGCAGCCTATTGCAGACGGCATTAAGCTCGTCAACAAAGAGCGCTTTCAGCCGGCCGGTGTAGAGCGCTTTACCTACTGGCTCGCGCCAGGTATCTCACTCTTTATTGCGCTATTTATCTTTGTGCTGATCCCATTTGGGCCGCCTGTGCATATTTTTGGACAAGAGGTTAGCCTACAGATCGCCGATGTAAATGCAGGCATCGTCTTCCTCTTAGCTTTTTCTTCGCTAGCGGTCTACGGAGTTGTCTTAGGCGGTTGGTCTTCCAATAATCGCTACTCACTCTTGGGCGGTCTGCGGGGCACTGCACAGTTAATCAGCTACGAGGTACCTATGGGCCTTTCTTTACTGACGGTAGTGCTCGCGGCGGGCACCCTAAGCCTTTCAGAGATTGTCGAGGCACAGCGCGCACACTGGTTCATCTGGACGAATCCCATCAGCTTTCTCATCTACCTCATCACCTCTTTTGCCGAAACCAACCGCGCACCCTTCGATTTGCCAGAAGCCGAACAAGAACTAACCGGAGGCTACCACACCGAGTACGGTGGCCTAAAATTTGCCATCTTTTTCTTGGGCGAATACATCAATATCTTGGCAGTCTCCTCCATCGCCGTAACGCTCTTCCTAGGGGGCTGGCTCGGGCCGGGTGAGATCCCCCTGCTCTGGTTCCTCATGAAAGTGGCGGTTTTTGTGTTCTTCTTTATGTGGGTACGCGCCACCATGGCCCGTTTTCGCTACGATCAGCTCATGAATTTTGGTTGGAAAGTCTTGCTTCCGCTAGCAACTCTCAATCTGATAGTAACTGCTTACTTTACCCTGGTGTGAAATGAAACTTCAGATAAAAAGAGCCTGGTCTGTTATTGCGGGTTTGTGGATTGTTTTGAAGTATGCCTTCAAAAAACCTACCACGATGCGTTACCCCGAGGAAAAACGCAAACTACCCGTACGATCGCGCGGCCGCCACCATCTCACCAAATGGGAGGATGGCAAAGAGCGCTGCGTAGGGTGCGAACTGTGCGCGATTGTCTGTCCGTCGCAAGCGATCTATGTAAAACCTGCACAAAACAACCCTGAGGCGCCTCACTCGCATGGGGAGCGCTATGCCAGCGATTTTCAAGTCAATATGCTGCGCTGCATTTTCTGTGGCTATTGCGAAGATGCGTGCC
>CAYUJS010000060.1:0-9322 GCA_964445105.1 uncultured bacterium | reverse complement strand
GCATGAAGATCCCGATGAGCAGCAGGCCTATGAAAAGCTCGTGACCGAAGAGTTTCTCCTTTTAGCCCGCCGTATAGGACAATTCGAAAGCAAAATACAAGAACTCGTAATCACAGTCCGAGAAGAACTGGGAGAAGCAGCTACGAAAGGCAAAAAACCGTCCGAGTTGGTCTCTTTACTGCGAGAAAGAAACTCACCGCTCACTCAACCATTTTCCAGTGTGTGTCAGGCCGTTTTAGATGCGAATCAAGAAGTTAACGAGTACTGCTCACGAGAAGCTGTTTTCGCAAATTACGTTCAGTATTACCTCAAAGAAGCCCGGGGCTTCATCTCGTTTACACGCAAGTTCGGAGGCGAAGAAGTTCAGACAACCATCGATGTAATCAGCCGGCTGTTTCAGACCAATATTCAGGTTTTTTTAAGGGATGGTACACGCATCACAACTAATCGACCAGAACCATCTATCCCCATTTTTCACAACGGAATTGACCACTTTTCCGGGCTCGAGCCACAGCCCGAGGGAGAAGCACTTTCGCGGCTAGAACCCTCGAGACCGAAAAATTTATTTATAATAGGACTTGAAAACGAGCCAACAAGAGGAAATTTTTGGACGAAAGAGCGTCTTGCCAACCGTTTAGGAATCGGCCAGGGAGCAAGTATAGAAGATTTGCTTAAAGAGATCGAAACATCTGAAAAACAGCTACTTCAAAAAGACCGCGCACAACTCTGGATCAAACACTACCAAGTAGCCAAACTACATGCCGACCTCGCTGATTTTAAGCAGGCAGCCTTAGCCTATCAAAAAGCGTTGGACGTAATGCCGAAAGTTCCCTCTATACTAGCAGGGGTCCACCAAGACATAGGCTGCTGCTATCACGCGATGGGAGAGATCGAGCAGGCCCAGGAGCATTTTAACCAGGCCATCGCTTTGCATCGCAGCAGCAGGATCTTGTGCGAACAAGGACACTTCATGCTGGCAAGCGGAAGGCATCAAGAGGCCATCCCGTTACTGAAAGAAGCCTCGCAGCTGATTAAAGATCCCGAATGTGTCGTCTATACCCCGTCCGAAGCTGGTAGGATGGTCGATTTCATCAGGCCCTTCCTCCAGCAGCATGATGATAGAGCTCCCATAAACGCTTCTTTTTTCGCTGCCTTGCTGCTATCCTATATTTCTCTCGAGCAGGGTCTGTTTCAGAAAAGCTGGGATTGGCAGCTGACCTTAGAAGAGTGGGCCAAACAAGAGCCCTCTCATATTTTTCTACTTGAGTTACTGGAGAAAAAATTAGCTGACAAAATGCTTGAGGCTGTCGCGGATAAGGCAAACGCGATTTGCCTTTCTTTGGAAAACACCACCAAAGAACTGGCAGATACCATTCCATGGCTGGCTCAAAAAATCGACAAAACAACTGCTGCGTGCCAAGCGATTGATCGTCTTTTAGAAGCATCGCTTGCTTCCACTCAGCCCCTTTCCGAGCAAGCTTCTTCCCTCATTCGCCAACAGATCAGTCGCCTGCATTTTCTGGAATCTAAAATAGAAGCGTGTGAGCTGGAAAAAAAATTACAGAAGCCGCTTCTGAGTCAACTCAAAGAGCTGCGCTTTCTCAACCAGCAGCTGCTTATGGAGCAAACCGTAAAGCAGGAGGCTGGTTTCGATAAGCAGGAGTTAAACTATAAACTCAAGATAGCGCACTTAGCCACCTACCTAAAAGGAGAGCAGGCATTTTTATCCGGCCGCCTAGAGATAGCGATCGATTGCCTGACTCATGTGATGAAGCAGGTCCATGAGTGTGACAAAGAGTTGATCTGGAAAAGCGCTCTTTGCCTCGGACAAATATACCTAAGCAAAAACACCAAAGATGATTGCGTCAAAGCCTCCGGGCTGTTCAACTACGCCTACAACCTCTCTTCAAGGGTATCGAAGGCGATTCAAATTCAGCCCGAACAAAAAAAACAGCTCGAGCTGGCTGTCACACAAGCCCAGCAAATCCTGCTTATGTGCCAGTCTGCAGCAGCAGATTCGGAACTATTGAAGCCCAATATCGATGAAATGCGGTCTCTAAGAAAAACGACCAAATGGCTAACGAAGCTTGCAAATAGCGAAAACCCAGGAAGTCGCTTTCTTCACCAGCGCCTGGGCGGGCAAGCTGGTTCTCTAACAAGCGCCCAGCGGGCCTGCGTAGAAAAAATTTCTCTGGCCCAAAGACAAATGATCGAATTGTGCACAGGCCAGCCGTCTCAGGTTTCTGCGCAAGAACTGAGAGCGATCGATTTAGGAAACAAACAACATCTAGAGCGCATTCGCACATCTATATCGGCTAGAATTCCGGTGGAGAAGTCCGAGCCAGAAACTGTGCGCGCCCTTTTCGAAGAAATTGCCGGTGAAATGAAAGGTTTTCTCGCGACCTTGTTCGAGCAATGTACGCGCATCTGTGGCCTACCTGAGTGTCCATATGCCTTGATAGCACTAGGGTCGTTGGCTCGCCACGAAACTACTCCTTACTCAGATTTAGAATTTGCCTTTTTAATTCAAGAAGAGCGAAACACTTCTGAAGTGGTGCAGCGCTTCAAAAATATCACCTATTTGATGTATGTACAAGTCCTCAATTTAGGCGAAACCATTTTACCGGGCTTAAATATAGCTGGGTTAGGAGTGGGAGAATTTCACGACGACGTGACTGCCAGAGGAATTGCTTTCGATGGAGGCGGGGTCTCGGGTAAAGGGCACAAAACTCCTCTTGGCCAAAAAGAACGCAAGGAGGGTGCTCGTGTTGTTGCCCATGAATTTGAGCTTATCCAAACACCTATCCAAATGGCTCAGTTCCTGGGAAAAAGCCAAAAATACGAAGAAGCTTATTGGCTCGAACTAGAGCCTCACCTCCCCATGGAATTGATCAATGTCGACCTTGTTAAAGGTGAAAGCTCCCTTATCGAAGACTATCGCAAAGCCCTTGTGGCTGTCTTAGAGAGGCCTTATAAAGGAGCTCCCCTTAGAGAACAGTACGCGCTACGCCAATTAGTGGAACAGGATCTTCTTCATTTTAATCCCTGGGAACAAATTCACCTCGCAAAAGAGGGACGTCTACTGCGTGCAAAGGGTGACCTCTACCGTCTCCCCCACCTCACTTTGGACCGTTTCGCCCTTTTTTCTTCTATCTTTAGCTCTAGTACGTGGGAGAAAATAAGCCGCCTCCAAGCACAGGGGACTATAAGCTGGCAGGGGGCCAAAAATTTAGAGTGGCTCTTGAGCGAAACGATGAAATTCCGATTAATCGCCTACAGCCAAGCAAAGAGGCAGAGAGAAACACTTAATCCTCTTTTGAATCCCTTTGTCGACGACGATCCCAAGCGGATCTCACGCTATTTTGATCTCAACCATGATTCGTTGAATGCGTTAACCAATGTTTATCAAGTGCTTCTGCCTTTATATGGCGCCATGGAACAGTTTGCCAGGGAAGAAGGCCTTGGCTGTCTGCGCATGCAAAGTTTCCGGACGGAAAGCAGCGAAGATTTGGGCAAAATTGCCATGCGTTTGATGCAGCACGAAAAAGCACGCGAGCACTTCCTGCATGCTCTGGTCGAAGGGAACTATGGCGCACTTAACGGCCTCGGGCACATCGACGCGGAGCGTGGGAATTTTGTAGAGGCCCTCGAGTCGTATCAGAAATTCACAAACCGCGTGTTAGCTCAGCATCATCAAGGTTTGAGCGAAGAGCTGGACCTTATAGACGCCGAAATAGCGATCGCAAAAATTTATCGCAAAATGGGCAAGCACTTAGAAACTCAGGAAAAACTGAATGAGCTGGAAAACAGATTAAATGCCCGCTCCGCAGAAAAAAAATCTCCTGAAGAGCAAGAGAGATGGCAGGGTGCAAAGAAAGGAGTGGGTAACGAACAAGGGCTGCTCGCTTCGGAGCTAGGTGACTCAGAAAGGGCCGTGGGGATTTTCAACCTTCTATTAGCGGAATACCCTCAGGATGACGAAAAACTGTTCTTCCAATCAAACTTAGCGCTTGCCGATTCGAAATTGGGCACGGCGCGAGCCAGAGAGCACCTTCAGGAAGCGTTTAGGATTAGTAGGGAGATGTATCCTGACGAACATCCCAGCCAGTCTATTATTTTGAACAACTTAGGTAGAAGCTACACAAAGACACATGAATGGCACAAAGCACGTGAGTGTTTCGTCCGCGCTTTCAAGATTCTAAGGCAGCTAAACCATGAATCACCCTCGCTTGAAGCTTCCCTGTTCATCGGGATAGGCGGCGTTGAAATGAACTGCTCGCGCTACCAAGAAGCAGAAACGTGCTTCAAAAAAGCTCTCGCTATCGTTTTGCAAAGAGCAACTGACCACGTTCTTTTACAAGGAGAAATTTACTTAGGGCTGGGCACAAACAACGAACGGTCAGGAAAACTACAAGAGGCAAGCGGCTATTTTCGCGCTAGCCTCGAAGTGATGTTGCAGAAGGCGCAGCTCCCCGGAGTAAACCGTATCATCGTCAAAACCTTATTTCAGCAGGTAGAGGTCCTTTTAAAATTGAGCCGCCTCAAGGAAGCAAAAAGATGCTTAGAACAAATTCTAAAAACCGACAAAGCTATGATTTCTCCGATAAACAAAATACGCGCTTCCATCCAAAAGGGGCAAATCCTCCACGAAGAAGCAAGGCTAGATGAAGCCCTAGAAGCATTTCAGAACGCCCATAGAATCTACAACGCACACATAGAAACCCTACAGAACGACGAGAGGTCTTTAGTCATCATAGAAAACGTAGCCATGGGCTATACAGCAGCTGGAAGACATGAAGAAGCGGCCCAACTGCTCGAAGACCTGCTCGGTAGATTCGGTCAAAATCCTGATCGCCGCCAGATAGTAATTCTAAACGACCTTGGGGTCGCCTACGGTAGATTAGGAGACAGCGTAGACAGCCGCGAAAAGGCCTTGGACTGCAGAGAGCGCGCGCTGCAAAGCTATGAAAGAGCCCTCGGCTTATCACGCACTTTACTCGAAAACGATCCCCATATGATGATCAATTTACTTTGTAATAAAGGGCTTTGTCTCGATTACCTAGGCAGAGTCGCTGAGGGGGCCGCATGCCTGGCACAGGCCCTACAGTTGGCTCAGTCCTCCAATTTCAGGCTCCAGAGAGAATATCATAGCCTGTTGGGTAGTGCCGTAGAGCTCTCGTTAAATAATAACGACTTCGCTTCCGCGCTAACTCACCTTGCAGAACAGCTAAAGATCGCCAATGAAAGATTTGGAGAAAACGATTCTAGAACAATCGACGTGCGCTTCCAATTGGGCGAGGTCTACTTTAAGCTGGGAAGGTGGGAGGAGGCCCTTGAACACGATCTGCTCGCTCTCGGCCATTTTCTCGATAGAGACACGTTTGGTCAATACGGGATCCTGATCTATCGCATCGTCCACGCCTATCAAAGTATCGGAAAGTTCTCCCAAGCAATCCTCCATTCAGAAAAATTGCTAAAGGCCTATGATGACCTAGCTCAACCAAAAGATAGTACCTACTGGGAATGCTTGCTGCACCTCACGGAAATGAGCCAAGAGCAGGGCGACGTCGAGAACGCCAAAAGCGGCGGCTTAAAAGGGCTACGTTTGCTTGAAACTCTAGCCCAACCGCAGCCGCACCTGAAAGCGCGCTTTCTCATCAGATTATGCCTGATACACCTGGATGAACGCGTTAGAAATAGCAGCGAAGCTAAAAAGTATCTCGACGAGCTAGAAGCCAGTGGTATTATCCCAAAGCTGGACGATTATCAAACTTGCCTAAGACTAGCCCGCGTCCTTTTGCTCATGCGGGATTACGATCGAGCTGAGGAATTCGCCCTAAGGGCAGAGAGGCTCATGCCCAGTCGTTCGGATTATAGCGCAGTAGCAGAGGCAGCAAACCTGTACGTCCAGCTTGCGCAAATTTGCGAAGCCAGGGACGAGCTTGAGAGCAACAAACGCTCTTTAGAATACTACAACAAAGCGCTGCACCTGTTTGCGACCAACACATCGTTTGCGGTTCCTCGATTTAAAATTCTCAATAACCTAGGCCTGCTTTTGGGCCGCATGGATGATTTAGAAGGAGCGATTACAAAATTCGAAGAAGCTTTAAAATTATCGCGCAGTTTGCCTTCAGAGCATGCTTCTCCTTTGCCCACAATGTGTAATCAGATCACCTACTACATCAAACAGGGGAAGTTTGAAGAAGCAAACAAACGCCTCCAAGAAGCCCAGGAGGCGTGTAATGGCTCTCGGTCCAACCCCATAAACGCTTCGCTGGTGTTGAACTGTCAAGCAAAACTGCGGCAGCAAGAAGGGAAGCTAGGCGAGGCCATCGCCACCTTTCAGCAAGTACTTGCCATGGTCCAGGGTGTGCTAGGCCCCTCGCATCCTAAGATGGCCACTCTCCATAAGAACTTAGGATTGGCTTACCAACAGCAAGGCAGCCTAGAGGCAGCCCGGAGAAGCTTTTCAAACGGATACCAAATCCTCCAAAGAGCCGGCATGCAACAGAGTGATGAAGCTAAAGAATTATTGAAGCTACTCAATTGATGAGTTGACAACACAAATAAAAAAAGGTGCTTTAAAATGCTTGAAAGCTTACATGGCCAGCCCATACAGATCGGCCAATTAAGAGACTGTCTAGGTGGGCTGCCTCCGGAAGATCCTTTAAGTGAGTTGAAAACTCGTATTCCTTGCCTAGAGCGAATAGACAGAGAGCTTCGCGACCTGAACGTGCAAGTCCACGAGGCAGCTAAAATAACAGCAAAAATAAACGAAGTATGCAGTCTACTGTCTAGGATCAACGAGGAAACCACACAGCGGCCTCTGAGCAGGGTAAACGTGGTTTGTAATAGCCTCCTAAGCCGCTATACCAGCGAGGCTTTATTTTGGAACACAGTTGAAAAGGGAAATGGCCTACTACGTGAGCGCAAAGTCAAGGAAGCTTTAGACAAATACACGGAAGCGCTATTGGCGGCAGGTAAAAACCGCCTAAAAGAAAGCCTCTGCATGCTAAAGATAAAAGATACTTATCTATTTAAAGCTTTCCTTGCCCCAAAAGATTTTATCATAGCAGCCACCCTTTGCAACTATGCGTTCACAGCCCGAGGTTACGATCGGAATAGCCTGGCCCTACCCCACTCCGATTTTGGATTGGAGCTAGCTAAATTAGAAAGATGCTTATACACCTTGCTATTTAATAAAAAACCTGACCCGGCAGCCCTTATCGGACATTTAATGGGATTTCGCGAGTCAATAGCTGACTTTAGAAAAGCGGTTGATTCAGCTACTCAAAGAGACATTAAGCCCGCAGAGTCCTCCAAAAAACCAGGGCGAAAATTTGCTGACGTACAGAGTTGCAAGAACCGCTCATCGAATCCAAGCGGCACAAAGAAAAAGCCGAATGGTCGAGCGACCCAAACAGCTATTAAAGCAGCGCTAATGGCCCAGGTTACCCTCATTCAGAATATTATAGGGCAGGCTCCTTGTACTTATGCGCTCGTCGGATTCGGGTCGCTAGCCAACGAAGAGGCCTCTCCATATTCGGACCTAGAATTTGGGATATTGCTCCAGGAAGATAGTGAGGAAAATAAAGAATATTTCAGGAAATTGACCTTTCTACTATACATACGCGTCATAAATTTGGGAGAAACCATCGTGAGAGCGGTCAAAATCCCTTGCCTTGAGAAGATTGACTTTTTCGACGGCCTGACTCCGAGGGGCTTTTCTTTTGACGGAGAAGGCGTGCCCGGAAAAGGCTGTAAGACGCCACTTGGGAATGGGAATTTTGAATTGATCCAAACCCCAGAACAAATGGCCGATTATATCAAGGGGCAATGGATTGAAGCAGAGCCCCATCTTCCCCTAGAACTGCTGAACTTTACCCTAATTGGCGGGGCTTCTCCTGAAGGTGGAGCCGCTCACGAAAGCTTGCTCAGCAGCTACGAGGCGGCACTAAAGAGCCAGCTGGGTTGCACATATCAAAACATGACCGTCAGAGAGTACCTGGCCAAAAAGCATCTCTTCGATGAGGATGAGGCCACCTTTGACATGTCGATTGACGCCCCTTATTACCAAGGCGCTTTAGTTCATCTCAAGAAAGACCTCTATCGACTGCCACGACTGCTCATTGATCGTATTACTTTGCTAGAGTTTGGGAAGATTAGCGGGAGCTACCTAGATAAGCTAGCGGCACTAGCAAAGCCTGATGCCGCTCCACTTAATCCAAACGATTTAGAAGCATTTCAAAAAGCTATTTCTGCAACAAATTTTTTACGCCTTACCAGCTATTCAAAAACACAATCCCAAAAAGACTTAAAAGATCCCGCCCCTCTCCGCGGCCAGAGAAAAACCGACCCCGCTTTTGTATTATCGCCTATGGAAAAAGCCTCATGTATGTATTCTTACAAACCGCTTTTTGCATTTTCTTCCATGGCTATAGAATATTTAAAGGGCTGCCGAGGGCAAATCAGCTCTGAACCTGAGACAGCTGCCGATCGGCTAGCCCTGAAGATTCTGGCGGGCCTACGATGGGGCACGTCTGTCAGAAACGATATCAAAGAGGCGATGAAAAGACATCCAACAGACATGAGGACCTGGGCTTTGGCAGGGGAGTATTACAGAAAAACCAACCTGAAGAAGGCAGCAAATTGTCTTCGGAAAGCTATGGTAAGCGCAAAAAAACAGATAGATCTTTGTCACATTCAAGTTTCTTTAGCAGAAATCTATCTATTACAAAATTGTTACGAAAAAGCTTACCCCCTCGTAAAAGCGGCTTACATCCATTACTTAGCGGATCAAGGATTAAAAAAAAAGGCACAGTTTATCATTATATTTGTAAACCTAATAGCCGTATCTATCGCGCAGAGGCCAAAAAACTTGGACTTGCTCAAAATGCTACTCGTGCAAGGCGAAGCAATTTCGGAGCTCTCTTCCTCACAAAACTATCCTTTCGAAAAAGCAGCACTATATGTCAATCTGTCTGCCCTTTGTCGTGCACTCCATTTTGAGTGCGAGTCTCAGCTCTTGCTGGAAAAATGGAAGCAATACGCACAGCGCGCCTTAAATCGCAACGCAGCTCTCTACTCGGCTGACCACCCTGCATACGCAAACGCGCTCCTTGCTTTTGGCTTATACTTGCAAGCCGAAGGCTCTTTGCCTGAAGCGCTAACATATTTGAAACAAGCAAATGAAATCTATCTAAACAACCCTGACACAAGATTTAACGCAAATCGCCAAAACGTAAAGGCAGCAATCGACCAAATTGTACAGCTACTAAAAGCTTTGGCAGCCGCGCGTCGGCGGTGCTGCCCGGACCAGAGG
>CAYUJS010000059.1:0-9417 GCA_964445105.1 uncultured bacterium | reverse complement strand
CCGGAGCCAGCTGGCGTCTTTTTTTTAGTGGGAGCTACTGCAGGAGGCATAGCTGGCAGTAAGAGAGGGAAGTCTTTGAGCGATAATTGGTAGGACGCGATAGCTCCAGGCGCTCCCATTGGGGAGTGCCTGGGTTACTTCTGCCGTTTCCCACTGTTGCGTTTTACCTTCGCTTACAAAATTGGCGACGGCTCCCGCTCGGAGCTTCAAGAGGGGATAGACTCTGAAGGTACGCGTTAGCAGCAGCCTTAAATGGCGGTTTTGCTAGTTTACGGAAAGGTCTTCTGGAATAAGGGACAGGGAGGCGTACTTGCCGCCCATTTGTCTTAAAAGGCTTTGCCAGAGCTGCTCTGCTGGGATATCGAACACGTGCTGTTCAGTAGCGGGGTGTAGCAACCAGCTTCCATCTAGGAACTCGCGTTCAGCCTGTCCGGCGCCCCAGCTGGCGTATCCGAAACAGAGAAGCAAGCGTGGGCCATGCTCGTCTGCCATTGCTTGTTGCAAAAAGGCGAGATCTCCACCGAGCGAGACTCCTTTGCAAAGCTCTAGCATCTGCTGATTCTCGTAACTGGAGGCGGTGTGCAGCAACAACAGCTGGTTTGTCTGCAAGGGTCCGCCTGCGCGTAGCTCTACAAAGGGATTTGCTAGGCTGGCGATGTTGATGATTTCTTGGGGGAGTTCTACCTTCAGCGGTTTGTTGATAATTAGCCCGAAGGTGCCCTGCTGACTGTGTTCGACGATGAGCACGACTGAGCGGAAGAACAAGCCTGTCTCTATTCCCGGGGTTGCGATGAGAAAGGTGCCTTCCTGGATGGTGGAATAGGGCACGGATTTCACGGCGCGCACTTTCTAGAACTGCGATCTTCATGCACATGAGTAAGTTGTTGGTTATACATGCGGATGTTTTCCTCTAGGGTGCCTACGCGTCGCAGGAGCTCTGCGAAGACGTTCTCAAATTGACGGTCGCAGAGAAGGTCTTCGGGAGCGCAAGTAGCGGCGGTCTCTTCGAGAACTGCGTAGACACGTGAAAGCGAGGTGTTGAGGAGGGCCAGCTCATCCTCGAAGAAATTGCGGAATTGTTGCGGGCAGCGCAGTTTTTGCATGAGGTTGAGCCGGCGTGCACGCAGGCGTTGCCAGCCTTTATCTAGGTGGAATAGCAGGCCGTAGTGGTTGATGTCGTCCATAGTGGTTTCGGCCTTGCTAAAGAGGGCTTGCAGATGCAAGTAAGGGTCGTCTGTCATGACGAGCCGGCCGAGGGTGCCTTCGCCACGGGCGATTTGATCGACTACGCGCTGTGCTGAATCGAGAAATTTCAACGTATTATCTGACGCTTTTTTGAAATTAGCGACTGTGGTTGCCCACTCGTCAGGTTTATTGAGCGCACTCGTCAGGCCGGCGAGGTTGGCGAAGGTGGTGGAGATCTGCTCAATAGTCTTATGTTCTCTCATTTGATCGATCTGCTCGGTTAACGAATCTAATGTGGCCTCCGCGCGCGCTGCAAAATCGTTGAACTCTGCAAAGGTTTCTTCGAGCGAAGCCGACTCCACAGAAAAGAGGAGGTCGTCGTGGCTGATTTTTTTGAGGGTAAAGCCTTTTTTCTTCGGTGCCCGAGGGGTGATGGCTACAGAGCGTTCGCCGAGCAGGCCGGAGGTACGTAGCCCCACCTCGTCAGAGCTAAACACATCGATCGAAGTGTCGATGCGCAGCGTGAGCTCATAGATGTATACTTTCCCTTTGTAGTAGAGATCGGGGCGCGGGGCTGAGATCTCTTCGATTTTAGAAACTTCGCCTATGGGGCGCCCAGCAAAAGTTACGCGCGTGCCTACGCTCACTTTGTCGATATTGGCGAAGCGGACGCGCAGGTACTGGCCTTCGTTGCCCACGGAGGGGTGCAGAAAAAGAATCACGAAGACAAGGATGCCGATGCCCGACAAGACAAAGGCGCCGATCAGCAGGTTTTTAATTTGGTCTGGCATCAGGTCTCCCTTTGGGAACAACAGATTCGGGTAGGAGAGAGTTTTCCAAAAAGGCGCGCACAAGAGGGTCATCAATTTGGAAGAAATCATCTTTTGCGGCGATGTGCAGAATTTTTCCCTCGTGGTGAAGGGCTAGGCGGTCTCCGACTTCTAGGGCTGAGCGCAAGTCGTGGGTGACCACGATACTCGTGGCTTGTAGCTCCGCTTGGATGCGTTGAATAAGCTCGCTGATCTGCATCGAGGTAATGGGGTCTAAGCCGGCCGTAGGTTCGTCATAAAGCAGGATAGTGGGTCTATAGACAAGCATGCGGGCTAGAGCAGCTCGCCTGCGCATACCCCCGGATAGATCTGAGGGCATTTTGTGATCAGTTCCGTCTAGCCCAACCATCTTTAGGGCCTCTTCTACGCGGGTATTGATTTCAGTGGTTGTTAGCCATTTTTTCGTTTGACTGTCTGGGTGCTGCGTGAGGTGAAAGGCGGTATTTTGTCCGACGGTCATGGAATCGAAAAGCGCGGAGTTTTGAAAGAGCATGCCCATGTTGAGCATATAGGGGGTACGTTTTTTCGGGGGCATATGTGTGATGTCTATGTCATCGATTTGGACAGCGCCTTGATCGGGTAGCTCTAAGCCCATGATTTGACGCAAGAGCACGCTTTTACCTACGCCTGAGCGGCCAAGAATCACTAGCGTTTCGCCCGTTTGGACATCTAGGTTTAGACCCTTCAAGACTTGAAATTTTCCATACCGTTTCCAGAGATTGATTACTTTGATCATGCTTATCCCACCCAAGCGCCGAGGTATTGAACAAGGTAGTCGTGTGAGGCGTTGAGTACAACGGTCAGGAAGAAGTTCAGTAGCAGAATGACGGAATAGCAGATCACCACGCTGTTAGTCGTTGCATTGCCAACGCCTGCGGCCCCGCCAGTGGTGGTGATTCCTCGGTAACAAGAGATCGTGACAATTACAATTCCAAAAGAGATGGCTTTCACAAAGCCGGTCAACAGGTCGAAATTTTTGATGTGCAGAGGTAAGGGGGCGATGTAGTCGCTGGGAGCGAGCCCATAGTAGTAGACAGCTACGATATAGCCGCCTAAGACTCCCATCAGGCAGCTAAATAGCGTCAAAAGCGGCAGCATGATCGTACCGGAGATGAAGCGCGGAGCAACGAGGTAGCGCAACGGGTTGACGGCCATAGAGCGCAGAGCATCAATTTGTTCTGTCACATTCATTGAGCCTAACTCCGCACACATGGCGGCTCCCACGCGTCCTGTAATCATAAAAGCTGTCAGCACTGGCCCTAGCTCCACCAACATAGCCTTGGTGACCATTAGCCCGGTGGCGCCTTCCACGCCAAAGTCGGCCAGCTGAAAAATGGACTGTGCGGCCAAAACGGCTCCTGTGCTAAAGCCTGTAACCGCAATCACGGGTAGCGACGAGACCCCTATCGCAAACATCTGGTCTCGGACCAAACTCCACGCAGGAGGCTTTTTGAGTACTACCCAAAAAACTTCCCCACAGAGAACAAAGTATGCGCCTATAGCCGCGATTGCTTTCAGTATATAATCCATCAGACGGCATTCTAAAAATCATTGGCATTGAACGCAAGGAAGAGGATACGGAATCCTCAATAGTGGTGTTTCCACATTAGCAGCATTTTGCCGGCGGCTTCGTCGTCGACTTCAGCCTTGAATTTGACGTTGCGGATGACGTGCGCTTCGACGCTTACTTTGTTGGATTCGGAGGTGATGCCTTTGTTGTAGTTGATGTACAGGTCGCGAGAAAGATACTTACCGATATTGACGGAAAGGTCATTTTCTCCCTGGCTTTCGCGGCTATCGAAGTCGATTCTATCGATTCCTATGCGTTTGAGGCTATTTAGGAAACCGGGAGAGGAGCCAGTGCCTGAAGTGAGGTTTACGATAGCTTGTCCCGTCAGTTCTGTGTCAGAGTTATTGTCTAGGCCGTGGTTAAAGACGACCCAGGAGAGAATTTCGCGTTGTGACATCGGGGGGTTAGAGCTGAAGGTAAGAGAGGGCTCCTGGATAGGTCCTTTGAGAAGGGCTTGCACCTGAATGCGGTCGATATCCTGAGAGGCAGTGACGTTTAGGGTCGTCTTTTTCTGCAGGTCTCCGCCGAAGCTGATGACACCGCGATCGAGGAAAAAAGAGCGTCCGTTAACGCGAAAATCGCCGCGCGTGGCGCGTAACTCGCCGTTGAGCAGCGGTGCTTTGGTGTGCCCTGTGATTTGGACTTGTCCGGACCATTCTGAGTGCAAGTCTTCTGCCTTGATAAACCAATTATTTGGACAATCAATTTGTATGTCGAGAGCGGTGGGTGGGCCTTCTGTGATAATGGGCTGGATAGTTTTTTTGGGGGAGTTCACGACGGTGATCTCCACGTTGTTCAAACGCGCAGGGAGTTGCTTCGGGATGCTGACCACGGCGCGGTCGACCGCAAGCTTGCCGCTTAGGAAAGATTTTTCACGGGTGCCCGATAGACGCAGCTGGCCCGAGGCGACGGCTTCGATGAAGTCACGGCGCAGCGCCAGGGTGTTGTCCAGGGTAAAAGTAATGTCGAAGGGGAACTTGGCGGCCGCATCTAGGCGGATGTTTCCCTTGGCGGTGACTTTACCATTTTGCCCATCGTCTGCTTCAAAAGATTTTAGTGCTAAATTTGAACCGTCTCCTTCAAAGTGCGCATGGATAGCCCCCATGACGCAGCCCAGCTCGAAACTCTCGTAGGAACAATCTTTTAGATCTAATTTTCCTCGCACGCTTGGTGCATCCAGTGATCCCGCGATTTCGACTGCCACTTTTGCCATGCCTGTAACGTTGGCCGTGCGCGGAGAGAGAAGCTGAAAAATCGGAGAGAACTCTCCGTTGGCCCTCATGCGTACTGAGAGGGGGGCTTTGGCATCGAAGCCGACCAGGTAAGGATAGAACGAAAAATGTAAGGGGAGGCTGGCCTCTACCTCGATGGGCTGGTCTCCAATACCCACGCAAGTGCCCCGCGCGGTAAGCAGGTTTTCTTTAAAATATCCCTCAAATTCTGCATTGAGCGGCTTAAGATAAGCGAGCGAGGGGTTCTCTGTTTTTAGCTGTTTGAGCGTGAGCTGAAAATGTCCTGTGGGTGCTTCAAGAGCGCCCTCGAGCGAGGCGCTGCCGGTCATCATACCTGAGACAGGCACATGCGGGAATAAAGGGTGTAATAACTCCACCGGTACCAGCTGGAAGCCCAGCGTCGCATAGACTTCGCCCCGGCCCACATGCATTTGCATGCCTAACGTTCCCTCTCCTACTTGAAGCTTGATGGGCGATACTTCCATGCCCCCTTCGTGCGGTGTTATATGCAGCGGTTGCAGCAGCTTAAGCGGGTGGTTGGAGACCACGCCCTCGGCTGAGTCGACCAGCAAAGAGATGGCACTTAAGAAGGGGTTGAATTCACCAGAGGCGGTCAGTTTAAAGCGCTCTTCCCAGCGGCCATTCGTAGAGAGCTGAAAGGGCCAGCTCGACAGTCCAGGCTCGATGGTTGTTTCGAAAGCGATCTCTTTGAACATTGCGTTACCGACTAACAGTTCTTTCGAAGCCAACTTGAATTTTCCCTTGGGCGTCGTGAAGTAGTGAGACAGTTCCAGGTCCACCGAGACCTCGGCGCTATGGAAAGGTTCAAGCTGCGCGTCCTGCATGAGCAAAGACAGGTGCAATGTTGGCGCGTTTTCCGGATGCCATTGGGCCAGCAGGTCTGCCTTCCCCTGAAGGTCCCATTGCTTCAGGAAGGGCAGTGCAGCAAGGTCTTCTGCATGCCCTCTAAGTGCTCCCGTGATAGCGAAGTCGTCTAATCTAAACGAGAGGCCGCCTTCGAGCAGCGTTGTGGGCAGCTGCAGTCGAATGCGCTCTAAAGAGACTACTGGCCCGTAGTTCCATGATATGTCGCAGGAAAGTTGGGTTTGAGGTAGCTCGACAGAGACAGTGCTGACGAAAATATCGGAGTGTACATCTGAGTTGCTCGCCAGCGTGACCGCTCCCACCTGGTAACCAAAGGCGCAAAATTCGTGTCCTGTTAGCAATAACGAGATAGCTGGCGTGGCGAAATGGCCCGACACCTTCAAAAGAAGCGCACAACGCCCTTCAACAGGTAGGTTAAAAGAAGCTTGTAGGAAGTTTAAATCCTCTAGGGAAACGGTAAATTCGCCGCGCTGAATCATCATCTGCGGGTCGACTTCAACGATGCCGTGCAGAGCCAAAACGTGCTCTGGATACTTGCCACGCAGCCTTAGCTCTGAAACGGTAAACGACCCATCGGGATAAAAAGTGTAGTCGCCCTCTGCTGTGAACTGCTCTCCAGCAAACAGGGACCATTGTTTGAGAAAGTGCTCGACGAGGGGCGCGCCGACAGAGACGCGGAATGACCCAGTGCATGAGGCGGCTGTAGAGCAAGAATCGGTCTCCCAGATAGGTAAAGAGAGCTTGGTTTTTGCGCGAAAATGAGCCGGTAGGCCAGAGAGATGGCTCACGAGCCCGTCATCTTCTGAGCTGTTGATTTTGACGACCATACTTTTGCCTTTGCGGTACAAGTGCAGGCCTATGAGCGTACGGTTTTCTGGAGATTCTTCTCGGTTAATGGAAAGAGTGATGAGGGCGTCAATTTTGGCTAGCGAAACTTGAAGCTTGCCCTTCACGTGTAGGTGAAGGTTGGTTTCGTCGGGATCAAGCGAGAGTTTAGTATGGCCCAAATAATCGCGCGGGATAGATGCGTGGTAGATTTCAAGTTCCCCGACATGCACAGATAGCAGTCCGAGAGGCAAGAAATGAGGCTCAACAGGCCCGCTAGGCTCGGTCACGGAAAAGGTGACGGCGGGGGGAAGCGTGAAGTCGCGTACCGTCACATCGGAAAAATAGACGATTCCTCTTACGAGGTATAACGGAGCTAGTTTGACCTCCATCTCGCCGGCTGTAACGGGGTCCTGGCCTGGCATGGTAAGGGCTACGTCGCGTAAACACCACTGGAAGGGTGTGACTGTCTGTATATCTCCAGCTGTGGCCGTCCATCCAGTGGCTGAATGCAGCTGCTCCACCGCCATAGAAAAGAGAGTGGAGCGCACGGCTGGGATAGCCAATAGCCCGTACGTCGCTGCGGAGCAAACCGCCAGCACTCCTAAAAACCATAATAAGCAATAGGTAACAAACCTGACCAACCAAGAAATCATGAGCGCAGGATACCACAAAAGAGGGCGGAAGACAAGGTCGTTGGTGGTCCAGGAGGCCTTTAGGCTAAGGAGGGCCTAGGTTTAGCAAACAGGTAAAGCACCTTAATTTTTTGGCTTGGGGTCACTTCTCAATGAGTCTTTCACCTAGGCTTCTGGCCCTTCAAGACAGCGATCTCATCCCTAAGAAGCTGAACGCTTTCCCTCAAGGCCAGGATCATCCCAGCAAACTGCTCGCTCCTGGCCTCGCATTTCTTTGTTGACTTCGTCGAATTTGGCGATGAGCATTCTGAGCAGAGGGGTCATTTGGCCTTCAGAGATGGATGGGAACTGGGTCATACCTAGGCATATTCGTTCAGAAGATGTTTAGAAGTCAAAAAGATTTTCGGGGTGCTACCCTGACTTATTGAGAAGTTACGGTTCACGGACCTGCTTTTTTAAAAAGCTCGATTTATTAGGGCCGAGCATACTAGGATGGAAGTTTAAATGCGATTGACAACAAGGTTATTCGATGTTTTCTATTAACAAGTATTCTTATTTTAGTACCTTAGCGCGTTTTTCTCTACCGGTTTGTGGCCAAAAGGCAGCGGTGCGCCCGCAATCTTTCGCTGCCCCAAGATTTTTTAGCGACCATGCGCCTGCGGCCATCGGTGCACATAGCTTTTCTAGGGCTAGTTTGAAGCCTATTCCTGCAAAGTGTACCAGCGGATATAGCCAATAAATGTTTTTATTCAAAACTATCGAGAGCGAGAGACGAGATGACGATGAAAAAATTACCGATCGGAATTTCATCTATCGAAAATATTATTAGTCAGAATTATGTCTATGTCGATAAGACAGACATGCTTCATAAGCTAATCACTACAGGCAAATACTATTTCCTATCGCGTCCGCGAAGATTCGGAAAATCACTTCTGCTGACCACACTCGAAGCAATTTTTAAAGGCGATAAAGAGCTATTTAAAAACTGTCATATGTACAATACAGATTACGATTGGCAGAAGCGTCCGGTCATTTACTTTGATTTTTCAAAAATCTCCGCGCGCAGCCCTCATGAGCTGGAAACCGAATTACAGAGGGTTTTAGAAGAGACCGCTGCTTCATACAATAAGTCCATCGAATGTCCAAATTTACGACGAGGATTGGCCAATCTTGTGAAAGCGCTTGCCGATTTGGGCCCGGTTTGTTGTGCTGATCGACGAGTGCGACAGCCCCCTGTTCGACCAACTTGGGCAGACCGGTATAGCCGAAGGCAACCAGGCGGTGCTAAGAAATTTTTATGGCACGCTCAAAGGGCTCGATAAACAGCTGCAATTTGTGTTTGCCACGGGGGTCACTAAATTTGCTAAAGGCTCGCTTTTTTCCGGGCTTAACAACTTAGAAGACATCACCACCGACAGAAATTACGCTACCCTGTTGGGCTATACAGCGGCGGATCTGCAAACATTCCTGAGCGATCAAATAAAGCAAATAGCCGAGGAGCGTTGCTCCGAAGGTGCAGCTGCCGCAACCGAAGCGGCTGTTTTGGCTGAAATGGAAGAGTGGTACAACGGCTATCGCTTTTCACGCGCTGAAAAGCTCGTCTATAACCCTCATGCCGTGCTGAGTTTTTTGAAGGCTGGTACGATACAAAGTTCCTGGCACACCACGGGCCCGACTGCGCTCCTCACCGAACAAGTGCGCAAACAGCCGATTTCGGTTTTGGAGCTGGGCCGGTCGGTGGAAGAGCAGAGTGCTCCTTTGGACGTCAGTAACCTGGCGCGGCTCCAACTAGCGCCGCTTATGTGGCAGACTGGATACCTCACGATCCGCGCATACGATGAAGTTAACCAGACTTACAAGTTAGATTTTCCCAATCGAGAGGTGCGTGAAGCTTTCTTTAACAATCTTCTGGAGAATTTTGCAAAGCTCAGCGTCTCAGAAGTCCGCGGCCTTGCCGCGCAATGTAAGCAAGAGCTCGAACAGTGTGAACTTTTCCCGCTCATAAAGGCCCTTAGGTCCCTGTTTGCTAAGATCCCCGAGACCTTGTTTGAACAGAGATCTGCTGCCGTTTATCACGCCATCTTTCTCGTCATTCTAGAGGCGGTGGGTATGAAAGTACAAACTGACTTGCAGATCTGTGCCGGGCGAACAACTTTAATTGTCGAAATGCAAATTTATATTTATATAATGGAGCTTGGATTTGATGGGGACTGTAGCACTGCTTTAAATAAAATTGTACGGAAAGAATATGATCA
>CAYUJS010000058.1:0-9469 GCA_964445105.1 uncultured bacterium | reverse complement strand
TGCGCTAGTAGCCTTTAGTTTTAACGCGCTGTCCACCCCTTTGTATGCTGAACCTCCTTACAAAACTATAGTGGGCGGCGGCGCCTATAGCGAATGCAAAAAAGCTCCCCACTTAGCGACAAAAGTTCTTTTTGCTGGCGTCCTCGTGGGGGCGATTGTGGCTGTGGCGATCAAAAAACCAGGCAACACGCACTCTCACTCACACACACACGCCCACTAAATAAATGCGCCATATAGCCTTAGCCGCGGCTTTACTCTTGGCCGGCTGCACCCCTTATACACCCCACTACGGTCAGTCTCATTGGATTCACGAATCTCTTACCCGATGCTCAGCCCAGATTTACTATCCCCCTAGCTATCCTTGCGGAGCGCTAAGTGTGGAACTCATCAAAGACGCTGGCGGCGTACGTATGTATGTAAATTTACTCCTCTTGCCTCTTTGCCCAGACGAAGCAAGCAGTGGTTATTTTACTTTTGACCTCACGATCGATGGGCTTCCATACCAAGCCAAAGCAACTATCTTGGCAGGCGGGCAGCGCCTCTTATTTGATGAAGCGAGTATGAACCAGTTAATCAACGCTTTTTTAGCCGATAAAGCGGTCTACATCCAAGCGGGCATGCACGGCACTGAAGTGTGCCCTCATGGGTTTGCGCAAGCCTACAACGCTATCATGACTAAGAGATCCCAGAGCTATTAAGCGCAGGCAAGCATTCAAATTTTTATTGATATTATCCTAAAATGCATCTCCGTGCTAGGATTGGCCTAAACACCCACCCATGGATCGACGAATGCAAAAAGGCCACGTACTTACATTTCGCTGCGAAGACTGCGACCAGCCCGTCACTTTCTCTGTCGTAGATCTCGACAAACACCACAGCAACATTGTGTGCGAGCACTGCTCCAAAGAATATGCCCTCTCTGATCCTACTCTAAAACGACAACTCACAAAATTTGAAGCTCTCTGCCGGCAGATTGCAGAGTCGGAGGAGATTCTGGGAAATGCAGCTATCGGCATCGACGTCGGTCCGCACCACATTAAAGTGCCCTATAAAATTCTTCTCAGCCGCTTAAACTCTAGCCTTGAACTTACACTTGGCAGCCGTCCGCTAACCATAGAATTCCGCATGGAGCCCGTACAAGACTTAAAGGAGTATGTGAAATGACCGCCAGCCAACTTGACCAGCTCAAAGAAATGACCACAGTCGTCTCAGACACAGGGGATATCGACGCGATCGCCGAATTTAAGCCTCAAGATGCCACCACAAATCCTTCTCTGATTCTCGAAGCCATCCAAAAGCCACAGTACGCCTACTTGATGGATAACGCCATCAATTACGGGAAACAGCCTGGGAAACAATCGATCGAAGAAACGGCTGAATTAGTGCTAGACCGATTACTCATCAACTTTGGCAGCAAAATTCTCGAAATCGTCCCCGGACGTGTAAGCACAGAAGTCGACGCGCGCCTCTCTTTCGACACACAAGGCAGCATCAACAAAGCCCATACCTTTATACAGATGTACAAAGAACTGGGTGTTCCGCGCGAGCGCGTACTCATTAAGCTGGCCTCCACTTGGGAAGGAGCTCTCGCCGCGCGCCAGCTCGAGGAAGAAGGGATTCACTGCAACATGACCTTGCTCTTTTCCCTGCCCCAGGCCATCATTTGTGCCGAGGCCAACGCCACCCTCATCTCGCCTTTCGTGGGCCGTATCTTAGATTGGTACCTCCAAAACAACAAGGCTACCTCCTATACACCCGCTGAAGACCCAGGCGTAAAATCCGTCACAGAGATCTACAACTACTTTAAAAAATTTGGCTACAAAACCCAAGTAATGGGCGCCAGCTTCCGCAATCTTGGCCAAATCACGGAACTGGCCGGATGCGATCTTCTCACCATTGCCCCTAAACTTCTTAAAGAGCTAAGCAGCTCGTCAAGTCCGCTCACTCGCAAACTGGACCCCGAGAATGCTAAGAAGCAACCTCTTGACAGGATCGAACTCAATGAGAGTCTGTTTAGGTTCCTCATGAGGGAAAACGCCATGGCGACTGATAAGCTTTCCGATGGCATCCAGCGCTTCACGCACGACACACTTAAGCTGCTGGAACTCATCAAAGCAAAACTAGGCTAAAGCGCTGACCAGCTCGAATGGTTACACGAAAAAATAACGCCAGGTCCTCAGTTCCCTCTTATTTTTAGCGCCTTACGCGCGAGTTAAACGGCCGACTATCGTTTTTGGGTTCAAAAAATTCCCCCTCTATGTTACGATATTCCCCATGGTTACTAAACAGATCGCTCTATCCTTGCTCCTCTCCATTGCTAGCCTGACGGTGGATGCTTCGGAGAACAACGCATGCCCTTTTGAGGTGCGCGCAGAAGTTGACCTTTGTCACCCGCTGACTCTTTCTGAAGTGGTCGACATCGCTTTGGCCAATAATCCCAGCACCGCGCAGAGCTGGTGGAGAGCGCGCAGAGCCGCCGCCGCGCTCGGCTCAGCCGAAGCTGCCTACTACCCAAGATTGGACCTCGTCTCCAGCGCTGCTCACGGGCGCGATTTTGAGTTTATTAACGGTCCTAATCGCGAATTTTCTCGTCTGCAAGCAGATCTCGTTCTGTCGATGATTCTCTTTGATTTTGGCCAGACAGCCTCTTCTGTAAGATCAGCAAAAATGGCTCTGTCTGCTGCCTGTTGGTATAGCGACTGGTCCTTGCAGCAGGTTATGATCCGCGTCATCGAGGAAGCCTACTCTACCCTACACGCACAAGCTAGCCTGGACGCATCTCTCACATCGCTCGAAGATGCTGAAAAGATGCTCTATACCGCCTCAGAGCTCAATCGCGTGGGGCTGCGCGCCATCACTGACGTATATACCAGCCGCGCAACCTTCGCGCAGATGCAAATGGATGTCGCCCAAAAACGCTCTGTATTGGATATCCAAAGGGGCAAACTCGCTACTAGAATGGGCCTGGAAGCCGGTACCTGCATCGAGCTGGCGCGCCTTGAGAATGTGCCTCCGCCCGAGGCTGACTGCCTTTCCGCTCTTTTGTGCTGCGCAAAAGAACGCCGCACAGACCTCATGGCCAAGCGCGCAAAGTTGCTCGAGTCAAAGGCTATCGTAGACCGAAGCAATGCCGCCTTCTGGCCAAAACTTTCCGTAGCTAGCCGCGGCGGGGCTGAGCACTATCTATCAAAGCCCTCCCAAGCCGCGCATTACGACGTGGCTATTAAACTCGAGATACCACTGTTTGATGGCTTTGACAAAATTTACAAAAACCGCCAAGCAATAGCTGACATGCGTATCTCTTCGCTGGAACTTGCGGATTTGGAACTGAACATCGCCCTAGAAGTGCTGACGCACAGCCGCTCTTTAAAAGCCGCTCAAGAGATGTCCCTATTTGCCAAAGAAAATTTAGAAAATGCTCTCCTTGCCTACGAGGGCGTTCTCAGTAAATATCAGTCCGGTCACATCGGCATCGCAGAAGTTTCCAATGCGCTAAGGCAGCTTGCTGTCGCTCGCCTGCGCCTCAGTGAAACGGAGACGCGTGTCTACGTCTCCATAGCGAACCTCGCCTATGCTACCGGCACCTTACCCCCTTACGTGATGGCTCCATGCGCAGACTAACCCTGATAGTACTATCTTTAGCCACCCTCCTACTCATTGGCTGCGGCTCAAAACAGGACACAGCCATCCAAGGAGCGCCCAGCGTACCCGTCGTGGCCGCCTTGCCAACCGTGGAAGACATCTCGGTCTACGTTGAATCTGTCGGTAAACTTCGCCCCTCTGTCTACGCGGAGATCCGTCCCAGCGTGTCTGGAAAAATCTCAGAAATTCTCGTTGAAGAGGGCGAATGGGTAGAAAAAGACACCCCACTGTTCAAAATAGGATCTAGCTCCTACCAAGTCAGATTCGATGAGCATCAAGCCCAGATGGCCACTAACCGCGCCACTCTTGCCTGCATCCAGAAAAAACTAGCGCGCTGCCGAGCACTGGCCGATAAAAGCCTGATCGCGCAAGCCGAATGGGACGACCTCGAAACACAAGAAGCCAAAGCACAAGCTGCTGTCGATGCCGATCAAGCCAAACTCAAAACTGTCCAAGGAGACTTGGAGAAATGTACGGTCAGCGCACCTTTGGCAGGCCGCATCGGCAAACTAGATGTCCATTACAAGCTACCAGTCTCTCCCCATCAAGCGCTACCTTTAGCGACTATTTCTCAGATGGATCCGCTACTGCTCGAATTTACCATCACCGAGAAAGAATTCGCAACGCTTTTGAACGACCAAAAAGAGGTAGAAGTTCAATCGCTTTGCTCACACTGCAAGCCAATGCGCGGTGTCATCACCTTCCTCGACAATCAATTTGATCAGACGACCGGCCTGCTGCTAGTACGCGCCAAAGTGCCAAACCCTTTTCTATACCTGCGTCCAGGTCAATCTGTACGTGTACGCGTGCCCGTCTCTACCATGCCTAACGCTATCCTCATTCCCCAAAAGGCCGTCAAATACAACCAACAAGGCCCTTACGTGTTTGTCATGCAGCCCGATTCAACAGTAGCCATCCGCCCCTTAACAGTTGGTAACACCAAAGACGACAAAATCATCATCACCGACGGGCTCAATGCCTCAGAGCGCGTCATCACAGAAGGGCACCTCCGCCTTTATCCCGGTGCCAAAGTGGAAGCGCAATAGTGAATCTTTCGGCCCCCTTCATCCAACGCCCGGTTATGACCACACTCGTGATGTTGACCATCCTCATCACGGGAATAGCAGCGTTTTTTCAGCTGCCTGTCAGCGATTTGCCCTCCATTCAAAAGCCTCACATCCAGGTCATGGCAGGCTACACAGGTGCCAGCCCTGAAGTCGTACTCAATCAGGTCACTGTACCCCTAGAGCGCGAACTGACTCATATCAAGGGTATCCAGACAATCACGTCGGAAAGTAAGCCTGGATATACCACCATCTCTCTGTCCTTCGATCTAAACAAAGATATGGATCAGGCAGAGCGCGAAGTACAGTCCGCCCTCGGTCGTGCTCAGCCCCTCCTGCCTCTCGAAGTAGACCCTCGGCCCAGCTATCAGCGTACCGAAGGCAGCCAAGAGCCCATCATGTACATGGTCCTCTCCTCCGAAAGTACGGATGTGGGCACGATGCGCAACTACGCCGAAAAACATATCCTACCGCGCCTTAGCCGGGTCGAAGGCGTCTCTCAAGTCATGGTATTCGGCAGCCCAAAATCGATCTGGGTACGCCTCAATCCAGAGCTCATGGCTGCCAGACACATTGGCTTTAACCAAGTCATGGACACTATTCGCCAGCACACCCAAGAGCTGCCGCTTGGGACCATCGAAACTGGCACCAAATCCCTCGCTATCGAACTCTCAGGGGCACTTAACCAAGCCATCGACCTTGAAAACCTAGAGATTAGCGGTAGCAACGATGTACACCTCAAAGATATCGCCGAAGTGTCCGATAAATCGAGCAACCCAGAATTCCACTTCGTTACTCCGGAGCGGATCACGCAGGCGCTAAGCCTAGGCATACAAAAAAGCAGCGAGGGCAACACAGTGGCCATCTCGCAAGCAATTCAGAAAACACTGGCCGACATCCAAAAAGATCTCCCCCCCTCCATGCACCTCCAGCTTTGGTTTGACAAAGCTATTTGGATCCAAGACTCTTTACACGAAGTCGAATGGTCCCTCCTACTTGCTTTAGTCTTGGTCGTGCTGGTCATCTATCTTAGTCTTGGCCGCTGGTCTGAAGCACTCATTCCTAGCGTGGCATTGCCGCTCTCGCTCATCGGCACTTTTGCCGCGATGTATCTGCTCAACTTTAGCTTAGATCTGCTCTCACTGCTCGCTCTTACGCTATGCGTCGGCTTCGTCGTCGATGACGCAATCGTTGTGCTTGAGAACATCGTGCGCTACCAGGAAAAAGGTGAAACAAATATGCAAGCCAGTCTGCTGGGCTCCAGGCAGATTTGCTTCACCATCGTTTCCATGACCCTCTCTTTGGTCGCCGTATTTGTGCCCATCTTGTTTATGCCAGGGATCAACGGTCGGCTGTTTCGCGAGTTCAGTATTACCTTAGCCGTCGCCATCCTAGTGTCAGGCTTCGTCTCGCTCACGCTGACACCACTATTGTGCAGCAGATTTTTACCGAAAATCGCTGCTCCCACTCGTCTACAAACGTATGTTTCCTCAATCTACCAACGCGCAATTGACGCTTACGGCCGCACACTCAAACAAGGCATGGCGCGCCCCAAAGCGATCCTGCTAGGTACCGCAGTCTGCGTAGCCGTCACCATTCCGCTTTTCACGACCCTACCAGTGAATTTGATCCCACCTGAAGATCGCGGCTTTATGTTCGCTTTTGTGCAGCTACCTGCAGGAACCGGACAAACAGAGGCAGACCAATACCAGCACAAACTCGAAACGCTTGTGCAAGCCAATCCGCATGTAGATAGCTTTTTGAGCGTTTTTTGGCAGGGCAACTTCTTCCTCGTGATTAAGTTACACCCCCAAGCTGTACGACCCCCCCAAGCTGTCATTTTGGCCGATCTACAACAGCAGCTGAACCAAGTCCCCGGAATCCTCGCCTTTATGCAAGGGTTCCAGCTCATCAATATCGACATGGATTTTGGGCAAGGTGGGCAGTTCAGCTATGTAGTCAAAGGCTCGGACTTCCCCGAAGTAGAAAAAGCCTCCCAAGAGCTCTTACAAGCCATGCAAGCAAGCCCGGACTTTGCTTTCGTCCAAGGCAAGCAAAGCAATGACGCCCCAAAACTACTCGTCGAAGTCAATGAAGACTACGCACATAAACTAGGCTTTGCACGTCAAAACATCCAATCCTTGCTCCAGCAAGCCTATGGCCAAGGCTACGTAGGCTTTCTGCAAAAGAACGCCACGCAAGAACGCATCTACATGGAGTTACAGCAAGCCTACAAAAGCCATCCAGACGCATTAGGAAAGCTTTCCTTAACCGCAGCTGACGGAAGTTTAGTGCCCCTAAAAGCGATCGCCACTTGGTCGGAAAAGTTGGGCTCCCCCGCACTTATGCACCATGAGCAGCTCCCCTCCTCTACTATTCGCTTTTCTCTAGCGCCAAATCTAAGTGCAGAGCAAGGCCTAGCGAAAGTAGAACAATTATCCGCCAAAATCCTGCCAGACAATGTCTCTGGGGTGTTTGACGCCTCTACCCAAATCACCGCTACAGCCATCCGCGACACCCTCTTTCTGCTAATCGCAGCGGCCCTAGTTATGTATGTCGTGCTGGGTATTCTCTATGAAAGCTTCATCCATCCCCTAACCATTCTCTCCTCACTCCCCTTCGCAGGCCTAGGAGGGATATTGACCCTCTATCTATTCAACGAGCCCATCTCGATCTTCAGCGCCGTTGGCTTCTTACTCCTCGTGGGTATCGTCAAAAAGAACGGTATCATGATCATCGACTACGCCCTTGAAGCCCAAAAACGCGGCCTATCTTCAGAAGAAGCCATTTACGAAGGATGCCTCACTCGGTTCCGTCCCATCATGATGACCACCCTAGCCGCTATCATGGGCGCCCTGCCCATCGCCATCGGCATCGGAGAATCCTCAGGAACAAGAGCAGGATTAGGCCTTGTCATTGTCGGCGGCCTTCTTTTCTCACAAGCCTTGACCCTTTACGTCACACCCGTGCTTTACCTGGCGTTTGAAAGGCTTAAGTCTTACGCTAGCGCCAAATAAAATTCGTCTTTAATCTATTTTTTGTTAGGCATATAAATTTGGATAGGGCGTGTTAGTCCACATAGATTAAGAGTTACCGAAACCAGTCTCTAAGGGGCATGATTATGGATTCTTTGATAAGTGTCAGTAGTTCACTTGGCTCTTCGCTGCTCGGCCATTCTACGCCTCCAAACCCAGAAGAGCAGGGGGTGACAGCTCCAGCGGCAAATGGAACCGACGAATACCAGGCAGCTCTAGCGCACCTGCGCATCGTACGAGTCAGCCAGGCCAGATTTACAACTACCAGTGAGTTTGAGTTCGAGCTAAGCGTACTGCTAAGAGAGATGGTCGCTACTGACAAAGCTCACTGCTCGCATATACGTTTCCATGGGATAGCGAAGACTGAGCCTGCCGTCACTATTTGCCGTAGCCCGCTCGATGTGGATAATCTCATGATTATTGCAAGACAAGGGGCTTGTTCTGAAGAAGAGATAGTAGTTTTTGAAGAGGAAAAAGCACGGATTCTAGGCTATAAAACTTATCTCAAAAATAACATCTCTTTCAGCGAGACCATGTTAGATACTATGAGCTTACTTTCTGTGTTGTTTACTTATTACAGTGCTGACGTTACCACCAGCATGGATTTGCGAGATAAAATGTTTGAAGCCGGAAGGGACATATTTTTAAGAGCCTACGGCAAAATGACTCGTGCGCAGCGTACTCATTGCGATAACTGGCCCTTTACCCCTGCAGATGAAGATATGATGAAATTTTTCAGTTTGGAAGCTAAGTTTAATAAATTCAAGACCGTTGAGTTCATGCAAGGCCGTCCTTTCGTCGACTCAGAAGAGGTGAGAGATGCTATGAACTTGTGCATTCATCAGGACTTACCGCGATATTTGCGGGCGTTATTTCCTATGGGGATGCATCTGGTCACTGATACGCCGCAAATAACGGTAAATGAAGAACTAGCTCTTTTGCTCGACTTCCTACCACCAGCTTTCGATCGCTCGGGAAATAAACGTTAAGACTATCTAAGAGCAAACGGTACGGCACTCCTCCAAAATGCTCAAATGCATGGGCGCTGAACCCGACCTGCCCGAGGGCGAGCATGAACCCCTTGCACAGTGCATTGAGATCCTGGCACAAACCTTTGCGTTTCAGCTCATTCATCGTCTGTCTGATCCTAAAGATCTCGCCCAAGGCCCTGCAAACAACGATCCCGACTTAAGGTGCGCCTGTATCGGGCAGTCAGAATCCAGATCCGTGGGTGCAGAACACCTCATGCTACAAATGGCTCGGCAGCTCCAGCTTTCGAAGGAATTTCAGGAGCTAGGGCTATCAAAAACAGACACCGCTGTAGCCCCATTATAGCCCTCTCGCTGTCTGCCCAGACAGCGAGAGGGCTACCTATGACTGGCTCTACAATCACAGTGGGCTGGGCGAGCTGGTAGACTTTGGCTTTACCAAAAGCTCTCTCGACAAACTTTACCAAATAAGCGATAAACTGCTCGCTCACAAAGACACCCCAGAGGCCCGCCTGAAGGCCGCGGCAATCAGGCCGTGATGGTCTAATGCTGTCGTTTTTATTTGTTCTTCCGAAGCTTGGATCATATTGTGCCCTTTTTATAAAAAGCCACACAATAGCAGCCTGTCAACGACCGATGAAAAGGTACCATTTGGCGGCCACCCAAAAAGACCCATCTTGCGGTCGCCCAAAAAGACCCGCCGCCGCCTTGCCTATTTCATAATATTATCTACCCCCTG
>CAYUJS010000057.1:0-9615 GCA_964445105.1 uncultured bacterium | reverse complement strand
AATTCACCGAGCGGTGTCTAAAATCCTCGAGCGCCCTGGCCCAAAAAGAGCCTAACACTCTAGGGCCATTTTGTGAGCAAATTGCGCAGCTGAACCCGCAAATCTGTAGGGATGAAAGCCTAGCGCGCATTTTGTGCGCGTAGGGCGTTGCTGCCTGTAGCCTCAGGGCCTCAGCGATTTAAAGTCAGGCGTGTGTGAGCTTACAATTAAGGGGTGCTTTCTTGCTTGCTAACATCTACTTTGCTGCGCTACCATCGGGCTTTAAAAACGAAATCGGTAAACACAACTTAAATAGGGCAGGAAGGTCTTGAGGTGTTTTGCCGTGCCGAGAGTTTGAAATTTTTCCGTTTTTCTAACTAGAGAAACGACTTCAGATCTGCATCAACGCTGGTCTCACTCGATAGTGAACCGTATTTTCTCGCGCGCTTTTCGGCCTTCCGCTGGAGCTTTTCATGGATGAAATTTTACTCAACATAGAGTCAAAAGAGCGACGCTATGCACATTTACGGAACGGACTGCTATACGATCTCATCGTAGAGCGTAAAAAAGAGCGGCAGCTAGCCGGCAATATCTATCGCGGCCGAGTGACCAACATCCTGCACAATATTCAATCGGCTTTCATCGACATTAACGAAGGTGGCGAGAACGGATTCATTCACATTTCAGATATTGTGGAGAATCGCAAGAAATTTGAGCAGATCTTCGACATGGACTTTGACATGGACGAGGATAAAGACACCACTTCCAACAAAGTGCAGCCGACGGACATCGAGCAGGTGTTGAAGGCTGACCAGCCGGTGCTGGTGCAGGTGGTGAAAGAGCCAATTGGCTCGAAGGGCGCGCGTCTTACCTCGAATGTGTCGATTGCAGGGCGTTATTTAGTCTTGCTGCCGAATTCGCCCCACCGCGGCGTGTCGCGAAAGATCGAAGATCGCAACGCAAGAGAGCGACTGAAAAAGATTATCCGTGCCTTTGAGATGCCGCAGGACATGGGGCTGATCTGTCGTACGGCCAGTGAAGAGGTCTTACCTGATGTCCTCATTCAGGAGGCTCATGAACTTCTGGAAACTTGGCAAGGCATTGTAGAAAATTTCCAAAAAACCTCTGAGCCCGCTTTGCTCTATGCAGAATCGGACCTAATCAAGCGCGCAGTAGTGACTGCGATCGATAAAAAATTTGAGCGTATCTTGGTAGATGATTATCCTACTTATCAGACATGTAAGCGTTTGGCGAGTAAGTACCAGGGCGAGCATCAGCCGCGCGTGGAATTTTACCGCGATAAAGTGCCGATGTATGAGCGTTTCAACGTAGAGCGCGAGATCGATAAGGCATTGCGGCGTAAGATCTGGTTGCCCAGTGGCGGCTACCTCTTTTTTGACCGCACGGAAGCGATGCATACTGTGGATGTAAACTCGGGTCGTAGCACCGGTGTGGACGCAGATGTTGAAGAGTCCTTGGTGCGCATTAACCTCGAGGCGGCCGAAGAAATAGCGCGACAGTTGCGTTTACGCAATGTAGGTGGCTTGATCATTTGCGATTTTATCGATATGCGCTTGCGCAAGAACCAGCGGCGCGTGTTAGAACGGCTGCGTGAGCAGATGAAAGAGGATTCGGCTAAGTGCACTATTCTTGGGATGAGCGATTTCGGCTTGGTGGAGATGACTAGACAGCGGCACCGTGGTTCTCTGACTCAGACCATCTTTACCAGCTGCCCCTATTGCTCGGGCAATGGCTTGATCAAGTCTCACGAGACGATGACGATCGAAATTGAGCGTCAGCTGAAGAAGTTAATCAAATGCTCGCAGCAATTTGCTATCAAGCTAACAGTGCACCCCGATCTGGGCCAGTACATGCGCCAGGTAGATCGCTCCTATCTGGTGAAGATGGCAGAGGGCTTGAATGCGCGTTTGGAATTTCAGGTGGATGATAACTTACACCTAAACCAGTATCTGTTTTTTAGTAGCATTAACGATCAGTTGATTGAGGTCTAGCTAGACTTGATATCGGTCGTACTGCAACAGCTCCTGGGGCTACCGTCAGAGATAGCGGAGAATTTGCGTCACTTTTTTGTTGGCTATTTACAAGCAGCCGCGGAAGGAGGCCAGACAGAAGCCGAGCTGGAGCCACTGCTGCTGGAGTTCGTGCGGTGTGTCGAGGCAGAACTGCGCGCGCCCAGCACCTTCCCGGTTTATCATGCGAAGGAGCGGGAACCGATCGATTACTATGCGTTAGGCCTCTCTCTCATGCGCCCACTGGTTGACCTAGCTCAATCGAAAGCGCTGGGTGAAGAAAACGTGCGGATGATGGAGCAGCAGCTGAAAGCGGGTGAAAATGTGATCCTACTGGCCAACCACCAGACTGAGCCAGACCCCCAGCTTATCAGCCTACTGCTAGAAAAAACGCATCCCCATTTTGCGGAGGAGATAATTTTTGTGGCGGGTGACCGTGTCACACGCGACCCGTTAGCTGTGCCCTTTAGTCGGGGCCGCAACCTTCTTTGTATCCATTCTAAGCGTCACATAGACCATCCTCCAGAGCAAAAAGAGCAAAAGCTGTTGCATAACCGCAGGGCGATGGCGACTTTGGGCGAGCTACTAGCTAAGGGAGGGCGGTGTATTTATGTGGCCCCCAGCGGCGGGCGCGACCGCCCCAATGCCCAAGGATTGGTGGAGATTTCGCCGTTCGATCCCCAGGCAATCGAGCTGTTTGCTTTATTGGCAAAACAGGCGGGTAAGCCCACACATTTTTATCCATTGGCGTTGCATACGTTTCATCTTTTACCCCCTCCGCGCAGTATTGGCAAGGAGCTGGGCGAAGATCGGCACGCGCATCGCGCGCCGATCTTCGCTTCATTCGGGGCTGAAATCGATTGGGATGGGCTAGGCGGCCTGGCAGCACTAGATAAGCGTTCTAGGCGCGTTTTTAGAGCAGCGGTTATTCAAAAGATGGTGATGGACATGTACCAAGCACTAACTGAGCCTTATTCCGCTGGTTTCATCCAGGGGAAATAGAGCACGTCGCGGATAGAGGCTGCCTGGGTGAAAAGCATCACCAAGCGGTCCACTCCGAATCCTACACCGCCTGTCGGGGGCATGCCTTGACAGACAGCTTCAATGAATTCTTCGTCTAGCGGGCTAGCCTCTTCGTCACCTGCTTCGCGGCGGTCTGCTTGCTTTTCGAGCAGGGATCTTTGCAGTTCTGGATCGTTCAATTCAGAGTAAGAGTTGCACATCTCTTGGCAGAGGATGAAACTTTCGAAGCGCTCAATTAAGCCTTGCTGGCGCTTCTCTGGATCGCGATGGAGCTTACACAGAGGGGTCGTCTCGATAGGGTGGTCGATGATGTGATGAGGCTGGATTAAATACGGCTCTACCCCGACTTCAAACAAGGCACCGATCAAAAGCCCACGAGATAGGCTGGCTATTTTTTTAGGATCGATATGGCCGCTGGCGATGAGGTATTGACGCATTTGCTCATCGGACATCTCATCGATGTCTAGCTGCGCATACTCTCGGAGGCTTTCTTTCATCGAAAGACGTTTCCAAGGGGCCTTAACGTCAATTTCGATAGGCTCGCTGCTTCCTGGTAACAAAGCGGGAATTTTGGTAGTGCCAAACAGCGTTTGCGCCAGGAGCTCGTAAAGATTTTCCACGCAGGCCATCATGTCTTTGTAGTCCCAGTAGGACGCGTAGGCCTCTAACATCGTGAATTCTGGGTTGTGCGTGCGGTCCATGCCTTCGTTTCGAAAAGCTTTGCCGAGCTCGAAAACTCGTTCCATGCCGCCTACGATCAATTTTTTGAGAGGTATCTCAAGAGAGACACGCAGAAACATCTCTTGGTCGAGCGCATTGAGTTTTGTTGTGAATGGGCGCGCCTCTGCACCTCCGTAGATACTCTGCAGCACAGGCGTTTCCACTTCGAGAAAGTGCAGCGATTCAAAATAATCTCGGATTAAGCGCACGATACGGCTACGAAGGCGAAACGTCTGGCGTACGTCCGAATTGGTGATGAGATCTAACCAACGCTTGCGGTAGCGCAGCTCTTTGTCCGCTAGGCCGGCATGTTTATCGGCTAAAGGTAGAAGAGTTTTACTCAGTAGAGTTACCTCTTTCACGTAAACGGTGAGCTCGCCTTTATGCGTGCGGAAAAGATGCCCGCGCACGCCGATGATGTCGCCTAGGTCTAGCTTTTTTTCTATCACTTTCAGCGCTGTAAGTGTCTCTGGTTTGTCGGGATCTGCTACAAGTCCGGCGAGTGCGGTTTTGTCGCGGTTAAACATAACCTGCATCCTGCCCGCACTATCTTGCAGATGACCAAAAGCATTTTTCCCCATAGCACGAAATAAAACTAGTCGCCCAGCTAGCGTGACTTCCGGGGTCTCACCGCGCTCTGCTGCTTCACTATCGCCGAGGGCTTGAGCTTCGTACTGTTTTTCCAGGGCAAGGGCGTGATCGGTCGGGTTGTACTTAGCAGGATAGGGCTCAATCCCCATTGCGCGCAGCTCAGCTGACTTGTGTAGGCGATTTTGGAACTCTTCGTGAGAACGATATTCTGGCTTGCGCGTCATTTAAGTTTCTCTGAATTTGAGTCTTTCGGGTTAAACAAAAATAGTAGCCATTTAGGGGGTATTTGTCCACGAAAACGCAAACTATGCAGCAGCTCCCGCTAAAAAAAGAAACGGGCCCAGCAAGGGCTGACAGCAGGCTTGGTTTGCAACGAATTCGCAGTCTCGACTAAGGGTGAGGAACAAAATGAGGCTGATGATTGTTGCCGAGCCGGGCGGTCCTTTTTCTTGGCGGGAACTGACAGCTTGGGATTTCTGACGCTGTTTTTGGCACAGGTCAAGACGAGCTGTGAGAATTTGGTGGATCGAATACTTGAATCAAAAAGGGCCGGCTTCAAGTGAAGCCGGCCCCTAATAGCGTTACCTAAAAGTGTTGTCCGTAGGAAAGACCGAAGGCGAAATTTTTCTCTTTAAATCTCGTTGCGGTTCCCGTTAAGACGCCAGCGATCCCTGCGGGGGATTGGCCGTTCACTTTTTGGTGGAAGCCATATTCACCGAAAGCAGATAGTTCACTTCCTGAGCAAACTTCCCAGGTGAGACCGACTGTTGCGTAGTGCTGAACAGTTCGTAGCATGAGCGCGTTTAGGTAGCTTTCAAATCTGTTGCTCTTGAATAGAGGGCTTTCGTAGCGATAGCCGGCTCGCGCTGTGAACCAGTCACAGACGTTATATTCAAAACCTGTCTTAACAATCCACTGATTGCGCCAAGCCCAGCCTGGACCATCCGTGGCGCCAAAAGCAGTCGCGTTGAATATGTTGCTCATGCTGTGGACGCTGTCATATTGCTTAAATTCTAAATCAGTAATCCAGTTAATGGGCAACCAGTCCCAAGGCTGTAAAACGGTACCTAGACGATAGATAGCTGGTAGATCAATTCGATCAGTGGCAAGAAGATCTGCGTAGCGGTCAAACCGTTTCATAGAGACTTTAGGGCTGTAGGAGGCACCCACCGAGAAGTTTGGCAACACTTTCCAAAGGTAACCGACGGTAAAGCCTACGCCGCTGGAGTAATCAGAACGTTGATCGACAGCAGGGCTTACTAGGGTTTCTAGGCCTCTAACTAGCAATCTAGACTGGTAATAATCTAAGCTGATTCCGAGAGCATGGCAGGAGTTGAATCTCCACCCAATAGAGGCTCTTACAGTCTCTGTCCAGTAGTCCCAACGAGCGGGTTTTGTGCCTAAGCCAGTAATAGCGCTTTGGCTGTCTGTTTTCAAAAAGTCCCAAGTGCTGATCGTAAAGCCTAAAGCAACGTTATCGTTGAACCAAGTTGTTACGCCTGCTTCGGGCCACATAGCCCACTGACGCTTCGCTTTGAATGGGGTGCTTTGCACGAAATCGCGTTCCCAGTACTGTCCTGTAGTGCCTACGTCAAAGCGTTGACAAACGCTTGCTGTGGCGGCGGGGTTATAAATTTGAGCTAGCGAATCGGTGGGGCTAGCAACACATGCGCCACCAACACCGGACGCCTTGACACTGGCACTTGGAAATGCATGGGCTGATGTGCCGAGAGCCAAAAAGCACCCCACACAGCCTAGTCTTAGCCAATTTTGCAAAATCTTCTGTTTCATTATGTTTCTCCTCGTGAGAATCAAAGGGTGTTTGTCTTTTAGGTGGAAGGCCTACCGTAACTTATGCATTTGATTTTGTAAAGTGGGGAAAAATGAACGCTTTAAAAAGTCGAGAAAGGGTTGATATCGATCAAATATTTTATCGAAGAGGGTATGTTAGATTTTTTTAAGGCGTTTTCCAATCCCGAAGTAATGGAAGATGATTTTTGCGCTCTTATGAGGAACTGAAAACGGTAGGCATCCTTAATTTTTGGGTAGCCGGCGGGCAGGACCGGATGTAACTGACAATCCGGTGGAAGATGCTCAATCAACCGGTCGCGGAAGGCGAGCGCTGCTTCGTGTACAAGCCTTTCGTTAGCTCCTGAGAAAAGTATCTTGGCCATTTGTTGGAAGGGAGGGTAAGAGAATAATTGGCGCGTGGCGAGCTCTTCATTAAAAAACGTTTTATAATCATGCATGGACGCCAGCTGGATGGTGCGGTTATCGGGATTAAGCGCTTGAATAATCACTTCGCCAGCTGTAGCTCCGCGCCCAGCGCGCCCAGCTACTTGAGTGATCAGTTGAAAGACCGTTTCCGAGGAGCGGAAATCGGGGATTTGCAGGCTGGCATCTGCATTGAGCACACCCACTAGGGTGACCAGTGGGAAGTGGAGCCCCTTGGCGATCATCTGCGTGCCTACCAGTACGTCGGCTTTGCCAGACCCAAACTCCCGCAGTAGCTGTTGGTGGCTGCCTTTGTGCTTGGTTGTATCGCCGTCGATACGGACGGTGCGAATTTCTGGCAAGATGGCGTGTAGAGCGGTTTCTACCTGTTCGGTGCCGATACCGCGAAATTTCATTGTCTCGCAGCTTTGACAAGCGGGGCACTTTGTGGGGGCAGGTGCCAGCGTAAACCCGCAGAGGTGGCAGCGTAGAATCTGGTCATTTTTGTGAAAAGTGAGAGAGACATCGCAATGCTTGCAGAAGACGGATGATTGGCAATGCTGACAAAGGAGCGTTGTGTGGTAGCCGCGGCGGTTGAGAAAGAGGATCGCCTGTTCTCCTTTAGCGCAGCGGTCTGCAATGCCTTCCAGAAGCTTTTGTGAAAAGGTACCGCGCTCTTGTTTCATATCGATGATACATATGCTTGGCAGCGAGGCATTGTCAGGGCGCAAAGAGAGGTGGTGTAGTTTGTACTTGCCGGCAAGAGCGTTTTGGTAGCTTTCCAGCGAGGGAGTCGCGCTGCCGAGGAGTACAGTGCTTTGGGTGATTTTGCCGCGCATAACCGCGAGATCGCGCGCTTGGTAGCAGGGATGGCTCTCCGACTGCTTGTAGGAAGATTCGTGCTCTTCATCGACGATGATGATTCCTAAGTTAGGCATAGGGCAAAACACGGCAGAGCGGGCGCCGATTGCCACACGTACCTCACCGCGCAGGATGCGATGCCATTCATCAAAGCGCTCGCCATGGCTGAGGCGATGGTGTAGGACAGCTAACGGCACGTCAAACCGGCTGCGAAAGCGTTCAACGGTCTGAGGAGTGAGCGCAATTTCAGGCACCAGGATGATGGCGTTTTTGCCCAGCGCCAGGGTTTTTTCGATGGCCTGGAGGTAAATCTCCGTTTTACCGCTGCCTGTGATGCCATGGATTAAATGCGCATCAAATAGCCCACTGTCGAGCGTCTGTGAGATGGAAAGTAAACTTTTTGCCTGCTCATCAGTGAGGATTTTAGCTTTGGTGCGGAAGTACTCCTCGTTGATCAAAGGCGATCGATCGATGCGCAGATTTTCAATGAGAAGCCACCCCTTCTTGGCTAGGGTGTCGACGGGGCTTTGCGTGCAGTTGCTTAGTTCTAGCAATTCGGTGAGCAGAATGCCTTTTCTGACTTTCAGCATCGCATCCAATACAGCAGCTTGTGGGGGAGATTTAGCGCGAATTTCCGCACAATAGGCGGCCATCTCGGCGCGTGTTTTGGCACGCATAACATAGCGCTGCTGCTTTTCTTTTGCTTTTCCGCGGACGCTGCTAGGCAGCATACAGCGTAACACATCGCCTAGCGAGCAGCAGTAGTAGCGCGCCATCCAGATAGCTAATTCAAACAAATCGTCCGATAGAAGGGGCTCTTTTTGGATCACATTGAGGATAGGCTGAATGCGTGGGAAATTGGCTTTATCTTTCAGTGCAAAGACGTGTCCAGTGCGCGGATGACCTCTCACAGGCACCTGTACGCGGCTGCCGCGCATGACCGAAGCGAGCAATTGCGGAGGAATGCCGTAGTCGAGAGGTTTACCTATAGAGACGTCTAAGATCACCGAGGCGTATTTCGGGAACGAGTCTGTCATGACGCCAGGCGGGCCGTCAGCTCTTTCCAAAGAGCGATCTTCTCTTGCGGATTGACTAACAGAGCCGCGATCGAGGGAATGGAGAGAAAGGGCAGGTCGCTCTCTAGTGTTCCCTCTGCTACGACAAGCTTGAGGGGCCTGGCCAGCAGCTCTTGCGTCGCTGGCAAGAGTGGATCAACCACTTCGCAGGGTAGCCAAGTGCGGGAAATTGCTTTACAAAGATTTTCTAGAACGGTTCGGTGGCTTGCAGGTGTATTAGCCGGGCATAAAATAAGTACTTGTGGAAGCACCACTAATTCTTCTTTGGAGGCTGGTGCACTGCGCAGCACAAGCTTGGGGGCGACCTGAGCAAGAAGAGATTTAAGTGCGTCGGGGTCTGTCGTATTAAGAATCGGCGCAGGCGGTCCACTGAGTTGGAAAGATCTTTGCATCGGCTGCGGTTTTGGTGTTTCTGTATTGTTTAGGGGTGGTTTGGTAAGGGGAGGCGCAGTTTTGGCAGCAGCTGTATTTAACGCCGATGGGGTACTATGCCTAGCACCAACAGGTTGAGACGCAGGAGAGGGAGCGTATGCGGGCGCTTTAGAAACCACTGGGAGCGGTTGGTCTACTGATAGGGATGTGAGTATAGCTTGGAGAGGTGGAGGTGGATTAGACTTGGCTTGCAAAAGCTTTTTCTTCAAGGCGCGCTCCTTGAAAAATGCGTAAGTGGCCGGATCGGTCATTAACCATTGGTCCGCGGGGTATTCGTGCAGCAGGTGAAGCGTTAGCTCTGCTATAACTTGCTGAAGCTGGGTCATGATAGGCTCCGTCGTGGGGGAGTTATGAGGGAGCAGGATAGCACGAGATGACGATTTTTTTCATCATGTGCTTGTTATACTGCACCATTGTCAGGACACAGAAAAATGGTCCACAAATCTAACTTTTATAGCTGCTTATGGCAAATTTTTGGCTGGTAGATGCCTTGATCTACAATTTCCAAAAGGCGTAAGGCGGCGTGGCTGCGCATTCGGCTGCCCGAATCCCAAGACTGTATGGTCTTAGGTCTAACGTTAAGAATTTTGGTAAAGACGGCCTGGGAATATTCCCCTTTAGCTCTAATGCGTTTAGCATCCGTTGTGGTATATTCCAAAGGAGGCTCCGGGATCTCAACCAGCCTTGAT
>CAYUJS010000056.1:0-10491 GCA_964445105.1 uncultured bacterium | reverse complement strand
GAAGGACCCCTATAACCTTGCATTCATTGAGCTTGAGCAGGGCTTCCGAGAGAGAGAACTTGAGCGAGGGCTCATGGGGCACATCCAAAAATTCTTGCTGGAGCTCGGCCAAGGATTTGCCTTTGTAGGGCGCCAGGTGAATCTGGTTGTGGACGAGAAAGAGTACTTTGTAGATTTATTATTCTGCCATCTTAGATTGCGAAGATATATCGTTATCGAGCTGAAAGCCAGGGAGTTCGAACCGCAAGATGTTAGCCAACTCAATTTTTATATGTCCGCTGTTGATGACCATCTGCGCCAGGCGGATGACAAACCGACTATAGGTATGATCTTTTGTCAAACTAAACATAATTTCACTGTAGAGTACGCCCTTCGAGATTTCAATAAGCCAATCGGCGTAGCTGGGTATGAAGTTACCTTGGTAGAGTCTTTATCCAACGAATTAAAAGAAAACCTACCAACGGTAGAGGAGCTGGAAGCCGAATTTAGGAAGTAGTAGTAGCTGGGATTGAAAGCAGCTCGGCGTACGGAAAATTCAAATAAATTTTTTTTTGACCAAATTGTGATACGACAAGCAGCCGAGGTTGCAATCTGACGAATTTTTTAAAGCGCTCTCGGGTAAAGTAAAGTAGTATATGCCTAGTGCTTTGAGCGCTTTTAGGTTTCGCAGAATTAAAGTGGCCCCTTCAAGGCAGCCCGACATATGCGCTAAATAAGTTGTCGTCAAATTGGGAAGCAGCTGCTTCCCAATTGAGTTTCTTAACGCAAATATCTAACTATTAGCATGATGTAGGGTTAACGTCTCAAACTTTTTTAAATATACTATTTTAATTTTTGTGACTCCCCGCGAATTGCGGTTGTACCTGTATTAAATAATTTATTTGACGTAAAATCGACTTAATACCTATGTGTGGGGAAGAGCATGGGATACATGCCCCACCCCCAAGGAGGCCTCAGATGGGTTATAGACACCTTATTTCTTCCAGAGCCATTGGATTGGCGACTTTTGCTTTGTTGACTTTTGGACTTCCCAGTTTATCGTATGCGGATCATGGCCACGGTGGTGGCGGTGGTGGTGGTCCGCACGGTCACGGAGGCGGAGGTGGGCCTCACCCCGATCATGGCGGGGGTGGCTGGGACGGCCACCCTCACGATCATCATGGAGACTGGAACGGTGATTATCACGGAAACAACGCTTATTTCATCAATACGGGCCGCTACGGCTATGGCGGTTACCCTGTGCAGTATGAAAGCAGTGGTGGCTATCCGGTCTACTACGAAAATTATACCGAAGATTACTTCGATCCCAGTGATTATTACCCTTACGAGAGCAGTTTGCATATTCAAGTGCGCTAAATGTAAACGGCAGCTGGGTAGCCGGCTGCCGTTTCTGGTGTGAAAGGGCTAAAAGCATGAGCAGCGCGATTGACATTCGTCTGGCGTCTGCTCTAAACTCACTTCTACCTTTACCGGAAGTGATCTATGCACAGGCTATATGCTGTTTTTACAGTCCTCCTTCTCTCCATTCTACCCAACGTAGAGGCCGCGCTCATTGTCCGCGATGGCTGGGTGCACGAAGTGTCTGAGCGCGCCACTGTCACGGCGGAAGCCCATTTCGAGCGCGCCCTCGAGGCCTTCGAGCGCTGCGACTGGCCGCAAGCCGCCCGGCAGTTTCGCATCATCGTCGAAAATTTTCCAAAAAATGCAGTTGTCCCCAGGTGTTACTGTTACCTTGGCGCCTGCCTTTATCGGCTGGGCGAGCATGACTTGGCCAACGGCTATCTAGATCTTTATTTCCTTGAAAGTACTCATCCTGAGCTTCTTGGCGGGGCTCTACGGCTTAAGCTCGACATCGCGGAAGCTCTCCGCCTTGGAGCGCGTCGGCGACCCTACTGCTCGCGCCGCTTCCCGAAGTTTTTGCAGGGCTATGACCTGGCAGCCGCTATCTATGAGGAAATCATCGCCAGCGCGCCTGGTCAAGAAATCGCCGCTAAGGCGCTATTTTCTAAGGGCTGCTTGCTCGCTCAGCAGTACGACTACCACCGCTCCATCGAAGCTTTCTTAGGGCTTATCCGCCGCTTTCCAAAGCATGAAATGGCGCCCGATGCGTACTTGGCGGTGATAGGGGTCTATCAATCGCAAGCGCGTTATGAAGCCAATAACCCAGATATTTTGGAACTGGCTGAACTCACCTACGCGCACTTTTGCGCCGATTATCCTAGCGACGACCGCTTGGCCGAAGCGGCAGAGGTCGTGATGGCCATTCGGGAGCGCTCCGCTGCCGGCTTGTATGAAACAGGCAAGTTTTACGAGCGCGCCTGCAGGCCAGAATCATCGGTTCTTTACTACATCAGCGCCATTGAGCGCTTTCCCGACACCCAAGTCGCGGAGTGCGCCCGGTGTAGACTATGTTACCTCAAACAGAAGCACTGCAGCTTAACTATTCCAGAAGGCCTTCTGTGAGCCCGCTGCCCCTCCTTATACTGCTTCTCTTGACCTCCTGCGGTTACAGAGGAGGGCAAGGCGAAGCTCCTTGGCTAGGGTCCACGATTTCGGTTCCCTACGTCGAAGGCGATACCGATGGCCAAATTACTGCTTCTCTTATTCGCCAAATCCAATCATCGGGCCTTTTCCGCTATGTGGATCGCAATGGCTGCCATCTCTTAAAGGTGAAGGTTGTTGAATGCCGCGACGAGAACACCGGCTTTCGCTACGACCAGGTTGCTGCTAACACTGGCGACGACGGAGATGATGTCCCAGGTCAAGAGAGCAATCAGGGATTAACCAATACCTTAATTCCTATTGAATCGCGCAAGTGGATCCTGGTGCAGGTGGAGGTATTCGCGGAAGGCTGCGGAGAGCCCATCGCCGGCCCAGTTTGTATCAGTGCCTTTGTAGATTACGACCATGGCTACCACCTGCTCAGTAATCAGTTAAACGTCTTCTCCATCGGTCAGCTGACAGACATTAGCGTAGCCGGCGAAGTGGTGGCCCGCCCCTTAAGCGAGGCAGTGGCGCGCAGCGTGGTTGACTATCTTTTAAATGCGTGGTGATTTTGTGCCTCAAGTGGCCTCTAGACTTTTTTCGGCCCACCTAGATAGCCTTTATGAGCTCCTCTCCTTCGTCAAACACTCAGCCAAAGAAGCCGGTGTGGAAGAAAATGAACTATTGCGCTTGGAACTGGCAACGGACGAAGTCTTCGTGAATATCGTTGAGCACGGCTACCAAGGTAGTCCAGGCGAAGTCTTTATCGCCTGTGAAGCGCATGGCTCGGAATTTCGTATCATTTTCAAAGATAGGGGCCGGTCCTATAACCCCCTCGCCGAAGCTAACTCCTTCCAACCGAAAAATGCCCATACCAGCAGGCCGCATGGTGGGTTTGGCATTTATTTTGTGCTAAAAATAATGGATCGCCTTGAATATAAAAGGGTTGATGACCAAAACATATTTACCATTGTCAAGCGGAAGCCCAGCGTTTAGATCGCCTCAGTTCCGTTATTTAATTTTTTCAAAGCCTCTTCGTTTTCCTGGATATCAGCAAGGAATTTTTCTAGCAATTTGAGCACCATTTTCGAAGTGTTGTAAACGCCCGAGACGGCAAAACCTATTTCCAGCTCTGGATCATGGCCGGGCTTATTCAGGGCCACCAGGGTGTAGGTGGTGGCTAGCTCTTCATATTGGGCGGGCACGATCCAGATGGTGTACTGCTCGTTAATTAAAGTAATTTTATCTTCCTGCTCAACGGCTTGAAAGTAGCGTGTGAGGCCGCTGTCTGCTTTCTCGGGTTTTTTATCGAAATCCAACAGATCCAGACGTTGCAAAAGAGCAAGATCTACCCGGGTAATCCCCTCGGGCAGCCAGTCGGGCAGGTTCTGAGTATATTTTCTATAAACCGCTTCCAGTTTTGCTAGATTGTTCATAGACAAGCTCCGTAAAAACTCTTCTCTGTTGGCCTCTACGAAGCAATTAACGTGCCAATTGGAGCTTAGGGAACTCTAGCAGGGAAGGAGTATTGGAGCTGGCCCGCCAGGAGGACGTGCAGGCTGCAAAGAGAAGGGGTGCGTTTGGCTGTTGGGTAGGAGCTTTCATTTTCAGGTTAAACCCGGTTAACAAAGAATGTTAACCGGATTTGTTTAGAAGGGCAGGAGTCTTAGCGAACCTGCATTAGCCGGCTAGGATTTTTGGCGGACTGGTGGTAGAGTCGACACAAAGATTAAAGTAATCCCTACGAGAAGAATTTTTATGTTTGTTCGTTTGGCTTGTTCTTTTCCGTCACCGTCTTCTTGTTTGTAAGCTTTGAACGCGCTGAAAGCTACTAAGCTGAGGCCTGCCAGCAGGGAGAACGTGGCTAGCACAGCCGGAGCGGTGCGAGGACGGGCTATACGTGTCGCTTGTGTACTTGCTCCCGCTACTATATCGGAAACGACATTTTTGATTGAGATCATATTGTATCCTTTTGTCTATTTATGCTCGACTATTTTATGTAGATCGGTATTTTATGTAAATGCCCGTATCTAATTTTAGCTAAGTAAAAATACGGGCTCAGTGAGAGCTGGCAGCAGGCTTAGCTCGTGACGGATTCGTAGTCTTGGCTACGGATAAAAGACTGGAGCCAGCCGGCTTCTTTTTTTAGCGGGAGCTGCTGCGCATTTGTCCAAGTTGGTTGCAAATTACTCGAAATCTCCCATAATGGTCTGTTCCTATTCTGGCCTTATGGTACTGTGTTGTCATGTTTTCTTGGTTGATCGTCATTCTCACGCTAGTCTCGACTGGCTTATTTGCCGAGCCGTTGCGTTTTGATGTGAAGGCTACCTCTGCGGTGATGATCAACGCTGACACAGGCGCAGTGCTTTATGAAAAAAACAGCCACGAAATCGGGTACCCCGCCAGTACCACAAAGCTAGCGACTGTCATCTATACGCTTGAGCGCGGAGGGGCCGATCTGAACGCCATTGTCCAAGTGGACGGGGACGCGCTGGCTATGACCTCGGAGCAGGCGAAAAAGAAGGCTCAGTACAAATTGCCTGCTTACTACCTTGAAAACGACGGCACAACAATGGGTCTCAAAAAAGGCGAGCGCCTGAAATTGATAGATCTCATTTACGGAGCGATGCTAATTTCAGGAAACGATGCCACCAATGCGATTGCTCAACATATCTGTGGTACAATACCCAAATTCATGCAAAATTTGAACCAGTACATGCAAGAGATCGGTTGTCGTGAGAGCCATTTTTCGAATCCGCACGGGCTGACTCACCCGGAACACTACACTACAGCTTGGGATATGGCTCAACTAGCGAAGCACGCGTTCCAAAACCCTATGTTTAGGAAAATCACTTCCACAGTAAAGTACGTTTGTCAAAAAAATAATTTGCGAGAACCTCTTACTCTGGTTAACAGTAACCGGCTGCTGAGAAAGGGGCCCTATTTTTACGCTAAGGCAATTGGTGGCAAATCGGGGTATACGGCTGCTGCGCAGAACAACCTCGTAACGGCGGCCGAGCACGAGGGGCGCACTTTGATCGTGGTTTTGATGCACAGCAAGGAGCGCAGCGACCTATGGCAAGATTCGACTAAGCTATTTCAAGCAGCTTTTGCGCAGCCCTTGATAGAAAGGGTCTTGCTACCAGCGGGGCTGCAGCCCTACCAACGGGCTATAAAAGGCGCCAGTCGAACTTTGAAAACTTCGTTGGCTGAGCCGCTAGTGTGGCGTTTCTATCCCGCTGAAGAAGAGCCTATCCAAGCCGAACTAGTTTGGGCTGATAACCGCCTGCCGATAGCCAAGGGTCAGCAGGTCGGCCAAGTGCGCGTTACATCGTCTAGCGGCCGTTTGGTGGCTTCTGCGCCTCTGTTAGCGGCGCATGAGGTAGAAGCTTCTTTTGCTGTGGTGACTTGGGCCTGGATGCGCTCGCACCGCTGGTTTACGGTCGGTCTTGGGCTGGTGGGCTTATGTCTCGTTGTGTTTTTGCGTCGCCGCAGCAGGTATTGATAACTTCTCAAATAGCTCTAAGAAAGTCTCTAGGCTGAGCTCTTCTGGCCGGGCGAGAGGATTTTTTTGCAAGGCGAGTAGCGCCTGCGTGACTTTATCCGACGTATACAATTCGCTTAGAGAGGCCCTGAGCATCTTTCTTCGCTGTCCGAACGCTGTACGCGTCATGATAAAAAATGCTTGCTGGTTCGAGACTTCTGGAGAGGGGCGTAGCTGTAGTGTGATCACTGCAGAATGCACCTTTGGGGGTGGAAAAAAGCATTGGTTACTGACTGTAAAGGCATAGCTTATCCTGGCGTGGTAGCTGAGAAATACAGTTAACGAGCTGTAATCTTTACCACCTGGGGGTGCACAGATGCGTTCGGCTACCTCTTTCTGCACCATAACGGTCATAGAAGAGATGAGGTCGTGCGCGGGCGCAAAGTTGGTCAAAATGGGCGTGGTGAGGTGATAGGGTAGGTTGGCGATAATTTTTACTTTTTGCCCTTGCGCCAGCCGCTCGGATAGAATCTTACGCCAAGGGAAAGCGAGCACATCCTCTTCGAATACTTCTAGTGGCAGGCGCTCTTGCAGGGCCTTGGCTAGAACATGATCCTTCTCTACGGCAATGACTTGCGCGCCGGCTTGGATAAGGGCTTCCGTAAGGGCTCCGGGGCCGGGCCCAATTTCTAGAACGAGGTCACCAAGCTGTACCTTTGCTTCTGAGACAATTTTGCGGACGATATTGCCGTCGATCAGAAAATTTTGTGAAAGCCCCTTTTTAGCGCCAATCCCCAACGAAGCGAGATAAGCGCGGAGCTGTGAGGGTTGATACATGGAATTAGCGGAGCATAAAGGGTTGGAAGCCTTCAGGCGTTCTAGATGTAAGCTGCTCCTCTTTCACGCCAAAGCGGCGTCGGAGGCCGGAGAGGTATTTCTCTGTATCTCTCTGGATGGCGAGGGCTACCAAACGCCCCTTCAATTCGGCTTGCGCTTCTTCAAAAGTGATATCTCTCCCTTCCAAACGCTCTTTCAGGAAGAAAATACGGTGCACAGTGCCTCGATTTGCGCGACTTTCCTGCGCGATTGGCTCACTGTACTCTCCAGCACTCAAAGGCTGTAGGATTTCTTTGTAGGCGTCAGAGATTTCTTGGTCGTTATGCTTGAGCTCTTCAGAAAAGGTTACTTGCGCCTCGCTATCAATGGCTTTAGCCGTTTTGTAACTTTGCGACAGCTCTTCGATCGTTGTTTCACGTAGCAGGGCGCGCAAGGATTTCGCGGTGGCTGCGCCTTTTTGCGGATCTGGGTGCCGAATGGTTATGACTTGATAGGTCCATTCTGCGGGTCGCCGATTGGATTCTTTATATTTATCGTAGGCACTGCGCACTAGGCTAGGCGAGACTTTTTGCTGGGCTTTCAATTGCACGCGCAGGGCCATCATGCGTCTGATCGCCAGTTCATTATGCACCATTGCCCAAGCTTCGTCGAAGGTGACGCCGACCTTATCGAGGTTTACCATGATTTGCGGGCCAAATTGTGACTCAAGTTCTTTACGCACCTCTCCGCGCGTGATCTCGATCTTGCACTCTTTGGCATCTGCCAGGATGAGTTCAGTATCGATCAGATCGCTTAGCACCTGCTTCCAGTTGACGGAGTAGAACTGAAAACGCGCTTGTGAAGAGGTCGCGTATTGTGGAAATTGACGGTAGAAAACCATGTCTAGCTTTTTCATCACATCAACGACGCTGATGGGGTTGCCCTTTACCTTGGCAAGGATGCGATTATTGACTACTATTTCTTGATCATCTGCTGTTGCACCGAGCCAACGAGGGTCAGTTCCATAACAGAATGAGGCGCACAATAACATAAGAGCTGTGATAAATCGTAGATTCATAGGGTTACACTATACCAAAAACTGCGGAAAAAAAGCCATCCATCCCTTGCTCGGTGGGTAGACTGCGAAATGGCTCGCCCTCAAGTTTCAAGGGATGGTTAGCCAGGATCCAGTCGACTTGTTGCTCATTTTCTTCAGCGAGCACGCTGCAGGTTGCGTAGACGAGACGACCGACGCGTGGCTTGAGGTAAGGAATGGCTTGACTGACTAGGGCGCGCTGCTCTTGCACAACTGCCTCTAGCTGCTCGATTTTGAACTTCCATTTGAGGTCCGGATTGCGGCGCAGCGTGCCGGTTCCCGTGCAGGGGGCATCGACAAGCACCCAATGCATATGACCTTTAATTTTTTCGAGCTTGCTATCCCCTACTAGGACGATCTGTGCGTTTTGCACGCCAGCGCGTCGCATGCGCTTTTGAGCTTCTTGCAGCGCCTTGAAGCGGATATCATGGAGATGAATTTGTCCGCGGTTTTCCATGCGTGCGGCGATAGCCAGCGATTTACCACCCGATCCAGCGCAAAAATCTAGCACGTGTTGCCCAGGTTTTGCAGCCACTAACTCAGTGACTAATTGGCTCCCTTCGTCCTGCATTTCGAAAAGGCCTTCGCGAAATTCGTCCATTGTCGGACAATGGATACGGCTCGATAAAACAATGCCATCTGCAGAATGGACACAGGCGCGTACGTCACAATAGCGCCTTAGGCGCTTCATGAGCTCATCACGTGAAATTTTGAGGCGGTTGGCTCTAACCGTGACGGGTGCCTCGGCGTTGCTGGCCCAGGCGATCTCACAAGCTTGCGTTTCGCCGTGTGCTTGCACCAGTCGTGCAAACAAAGCCTCGGGAAAGCTATGGCGGTCGGCAAGCGAAATACGCGCGTTGTCGCGGTAACCTGCAGGGTCGAGCCTCTTAAACTCGTCGAGGCGCCGCTCCCAGCTATGTGATGGCTCAATCAAATGGTCGACTAAACCCAGCCAACGGATTAACCCGTAGGCGGTTTCAGTGATCTGTCGGCGGTCCTTAGACCCCAGTGACTTGTTGGCACGAAAATAGTTGGCGAGGTAGACGTCGAAAGGTCCGCGCTGCCAGTCGTAAGCTTCTAGCAGCTGCAATAAATGAAAGTCACGGAATGGGATTTGGTTTGTCATCTTGTCCTAAGTTTGGCATTAGTATTGTACAGAGAGGCGAATTATAGAGGAGAGAATTTATGGCGAGTTTCGTGATAATGCTCGGCAGGCTATGCTTGGCGGTGGTTTTTTTGATGGCAGGCGTGGATAAATTCCTCGACTGGAGCGGCACCCTCGCCTCGATGAAGGCGGCCGGCATGGCCAGTATCCTCGGTTGGCAGATAGGCGACATGCTGCCTGTGCTTTTGGCCATTGCTGCGCTAGCGGAAATCGTGGGCGGGCTAGCCTTCATTTTTGGCAACCGTACACGCCTAGCCGCGGCCTTTTTAGCGCTGTTTTTAATTTCCACCACGCTGATTTTTCACCAGTTCTGGGCAGCTGCTACCCCTGAACTGAAGCAGTTGCAGACGGCCCTGTTCTTCAAGAACGTCGCCACCTTGGGTGGTCTGCTAGTGTTGCTCGGCTCAGGAGCCGGTTGCATGAGCACCGACGCCAAGCGCCGACATCGCGATGAAGAGGCGCCCATTGAAGAAGAACCTGGTTAGGGCATGCGCGCAGGTACGCTCGTTCGGTAGCACGAAAGTATGTCCAACGTGCTGGGTGGCTTCTTGCACTTTAGTAGCTTCTATGCTACGATAGAGATATGACGGAAGAATTCCAAATAGGCGTCTATGAAACCGAAACGGGAAGGCTGCCCTACAGCGATTGGGAAAGTGGCTTGTCGATGACCGATCGGGCTATCGTTACGACAAGACTGATCCGAATTCGTCAAGGTAATTTGGGAGACTGTAAACCCGTTAAAGGTGGAAATGGGATTTGTGAAATCCGCATCAATTTTGGGCCCGGATACAGGATCTACTACGGGATTGAAGGGAAGAAAATCATTCTCCTGCTTTGCGGAGGCGATAAAAAAACTCAAACAAAAGATATCCAAAAAGCCAAAATCTTTTGGGATAACTATTTGAAATTTCACAAGAAGAGGTAGCGTCATGAGCAAATCGAGAGATTATAAAGAACTATTACATGAACGCTTAAGGTCTCCAAAAGAGGCCGCTGCGTATCTTAATGCAGCCTTAGAGGATGAGGACCCGGGGGTCTTTTTAGTCGCGCTCAGGGATATTGCTGAGGCCAGCGGTGGAATGACGCATCTTGCAAAAGAGGCTCACTTAAACCGCGAAACGCTCTATCGAACGCTCTCTAGAAAAGGCAATCCCACTTTGACAAATTTACGTGCTTTATTAGGCACCATGGGCTTAGGAATCGCAGTTAACCTGTCTTCACCTCGGCCTCTGGCTAAACGCTCGGTTTAGTTAGTTTTTTGCTGAGGAAAGCGAAGGTGAGCTTTCGTGCACTTTCGCGGCATGTTCATGTGTAGCATTCCGTTTGAGGCCTGAGCTCTCTGCGGCGCGGCAGCCTCCGCTAAAAAAAATACTGGTTTCTGGACGGTTTTACCTACATTCCTAGGCCATCGGCCCGTCTTTTTGAATTAGCCCTCAGGCTTGCGCC
>CAYUJS010000055.1:9000-12002 GCA_964445105.1 uncultured bacterium | reverse complement strand
GATTGCGAACTGCTCCGTTCGTTTATAAATCTCCATTTGGAGTTTTAGCCCCTCTGCTAGCTGAATTTGGCACGAGTCATTGTGGTCTGGAGCAAGCTGCATGCCTAGCTCCTGTCCGACTTCTTGGAGAATGCTTTCATAAGTGTTAGAGACCATCTCTCACCTCCTATGTAGTTCCACGGCTGGGTTCGTTGAAAAACTACTCTTGTTCGCTGGCGAGACGGTCTAGTTCGTCTTCCAGTTGTTCTAAAGCTTCAATGACGGCGTTAAATACGTCGTCGCGATGCTGAATGCTACGAAAGATATGCGTAGGGGATACTTGCCGCACAGCGTCGCGAAACCGCGATAAGATAATGATCTTCGCGCTGACCTCCTGCACGGGTGAGGCTCCGGGGCCTGCTACGCCCATACGAGCGATCATCTGTAAAACTTTATCGGACGATGGATAGCGATCGGCCGTCAGTTCCATAAAATTTTTGGTAATTAGCTCTGTGGTTACATGGGCGGGACGTTTCATCAGAGCGCTCCATATTGTTTATCGACCAGTTTAAGGCTTTTATCAAAGACTGGCGGTACTTGCGTGAACGCAATCACCGCGCGCATTTCGCTGATGCGCGTTTGCATCAGTTCGCGTTCCGTATTTTTTAGATTCTCCGGAGTATTGCGAATATCGTCTGCGAGTCGTTTAAGCAAGGAACCCGCTACCTGTCGCAAGTTGCTGAGGTCGCCTTTTGTCGCGAGGGAAATTTTGTTGAACATTTCATGCGCATTTACTTCGGGTTGGTTGGCTACCTCTTCATAGAGGTTTTTAAAGGCATCTGGTTTAACCACATCATGGGAAGGCTCTGTGGGAAAATTAGCTTCTCCGCCTTCGGCGACGAGCTGTTCTTGAATTTCTTGTTTGGCCTGTTTGACCAGCTCTTTGACATGGTCCGGCATGTCGGTGGTTTCGTCAGAGCTATCTTCGATAAAGGCCAAAACCTCAAGATGCATCAGAGGGTTGTCCTTATACACGCCTGCGAGGAATTTTTTGATATCGTCAGTAGACTTCGCTTGCTTGACGAGGCGGCGTACGGCTACTAGGGTCGTTTCGTTATGTCGAGGATACTTTTTAGCAAAGTCGCGCGCAATCTGACTGATCGGCCGAGTGACTTTTTTAGCCTCAGGCTGGTCTTCTTTCCTTTTCACGGCTGCAAGGTGCTTGTTTCTATCAGCCTGTTTGCCCGCCTCCGTTTTTTTGGGTAGGCCGGTCAGCTCTTCGTCGAGACGTTCGTCCGACTTGACTTGCATTTGAGCATCTTCGCGAATATTTTTTTCGTTGCCGATCTCCTGAAATTCTTTGATGAGGTTGGAGTCACCTCCACGGCCTGCTTGTATGGCATCGAAAGGCATAGCTTACCTCCCACGTTGTGTTCCTACGCAATCTGTATCCTACCCAGCGGCTGAATACGAATGTCTGGAACAATTTCTTGGTAGGAAACCACCGATACGTCGGGGAATTCCATCTCAATCAATTTACGTACAAACCGCCGTACGTCGATAGCCGTAAGCATGACTGGCGGCTGCCCTCCAGGTGGTGGAGGGGCTATAGTCGATCGCATAGCTTGTAAGATCATCTGCACCGAGTCGGGGTCTAGCGCTAGATAAGAGCCGGCAGAGGTCTGTTTGATGGCCCCGCGGACTATATCTTCGATTTCAGGGTCGAGGATGTAGACAGAAAGAACGGATTGTCCCTGAGAATACTTATAACTGATGTAGCGCTTTAGCGAAGAGCGCACATATTCGCTCAGTAGTACGGTGTCTTTTTCTGTCTGAGCCCACTCGGCAAGCGCTTCTAAAATAGTCCTAAGGTCTTTTACCGAGATTTGTTCTTGGATCAGGCGTTTAAAAATATCGGTAAGCTTTTGTAGTGGGATAAGACGCGTGACCTCTTTGACCAGGTCTGGGAAGGTCTTTTCCATGAACTCAAGCATGGATTTGACCTCTTGGATGCCTACGAATTCGTTGGCATAATGGCGGAAGAAGTAAGAGAGGTGCAGGATAACGACCTCTAATGACTTCCAGTACTTGATGCCGGCTTTCTGTAAAAGCTCCTCAAAGCGGGATTCTATCCATAAAGAAGGAAGTCCGAGAGAATTCTTGTAAGAGGTAAACGGTAGATTGTAGCGCCTTAGGTTCTCCTCGGCTTCATTGGTAAGCAGGAAATTGTCCAAAACACGTCCGCGGATGACAGGGACTTCGTTTAAGTGGATGGTATACTCTTCTTTTTCAAGATGAGGCGCGTCCGTGCGCACGTGTACGCCGGGAAATCTCACACCAAGGTCGTGGTAGAGCGCTTGGCGCATTTTAGGGATCATCAGCTCTACAAAACTTTGTCCTCGCTGCGCCTTGCGGATCTCTTCGCTGAGCCCTACGCCGGCTTCCAAAATCACAGGCAGAGTAAGCGAGTAGCTGTCTACGCCGCCACCGGTGATGGCTGAGTGGCCTTTTACGTTTGTGTCGACGCTCGAGCTCATGCTGCTCATAGTTGCGCCGCTACCACCACCCCCTGCGCGGGGCCTAGCGCCGCCACCTGCACGCTCTACGTTTGTGGTGTAGAGGGCGTAGCCGACCACCGCTAGTGCTGCTGAAATAACGATGAAAGGGGCTTTAGGGAACCCTGGCAGTAGCGCCATGCCTAGCATGACACCGGCGGCCATCATAATTGCTTTGGGCTGGCCGAGCATCTGACTGGAAATTTCGCGTCCCAGGTTTGCGTCTTTCTCCTCACTTGCCACGCGCGTGGTGACGATACCTGCGCAAATAGAAATTAATAGTGCTGGGATCTGGGAAACCAGGCCGTCTCCAATAGACAGCAGTGAGAAGGTTCTGGCGGCTTCGCCCATGGACATGCCCATCATCTGGCTTCCGATGATCAGACCGCCGATGATGTTAATCAACACGATGACGATACCCGCGATGGCATCCCCCTTCACGAACTTCATCGCACCATCCATGGCGCC
>CAYUJS010000055.1:0-8990 GCA_964445105.1 uncultured bacterium | reverse complement strand
TTTGGATGAGCAAGCGCCTTTCGCGCGCTTGGTCTTGGTCGATTACCCCTGCTCTTAGGTCGGCGTCGATACTCATCTGCTTGCCGGGCATGGCGTCCAAAGTGAAACGAGCCGCGACCTCTGCCACTCGCTCGGCCCCTTTAACGATAACGATAAATTGTACCAGGGTGATGATCAGAAAGATCACGCCCCCGACGACGAAGTTACCGCCCACGACGAAGTTACCGAACCCTAGGATAATGTCTCCTGCGTACGCGTGTAGCAGAATCTGCTTGGTACTCGCGATGTTCAGCCCCAAGCGATATAGGGTGGTGATCAGCAAAAGCGAAGGGAAAATTGAGAGGTGGGTAGCGCCGGGGATATACATGGCGACCATCAAGAGAGTGATGGAGACCGTTAGGTTTCCGGCGATCATAAAGTCGATGATGTGCGGCGGCACCGGCACGATCATCATGACCAGAATACCTACCAGTAAAACGATTAACGCTACGTCGGAAAATTTACCGATGTTCTCTTTAGAGTTTTCGCCTCCCAGTCGCGCTGTGATGCCGTCGAGAATTTTAAAAATGAAATCCATTAATTACCCCATATCGATCTCTGCTGGGAGCTCATCTTCCAGAGAAGCAACCCAGCGCAGTATTTCAGCTATCACAGCATACGTGTCTTCTGGAACGTATTGAAACAGTTCCCCTCGATCCCAAAGTTCGTGTGCCAGTGGCACATTCCGAAGAGTGGGAATATTATACTTATCAGCTAATTTAACAATCGTTTCCGCGGAGTTGCCGCTTCCCATCGCTACAATATACGGCGCCGCATCCACGTCGCGGTCATAGGCCAAGGCAATCGCCAGGTGCGTAGGGTTGGTCACCACAGCTTTGGCTTTTTGAGTACCTGTGACAGTGCTTTCCGAGTAGGCTATCTCGCGTGCGATTTCCTTGCGCTTTCCTTTGATGTGTGGATCGCCCTCAGTGTTTTTGTACTCTTGCTTGACCTCGAATTTTTCCATCTTCATTTCGTTAGCGAAGTTATATTTTTGGTACGCAAAGTCCAATACAGCTACGAAAACGAAAAACAGACCCACGCGCACGATTACTTCCCAAATGAACGTGCTGAATATCATCAACATGCCGATCATGGGCATTTTAACGCTCGCAATCAATACCGGTATGCTTTTGTCCGTTACCCCATAAACCAGCCAAGCAGCTACAAATACCTTAAATAGCGATTTTAGTAGTTCGACTAAGGTCTTCATCTTGAATTTGGCTTTCAAGTTGTCGATGGGGTTAAATTTTTTAATATCCGGTTTAAAAGCTTCTATTGCAAAAATGGGGCCAATCGCGAAAAAATTGATCATTACGCCGACAACAGAGACGAGTCCAAGGATAGGAATAGAGGTTAGGAAAATCGTCATGATAGCCTGAGATAGCATGGGGCCCAAGATCGACAGCAGTTCGCCTCTTTGTACCAGACCGAAAGAAGCCGTGGTGAAACCCGCGAGCTGGTGATAAAACCAGCTAGCCATGGTCAGAGTCGCAGTCATGGAGACCATGAACGTAAACGCCGAAGGAAGATCCTGAGACTTAGCTACCTGTCCTTTTTTTCGCGCGTCTCGCAACTTTTTGGGGGATGCTTTTTCGGTTTTCTCACCCATAGATGCTTACCTCTTCTACGCTCCTAAGTATAACCCTATTTTATAGGACTGTCAACCAAAAGTTAGAATAATTTCTTTTAAAATAATTGTGTTTTTATTGTTTGATTGGCAAGATGTTCACTTTATCAAAGGAACGTGAAATGGCAAATGGATTATCATGCGGAATAGTTGGATTACCTAATGTGGGCAAATCGACCCTGTTTAATGCGCTAACGGCTGCGGGCGCGGAAGCGTCTAACTATCCTTTTTGTACGATAGACCCTAATGTGGGGATCGTAGAACTGGAGGATCCACGCCTGGGCGTGCTATCGCAGCTTTCTCATAGTAAGCGCCTTATTTTTGCCGCCATGGAGTTCTTGGACATCGCAGGGCTAGTCAAAGGCGCTTCCACCGGCGAAGGGCTAGGGAACAAGTTCCTTGCCAACATTCGTGAGACAGATGCCATTGTGCACGTGGTGCGTTGCTTTGACTCTGAAGATGTGGTACACGTTTCTGGGAAAGTTGATCCCATTCAAGATATTGAAATCATTAATCTGGAGTTACTGCTAGCCGACCTACAGATGATTGAAAATTCTATGCAGCGCCTCGAAAAGCAGATGAAGGGAAAAAAAGAACTGCAGGCCACTTTCGATCTTCTGAAGAGAATAAAAGACCATCTCGACCGCAACGAACCCGTGCGGACATTTACGCTTGTTGCCGAAGAGAAAGAGCTTCTCAAACCCTATCCCTTCTTGACCGCCAAAAAATGCTTGTACGTGGCAAATGTTTCTGAAGAGGACCTACCAGCTATGGAAAATGAGTACGTTGCACGGGTGAGAGCTCTTGCCCAAGCCGAAGGGAACGAGGTGATTGCCATCTGTGCCAAGCTCGAAGCTGAAATCTCGCAACTGCCAAAAGAAGAGAGAAAAGAGTTCCTCGACACATTAGGATTGGCGGAATCCGGTCTACAAAGGCTAGTCAAAGCTTCCTTCCATATGCTCGATCTAGTCACCTATCTCACAACCGGCGAAATAGAGACCCGCGCATGGACCGTTAAGCGCAACACAAAAGCTCCTGAAGCTGCCGGGCGCATCCATAGCGATATCCAGAAAGGATTTATCCGAGCCGAAGTAATCAGCTATGACGATATGGTGGTGCACAAAGGTCGAGCCGGAGCCCGAGATGCTGGTAAACTCCGGGCAGAAGGCCGGGACTATATAGTGCAAGATGGCGACGTGATGCTTTTTCTACACAATTGAGCAGCAACCTTTCGTTAAGCAGCCCATGCAACCAACCTGCTTAGCCGCTAACGCTTCTGGTGCCCAAGCGCTGTGTCCACAAGAGACTGTTTTAGATGAAAGGCCAGGGTATCGCCCCACGTAAACGGAAGTGGTGAGGCGACGGTCTTCATAAGTCAGCTCACTTTGCCCTCTCTAATCTATCCTGCTCTCGGCAAAGTATTTTTCAAAGCTTTGGGGCGCCCGCATAGGTCGGGGCTTGTTCCAAGGTTTCCGCCGTCTCTAGATTTTTCAGTATTATATCAGCGATCTTTTTACTGAAAAAACCGCCTATGCCTCCAAGCTTCTAATTTGAGATAGCCAAAAAGCACTCCGTCGTGAATTCATCGTCAATCTCTGCCTCGATTATTCTCTGTGAAAAGAAAAGCTGGCTTTTGAATTCTGAATGCCGAATCTTGCACTTTGGGTGCTAAAAAAAAGAGAAGACGTGTCTTGGCCAGCCTTAATGCCAGAAGAGTTTGACTACTTGCGCGAGCTGCCGCGCGATCAACAGCTTGTTGCCGCGTTGACCTCGCAATCGGCTTACGCGGCGGTCTCTTTTTTTGTGTCTGCGGCGGAAGATGAGACCTGGACTTCCGTTAATCAAGAGCTCATGTCAAAAATTCTTACATGGGTGGCCCATGAGTTTGCGGCGTTCCGCGTTTCAGATTTTGAAGCCGAGCAAACACTGCGCGCTTACTACCTGCACAGGCAGGTGCTGCAGGCGGCGCTGCCCCTCGATGTTGTGATAGAGGTGGCAGGAGAGAGTGTCGCAGCGAGCGGTTTTCTGTACGGCATCCACAGTCCCCGCTTGCGCGTCGTTATGCGAGAGGGCCACACTCAGGAAAGCCCGCTGGTGATCGATGCAGGAGAGGTGACTAAGCAGGTCTTCGCCTTCGTTGATGAATTTATTTGCACTGGTGAGATGATCAGTCTCTGGCGTGAGCCGCTGGAGGTAATGATGCAGGTGTTGCAGCAGGCGCAGGATTGGAGGATCGCAGAGCTAGAGGAGCGCTGTACTGAGCTCATAGGGCGTTACCTCACCGTTGAAAATTATGTGGAGATGTTGCTGCACGCCCATCAACACGGGATGGCGCGTTTGCAGAGTGTGATCCTCGCCAAACTTAACGAGCTAGAGTTGGGCATTGAATGGCGTAGCGAGGCAGAGCATGAGCTGACAGCGTGTATCCATGGGTATCAAGAGCGCGCTAGAGAGATATTATTGGCCGTTGCTCCTCTGTTAACACGCCTTTCCCTTCGAGCAGACGCTGCGCTAAACCCCTTTTTAGCCACTCTTTTACCGCTCGCTACGCAGCTGCGCCATCTGGACCTCGACGGCACTTCGGGGTGCCATGAAGAACTGCTCGATCTAATTTCTCCGACCATAGAGGGTCTCTCTTTACAACGCTGCCCTTGGATACAGCTTCCCTGGGCCCGGAAGGCAGTTACCATCTTTACGCATTTACATGAACTTAATATCGGCGCGAATCCCGAGATGAGCGCGCCAATCTTTGTTAGCTTCCTTGAATTTGCGGCTCTTGATTCGTTGGATCTGCGCCATTTAGGCGTGGTGAATGAAAATAATTTCGACTATTTTTTGGCAAGACAGCCTGATCTATATAGATTAAATTTGTCTTGGTGTATCGGTTTGTCTGACGAAACAATCACCCATATAAAGGGAAAGCAAATCAAGATTTTAGATCTTTCTCACACGCGTTTGGCAGACGCGGGCCTACAAGCAGTGGGTAAAAAATGCCCTCTCTTGCAGCAGCTATTGGTGGAAGATTGCACGGGCGTGACTGAGGCTGGGCTATTGGCCTTTGTGCGCCAAGCGCTAAACCTGCGCTTTCTAGATGCCCGAGGGCTGGGCATCAGCGCCGCAGCTCATGCTGAAATCCGACAGGTCCGGCGAGGGATTGAGCTGCTGGCGTGAGTCGCCAAAAAAAGCGGGTTCAAAGAGGGCACAGGGTGCAATTCAAACCTATACCCATCTTAAGCTGCTAAGCCAACAACCCCGAAAGTAGCTTTAATTTACCAACGCCTTTCCCAATCCTCCTTTGCCCTTAGGACTCACAGGTTTGCCATATCGCCAGCACAGTCTCTTCTTCAACCTCGCTTGGATAAACAGTGTTCATTGCCGGAAAGATTTTGTGTGGACAGACTCTTGTTTATAGCTGCTTTCTATTCTCCATCAAAGGGTTAAATAAATTTTCCCTCGAGCCGATAGGGGCGTCTCGCTCTGCAAGCCTCTTATATTCTCGGCTACGCTGAAGTATAGGTTTGAATTGCACCCGAGGGCACACAAGTTATGGCTAAATTTACTTCCGATGGGATAACCTTGGGCCACTCATAACTGGTAAGCCATGTCAAACTATCCACAGCTCTATCGCGAATCGTTGGCTCTGCTGACGGATTTTTACCAACTGACCATGGCGTATGGTTATTGGAAGGAGGGCCTGCAAAAGAAAGAGGCGGTATTTCACTACTTCTTTCGGCACGCCCCTTTTCAGGGTGGATTCACCGTCAGTGCCGGCTTAGAGCATCTCATGGACTTCATCGAGCGGTTTCGGTTCGAACAAACAGATATCGACTATCTCAGGACGCTCCGCGCACAGGATCAAACGCCCTATTTTTCAGACGATTTCCTTACCTATTTGCTTAACCTGCGCTTAAATATAGATGTGGATGCGGTACCCGAGGGGACAATTGTGTTTTCTTTTGAGCCACTCATCCGCGTCACAGGGCCGTTGATCGATTGTCAGCTGCTCGAGACGGCCTTGCTTAACTTGATGAATTTTCCCTCTCTAGTGGCTACTAAAGCAGCACGCATACGTGTGGCGGCAGGGCAGGACACTGTCATCGAATTTGGTTTACGCCGCGCACAGGGCATTGATGGCGGGGTGACTGCGACACGAGCTGCCTATATCGGGGGGTGCGACGCCACATCAAATGTGCTAAGTGGAAAGCTCTTTGGTATACCTGTGAGGGGCACCCACTCTCATAGCTGGGTAATGGCATTTGAAGATGAAAGCACAGCCTTTGATACCTATGCCAGAGCGATGCCTAATAATAGCCTCTTTCTTGTCGATACTTACAACACGCTAGAGGGCGTAAAGCGCGCCATTCGCGTGGGTAAACAGCTGCGTCAGCAGGGTCACGAGCTACAAGGCATACGACTGGATTCTGGCGACCTGGCCTATCTCAGCATCAAAGCTCGCAAGCTCCTCGATCAAGCAGGCTTTCCGGAGGTGAAAATCGTGGCGAGCAACGAACTCGATGAACATCTCATCGCCGAACTCAAAAGGCAAGGAGCTAAAATCACTGTTTGGGGGGTGGGCACCCATCTGGTCACGGCTAAAGATGACCCTGCTCTTGGCGGTGTGTATAAGCTTTCTGCCATTCGCGATCCAGGTGGCCCTTGGTGCTATAAGCTGAAGTTGTCAGAACAGATGAGTAAGATTTCGAATCCGGGGATTTTGCAGATCGGCCGATTTACGGAAGATGGGGAGCATGTGGCCGATGTGATCTACGACGTCGGACTTGGTTACTCGCAGCCTTGTAAACTTGTCGACCCCTTTGATCCTACACGCACGAAGCTTGTGCCTGCCCATCTAAAACCCACGGAGCTACTGATTCCTATTTTCCGCCAGGGCAAGCGAGTATACGACTCCCCGCCCTTGAGCGCTATTAGAGAAGCTGTACAAACTAACCTCAAAGGATTTTACGAAGGTGTTAAGCGTTTTGTTTACCCGCACCAATACATCGTGGGCATGGAAAGCAGATTATACCAGCTCAAGGTGAATCTTATCGAAGGCATTCGCGATCAAATACGGAGCGAAACGCGATGAAGGCCGCACTTCTCGTCGTTGATTTACAGAACGACTTTTTAACAGGGGGTGCTCTTGCAGTCCCTGAAGGCCACCAGGTTGTGCCGTTAGTCGATAAACTAGTGACCTTGCCTTTTGAGCTAATCATAGCCACTAAAGACTGGCATCCGGCGGATCACAGTAGCTTTGCTGCCAACCATACAGGTTTAGCAGTAGTAGGGCAGGTTTTGTGGCCTATGCACTGCGTGCAGGGTAGCTGGGGTGCAGAGTTTGCCGCGGGATGGGGCGTCAATCGGATCCACCGCACCTTTTTAAAAGGCATCGATCCGCTTGTCGATAGCTATAGCACCTTCTTCGATAATCTCAAACAACGGAAAACTGGCCTCGACGACTACCTCCAGAGCCAAGGCATTACAGCACTTTTTCTTGCTGGATTGGCCATCGATTATTGCATTAAGTTTTCCGCTTTAGATGCATTGGAGCTCGGTTATGAAACGTTCGTTATTGCAGATGCGTGTCGTGGAATTGACCTAAGAAAGGGGGATGTAGACCGCGCTTTGAGCGCGATTCGCGCTCGCGGAGGCCACATCATCGCGATGGCTGAGGTTGAACAGAAGTTGAACGGGCAGTTATTGCGTCGGAATGCGTAAAACGGTGCCAACTTTGAGGATTTTGATGTTAGGGATGCGATCTTTGTTAACCTCGTAGATTTCTTGCCACCGTACAGGCGTGCCATAGTACTCTCGAGAAATCTCGGAAAGCGTGTCGCCGCGCTGTACAAGGTGTGTGATCTGCTCGTTTTTGTCGGTGGGCTGGTAAAGAGCAATATCGCTAGAATTCAGATTAGCGCGTTTGGCGGCAACAGCACGGAGCAGTTCAGCATACTGTTGTTTCGTTGCGCTTAGCTCTTGTGAAAGCTGAACACGTGTGAGGTCCATTTTTTGCAGGGCGATTTTCTGGCTTCGCAAAGTAGCGTTGAGCGTGCGAAAGCGCTGTTCCGATTCTTCTGCTTGCGCTTGAATCTGCTGCTGTTTCCTCTCTAGTTCCTGCTTCTCTTGCGCCAGAGCTTGGTTGTTTTTATCCAGCTCTTTGCTACGGAACCGCAGGTCGCGCTGCGCCTGTTCGGACTCATTCAGGTAGCGTTGCACTTGATTCAGGCGCACTTGAACGTCTGTGAGCTCTCTTTCCAACTTCAGGTTTTGTTGGATCACTTCTTGTACAGAAACGGAGGGCATTTCGGGGGCAGACTGCTGTTCTTTTTGAAGTTTGAGCTGCTGGTTCTCCTTTGCCTGATCCTCAAGCGCGAGCTGTAGATGCCGGATCTGTTGTTGGGCCGCCTCTAAGTCTTCTTGTTGGGCTTGCATGCGCTGCGCCGAGGTGTCTTGGGGCGGTGCTGCTGCGGGTTTGCTGGCAGTGTTCGATGCAGCAGGAAGGCTATGCGAGCCATCCCCTTCGATAAAAATGACGTTCAAGGCCACGCTGCCCCTCTCTTCGGGCTCCTCCGTGTACTCATTCTCGTCTACTGTATCCAATTCTCCAAGATCGTAGGGCTGTTCAGAAAGGCTTTTAGGCGGCGAGGTTACAGAGGCTAAATTCGGCGAGGTGGGGTAGGTCTCGAAGCGCGTCCTAGCGAAGGTAAACACGCAGAATAGGACGATGGCCAAGCCGGTGATCACCGAAACCACGAGGGTCCTCGAACGTTTCATATCGAGCAGTTTTGAGCGTCCGTCATCATCTGGTGTTTTACTTTGTTGCTCCATAGACCGATCCCGATGTAAAATTTGTTCTCTTACAGGATGATTCCTTAGCGGTGGAAAAAGGTCAAGCTTTAGGTGCAGGTGTGCAGGTGGAGTGCAATTCAAACTTGTACTCAGCGTAGCGGAGGAAATAAGATACTTGTAGAGCACGCCGTTAGTCTGGCAAAGGCATCTTCTTCGCTTTAGCCTGGTTTTTCAAAAGCGGCCCCATCTCATCCCTCATATTTCTTGCTATTTCACAAACGGCCCTTGTACTTTCCAGTATGTGGCCAAATTAAATGTTTACGCCTGTTAACAAGCAAACCCGTTGCTAGCACGTGCCATTGATAGAGGCTTGCTGGTCGCTTCTGAAAGGGGGAGCTTAGTCAGCGCGATTAACGTCCCGGAAATTGATATGAGGATGACTAGTTTTAACCTGTTGCAGCCCTCTGTCGGTGATTTTGTTGCACCCGCTCAGGTCAACAGAGGTTAGATTAGGGCAGCTTTGCGCTAATGTCTG
>CAYUJS010000054.1:0-12044 GCA_964445105.1 uncultured bacterium | reverse complement strand
GAGGCGATGGTACGGTGTCGGATGGCCGCGCACCAGGACATCGCCCCGGAGCGCCACATGCGACGACTGGCTGCCCGGCCGGCTGCCTGGCTGGTGACGGCCTGTGGTGGAGGCTGGCAGATTCATGCGCCAGCCTCCAGCCGGCCGTCTCCCGGCGTCGGATCGCCGCGGCTCATGCTCCGTGATCCCGCTGATCAGCGGTGCGACTGCATCAGCCGCCAGATACGCTCGTCGGTGAGCGGGTGATCGACCGCCGTCACGCCAAGCGGCGCCAGCGCGTCCAGCACGGCGTTCACGACGGCGGCCGGCGTCCCGATGTTGCCGGCCTCCCCCGCCCCTTTCGCCCCGAACGGTTGCTGCGGGCTGGGCGTGCTGAAGTGGCCGGTCTGGAACGTCGGCAGCATGTGGGCGGTCGGGATCGCATAGTCCAGCAGCGAGCCAGTCAGGACGTAGCCGTCCGCGTCGTAGACCATCCGCTCAATCAGCGCCTCGCCCAGGCCGTGCGCCGCCGAGCCGTGAATCTGCGCCTCCAAGATCAGCGGATTGACCACCGTGCCGGAGTCGTCCACGGCCACGAGCCGCTCGACATGAACACGCCCGGTATCCTCTGCGATGCTGACGTGGGGCCCACCAAGAGCAGAATGTGTCGTATAGTTCATGACCAGGGCTTCTCGATAGCTTTGGAAACACTCTCCGTGATCAATTCCGTATAAGCTAGTTTGTCCAGCAGCTTTAGACTGTAAAAAATTGTTCGTATGTCGGTCGGAATTTCCAGAAATTAGATCAAAAATAAATAACTTTTGTAAATCTCTGTGAGCCTCCTGGGCGAGGTTGGAACGCCTTCTTGTAAAAATAACAGTGGATGCTCCCTCGATAAACATTTGCATAGAGCCTACGGTTCCTTTTATATTGAGAAAGGCTGTAAAAGGGATTGGAAAACCGGCCTTGTCGTTAAATAGTGAAGCCATCTGTTCGCTCTTTGCGCGTCGTAGACCCGCAACCGCCTCTGTGTCCGTACTCATGGCAGGTTTAAATACCCAACAAGGTTTTCCGACGTTGTCGCGTAGAATGTAGGTTTCGCGTTTGTTGACGGAAAGCAAATCTTTTAGATCAAGAATTGGACAGTCGAGGTACTCCTGTTGTCTTTCTATTTGTTTGTCCTTAGACGAAATCTTATCTAAAGCTGCTACGATTTGAGGAACCGATGCATTTTTTTTCAAGATAGATTTCAAGCCGGGATGCTCATTTAAAAATTTATCTTTATTCTCTAGCACATCTGCGAAGGAGCCGTACTGCTGGAGTTTATCTAAACTCGCGTGGAGTGTCTGGTAGACCTGGCAAATGTGTGGAGAGCATAAGTTTGTAGAGGCTACAGCTGATTCCAGGCTATGCTTGCTAAACTCGTCGCTCTCGAACAATAAGGAATAAATCTGCTCGATCTCATGGTCAGCTACGGGTGCAACAGATCCTAGCTTTTCTTTAGCTTGCAAGTGGGCAATTTCCCTCAGCTTTTCTACCGAGCCAGCGGAATTAATGACATCTGCTGCAGCGGGGAAACAACCAACCATTTTTTCTTGGAGCGGACCTAAATGCTGCTTCTTAGCCTTTTTTTGCGACGGCAGTAGCGCTTCGACTTGCGCATGAACTTGTTCTGCCTCTTCATCCAAGTGTCGCCTTTTTTCTAGCAAACTTGACGAGGCGCTAAAATTCTCTACCGGCTTTGCTTCGGTTTCGCTCGGCGAGCTAGGAGGCGGAGTTGATGGCTTCTGGCTTACGGGGCCTGTTTGCCCGGAAAAATTAGTCGAATGAGCTGGATTTAGATTTACGTCCATACATCAACCGCTTTTTATTTTTATTATATGTGATTTTGCATATAAAAATAAATGTAAATTATGTATTTTTAATATGTGGTTTAATTCGCATGTTTTCAAATTTAGTTTTACACAATCAGCATTAAAAATATTGTTGTTTTCAAGCCGAAGACCGATTGCTCTCGGTCGTAAAATCAAGGCGAATCTTTTTGTTTGCGCTATGCTGGGACGTACTCAAAAAAAGCAGTTTAAGTTATAGCTATGCTAGCTACAAAAGGGGAAAGACATGACTAAATACTTTATTGATCCGGTCGATCGCTCTGTCAGTGCCATTTACCAGGACGATCGCATTGAGTTTAAAGACGAGTCATTGCTGGTAGAGCTTAACGCGTCGGGAGTGACTATCCCACGAGCGCACTGGAAAGAGTTTAATGGGCGCTGTTATCTTTATCCCACCGACGAGCCTACTTTGTTCGCCAGGGCGTTTATGCTATTTGAACGCAGTCTGCAGCTAGAGGGATATGTCTGGGCAGACCACCCTCCGAGCCGTTAGCACCAGGAAAAGGCAAGGCAACAGCAGCAGGGTGTCTTTGAGCATAAGCCTTGATTTATTTTTTTACCTTTTCCTGTCTGGATTTGCCATTTTCATAAAATACTGGACTTTATTTTGATTTTTTTGCACCGTCGGCGCATTTTACATACAGAGGAGAATCTAATGTATAATGTGCAACCGCGGGACTCAATGCCCCCCGCTCAAATGAACCTGACACCTATCGCCAGTCCGCCTAAATTTGATGTGAGTCAAATATTTGCGCACATAAGCCAATGTGTCTGCCAGGTCAGTACGCTTAAAGGAAAGAGCACTGGTATTTTAATTGGTGGCAATCGGGTTGTCGTTCCCTTCCATGTGCTGGAACTCATTCAAATCGAAAACGAGCCCGATCAACCTCCCGGTACGTGTAGGTATTTCGTCCCGCCCATTACTGTCAGTTACGCAGAGACGACCTACACGGCCGATTGGATCGCGCTAAGATCGCTTGATTCACATGTGCATCTTGACACGGCTTTATTTAACATCAGAGATGAAGATTTCCTGCCAAGGCCGTTCCTTCAAAAATATTTGCCCTCGCCATCGCTTAGTAAAGATTCGCCTCTGCCTCGAGTTGGAGAAAAAATTTATTATGCGGGCTATCCGCTTAACCACGCTCAGCCCTCGTTTCACAAGGGCCGCGTTTCATCCTTAGCAGAGGAGGAAGGGACTTTTACGATAGATGCTACGGTGCTGCCTGGAAATTCCGGTGCCCCTGTGTTTGCCCAATATGGCAGTAGGCTTTACCTCGTCGGTATGATAATCGCCGAACTTGCTAATATCGATCCCAGCCTTAAGAGAAATATGGAAATGCTAGCAAATCACGGAACCGATAATAAACCCATGATGTTGATCGGCACGGTAGACTATGTAACCACTATCTCTGATACCATTGAGGTGATGTTTGCTAATTTCGCTACAGGCATCGGAAAGGTAATCGGCATCCAACAAGTGCAAAATTTGCTCGATGGAACGCACAAAGCAATAGTGGGCCCGTCGCCATTCCAACAAGACTTTCATGTGATGAAGGGCGAGAGGATGCCAGGCCTGCTAGCGGGAGATCAGATTTATCAGAGGTTCTATCATCGTAGGGTAAAAGCAAATCCCACTTTATGCTGTAGCCTGTTTGGCCGCGTAATAGAAGCTAACGAGCACATCACTGCTGAAGAAGAACAAAACTGTCTAAGGCCCTATTACGAAGATTGCATACGATCTGGCAACATGGGATGTGAAGGTTTCCAGCCAACCGCCGAAGACAAGTTCTTAATACTAAAAAAGAAGATCCAGGCTGCAAATTCTAAAGGGATTAAACAGCATGCTAAAAAGTGGGTGGAGCTACTGCGCGGACACGTTTGGCCGGAAAGCGAAAGCGACGCTACGTTGCGGCATAAACGTAACAGCGCCATCGATAATTTATTGGGCTTATTGCGCAAACAGGAGCACGCCTTTGATGCTCCCTTACGCAAGCTCATCGAAGATCTACGTTTAGAGGTGACACTGGCGGGCACGCCCATGACTGACTCAGCTTTTTCTTCCTCCTCCAGCGCGCCGCCCTCATAAGCCTCTAATACAACATAACATAAATTATCGGTCTTTATTTTCGATTGACTAGAGCTGATTGCTACAGGCCATGGACCTGTAGGAATCATTTTTGCTTGCCTTCTAATAGGTCTTTCTTTGGGTTCTCGTCGAGGGCGACTGAAGGCCTCCCTTTAACATTGTGTTTTATGGGCAAGATGGTACAATTCATCGCAAAAATGTGGAGATTTCTCTTTGATACAATTGGAAGATCTACAAAGACTGGTCTTAAAAGGCGAGTCAGAAAGTCTGGAGTTCAAGAAGACTACTGGGCAGCGATCTGAAGCTGCTAAGACGGTCTGCGCCTTGCTCAATGGTCGCGGCGGTGTGCTTTTGTTTGGAGTGTCTGATAAAAAAGAGATCGTGGGGCAGCAGGTAACAGCTAAAACTTTGGAAGATGTGTCGCTGGAGCTGAAAAGAATAGACCCGCCTGCCTTCGTGGAAATCGAAACTGTTGTGATAGGGGACGACAAAGCTGTTATTGTGCTTAAGGTCGCTGGAATGCTGGGAGCCTATTGCTACGACGGTCGCCCTTATATGCGACGCGGTCCTACGACGCAGATCATGCCCCGAGAAGAATATGAAAGGCGCATACTGGATAAATGTCACACGCATCGAAGGTGGGAAAATGAGCTTGCCCCCGATTGGGTGACCGTTCAAGATCTGGACGAGGAAGAAATTCAGTTTACTCTGCAAAATGCGATTAACCTTGGCCGCATGAAAAAGCCTTCTCTCACTAATTCAGAAGCGGTTCTAAGAGGCTTAGGACTTCTAGATGAGGGCCGTCTGATTAACGCTGCTGTGGCTTTATACGGAAAGAGTGAGAGGCTGTTTTCTGTTTATCCTCAGCTGTCGATCAGGTTAGCTCGCTTTAGAGGTTCGGGACGATCGAGCGGCTTTAGGGATAGTCGCGACTATTGGGGAAACGCGTTTGATTTATTGAAGCGAGCTGAATGGTTCCTTCAGGACCACATGCCCATATCAGGCCGGAGTCGTTCCAGGGAAAATCATCCGCGAAGACTACCCTGTCTACCCGCCTTCAGCGACTCGAGAAGCGGTTGCCAATGCCGTCTGCCATCGTGATTATACGATACCTGGCGGAGCAGTTGCGATTGCTATGTATGACGATTGCTGCGAAATCATTAACCCGGGCATCCTCCACTTTGACATGACACCTGAAAAGCTATCCCGCCCACATGAATCCAAGCCCTGGAATCCCATCATCGCAAGTGTCTTTTACAGAACAGGTGTGATCGAAAAATGGGGAACGGGTACTCTGAGTATTATTGAGTGGTGTGAAGAAAACGGAAATCCGAAACCGGCTTGGGAGGTGCGCGCACAATCCGTTGTAACCATCTTTTTCCCCTCTTTCTTCTTTTCCAATGGGAAGAGGCTTGACGAACAGACGGAGGAGTTAAAAAGGCCCGAGTTAGAGTTAAAAAGGCCCGAGTTAGAGTTAAAAAGGCCCGAGTCAAAGCCTTTGGAAGAAGAAGTGTTAAATTTGCTTCGCAAGGGGCCCTTGTCGAAAGCAGAGATATCGCACTCTTTGGGGCACAAGCATATTTCAGGGGGTTTTAAGAAAGTGCTTACATCCTTGCTTAATGAAGGCAAAATTGCCTATACCGTGCCTGAAAAGCCAAATAGCAGGCTCCAAAGATACAGGCTAACTTTAAGCTAAGCTATTCCGGGTCTATGAATTTTTTGTCTGATAATATATAGAGTCCTTCGAAGCGACGCTATTTTACACCGCCAAGGCTTAACCTCCAAGCCGTCTGACCGATGCACGCTGACTGTACACTTCCAAAGACACCCACCTTGGGGGCTTCTGGTACTCTGCACTCGCTTCCTGCATTTTTTGTTTAAAGCTACTTTGAGCCTTGGAGTCAACCTTTTCTTTTGCTTGACCGGGCGCTGTGCCGTCTCTTACCGTACCTGAGACTCTGGCCGCTCGTCGGGCCATCCATCGCAGGTCAAACCGTAACATAGTTAGGTTTTTTTGTAAGCTTTTTGCTGCTCGACTCGCTCGATCAGCGGCTCCCCGTCAACTCTTAAAGTCCGCGGATTTAACAAAGCAGTGAGAAAGCCCCAAGGTTTCACGACACAGATACGGCCTGCCCTGGCGAAGCGGGCAGGCTACCTGTTTCTTAGAAGCGAGGCTGGGTGGTAAAAAAAAGCAGGCAAAAAGTGAAAACGCTCAATGGGGGCGAGGCAAGCCTCGACTCGCGGACTAAACGATAAAGCCTTCCGATGGAGCTGAACAAATTTTTTAAGCGAGCCGTAACAGAGTTAGCCTGCGCTAAAGCCGTTGCCTTGGCTTCCTGCTCGCGCCTGCGGGCGTGTATCTTGTTTTTGTGCGCTGAAAATATGCTTGAGATTTATGTCAGATACGTTACTGCTGTGAATAATTTGCCTCGCTTGCTCCAAACCATTTATTCTTGTACTTTTGATGTTTAACCTTAAGAGATACAAAGCATGAAATGGTGGATTAAAGTAGCGAGCTGGCTAACGGGTTCTTCCTTAGGTTTGGGTCTTCTCTTAATGAGTGCAGCGCCCTGTATAGTATCGACGCCTTGGGGCACGCAGTACTTGACTGCCTGGTTAAACAGGGGTATGGCGGGATCTGTCTCGATCCAACAGCTTAAGCTGGGCTGGTTTTCGAACCAGGAGCTTGTCGGCCTTTCGCTCCGTGATCTTGCAGGATTGGAGATTCTCTCCGTTAAACAAGTGAATGCCAAAGTCTCTTTTTTTCGATTATTGCGTACCTTTCCTTACGTGTGCAGCATGCATGTAGATGGCCTACAAGCAGTAATTATACAAAATAGTGACGGAACTACAAATCTTCAGCAGGCCTTATCTTTTACGAAAAACGCCTCTAAAACAATCCAGAAAAACCCTTCCTCTGGTACCTACGGCGCAAACATCGAATCACGCAGCCCTAGATTAGCAAGTCTAAGTCTGCAGAATGTTCAGGCAACTGTACGCTCTGCCTCCTATAATGGCCCTCTAACCGTTGATATAAGTGGCAGCTCGGCCACGTCGGAAACCTCCGGCTCATTCGCTTTAAAGGCCCGCCTATCGGGCTTTAATTCTGCCGATGAATTGCCGCTTAAATTAGGTCTTAACGGCTACCTTACCGTAGATCCCGGCGCCCAGATGTACGTAAAATTGGATCTAAACCGACTACCTACGGTAACTTTAGACTACCTTGCCGCTATGGGCTTTCCGAAGGTGCAGGGCAGCTTTACAGAGGCTTTGGGATCGAATTTAGACCTGAATTTCGAGCAAACCATTGATTCAAAAACCATGACTGTGGATCTCCAGGCTCGCAGCCCCACGCTCGATGCTAAGTTGAATGCTCGCTGGGCCGATGGAGTACTTTCACTTGCACAACCGGGAAAAATCGATCTTACAATTACCCCTGCTTTTGCTAGCTCATTGTATCCATCAATCAAGCTGCTGAAGGCTACCCAAGCTCACGTGCTGTTAGATCGCATGAACCCCACCAAAGGCGCAGAAACGCCCTCGGTACGTCTCAAGATACTTGTGGACGATCTCCAAATCGACGGCGGCCCCGCGCTTGGTTTGGTCGATTTTAAAAACGTACAAGGCGCTTTAGAGCATATAGAAACGAGCCAATCCATGCTGGCCTCGCTAGATGCTGCGCTCCATTATCACGGCTCGCAAGGGACCCTGCGCGTTCAAGGTGCCTTTGCAACCAAAGACAAACAGCCGAAAGCCGACTACGTCATCGCAGCAAAACAGTTTCCCTCGCTTTTGATTGACCGTGTATTGCAGGCCAACGGCTGGTTCTCGGATCTAGTCGGTGAGCGTTTTGATGGACAATTTACCCACGTAACGCAAGCTCGTGGCACCAAAATCAAGCTCGAATTTGATTCAGAGGGCCTTTCCGTCCCTACTTTATCTTTGTTGCAAAGCGACGGATTCCTCACCGCAGAACCCGATGCTATCCATCTGCGACTCACCCCCCTCTTTGCACGCCGTTTTTTGGCAGCCGAAAGTGGCGTAAAGGTGCAAAGCGGCGCCAGCGCGACTTTATACCTCAAGCATCTTTGTTCTTCAATGGCTGATAATGCGACATTTTCATGGGCTGATGTAAAGCTGGAAGCCGGTTTAGCAGTCGCTCCGATAACCTTAGAAACTAGTCAAGGTGCCATCATTCTGGATGCCATTAAGGCCACTCTTAGCGGCCCTTCTTTTGCTGACGCACAGCTCGACCTTCAAGCGGACCTTGCTTCTGAGGCCAACAGCTCATTGGCCCAGGCGACGATTGGCCGAGCAGCTTCCGTGCATTTTCTAGGCGCTCTAGGCACTTCTAAAGATGGCTCCCAGCTACTGTTAAAAAGCGGTCAACTGACCTGGAGTAGCGATCTTTTGGCTATGCAAGCTGCCGGCTCTATTGACGAAAACGGTCGTTTGAAGCTCTCTCAGCCATTGACTGGCTGTTATCAAGTGCCCCCTACCTTCCTAGTAGCCCTGGGCCTGACGTCTGCCTCTTCTCCACTACTGAGCAGCCCAGTCGCTTTAAACTTTAAGCTGGAACAGCTCGACTTGTCGCTGAAGGACTTTTGGCACCAAGACCTATTAATGCAGCTAAAGACTAAGGCTGACCTCATTCAGCTAAAGGGCAATCCGGGTGAGGAGCCCGCTACCCTTGAAGAGGTAACGTTTGCTCTCCTATTTGATAGCAAACAGTGCAAAGCAGCTCTGGCTTTAGCCGGCTATAGTTCGGTTTTAGCAGCAGAAAAAAGGCCTTTTGATCTGGACATATCGGTTAACGGATGGTGCTCGCATGACAAATGGGACTGGGCCAAACTTAACGTAGAGGCTCAAGGTAATCTACAGCAATTTCCTGTAAGACTAATCTCCGCTCTGACTGCAAAGCCCGATTTGCTAGCTTTCTTCGGGCCGACCGCAGACTTCACCCTCCAGCTGAAACGGGTCGCTGGAGAGAAAATAGCACAGAGCCCCATCCAAATTTCCTTGCAGGCCCAAGGCCTTAAACTAGACGCCGCCTTTAGTGGAGGCACAGTTTTGACTCAAGGCCCACGCCCCGTTACCCTAAACCTAGAAATGACCCTCAGTAAATTCGGTATCTTGAAAAAAGCCTTCTCAGCCGCCGGCTGGCACGGCCTCGAGCGTTGGACGCTAACTAAAGATAGCGCGATCACAGTCACTACCGAACGCTTAGTACTGCCTTTCCCTGAAGCCGGAAAAAGCTTTGGCCCTGCTTCAGGCAGTATTACAGTCGCCTTTGAGCCCTTGGTAATCAAAAATAGTGATGATGGAACGACCTTAGGCTGGGAAAGCCTAAAAGCCCTTTTGGCCTCAGACAAGGAAGAGGGCGCCTATCTCGTGACCGTTGAAGCTCTTGAAGCGCCTGGGCAAAATGGGGGTACGTTCTCCGCAGCCGGCACGATCAAAAATGCATGGGCCTCTCGATGGTTCGATAGGCAGCAAATGCACATCGCCGCAAAAATCAACGCAAGTCACCTCTCCTTAGATCACCTCCTCCATGCGGTTGCCCCCGACGCCGTATGGAGCAAACGAATGCCAGGATTACTAGGAGAGACCATCGCTCTAGACAGCGAGTTAGTCTGGAGCGCCCAAAGGGGCCGCCTACAGGCCAAAATTCTGAGCCCACAAAGTAATGTAATGCTGGACGGTAGCTGGGAGAATGGCTTTTTAGTCTTCAACCGCCCCATCATTGTGGAGACCCAACTGACAAAGCGGTTTATCGACGAGGTTCTTGCCGACTTCGCTCCCCTACTGCTCTCTACAGTTGCTTCAGAGCAATCAATTCGGTTTGAGGTCGATCCACATAAAACGCGCATACCCCTTTCAGGAACCAGCCTAAAGCAGCTTAAAATTTCCAACGCAAAGCTAACAATCGGTAAAGTGCTGTTCCGTAGCGACGGGCAAATTGGGCAACTCGCTGCTCTACTACGCGGTGAACTGACCCCGGTAGGCGGCACTTTTCCGATTATTTTCACGCCACTGCTTTTTTCGGTAGATAAAGGCTTCTTAACGGTACAACGCACAGATGCTCTGATAGCAGATCGCTATCCAGTTGCTGTTTGGGGGACTGTAGATCTACCGCGTGATAAAGTTAATCTCGTGGTTGGCGTTACTGCCCAAGCCCTACAAGAGGCTTATAACATCAACATTTCCGACGATCGATACATGCTTCAACTACCCCTACGAGGTACGCTTGCCAACGCCTCCATCGACAAGCTCAAAGCCACCACGCGCATTACCTCCCTAGTCGCACAAAGCCACGGCGGGTCAAATGGCCTCCTCCTAGGCAGCGTCTTAGACCTACTAGACCGCGGCGATGACCAAAAAGTACCACCACCACTAGAACCACTCCCATGGGCGCAAATTCCAGCACAACCACAAGATACCGAGAAGGAAGACAGCGCTCAGAAAAAAGAGCCCGCAGCGAAGAAAATCCAGAGTCACCTACAAAAAGGTGCCTCAAAGCTGCTTAAAATACTCAAGTAGGCGAGAATTGAGATTTACGTGCTAATGTAGATTCGCGGGCGCGTCACTTTTAGCGCTTTAATCTTACCTGCAGTGATTCGTTTACAGCCGGTCAGGCCTAGGTAAGAAAAGTTGGGACAATTTTTAGCCAATGCCTCCAGCCCGCTGTCGGTGATTTTCCAGCAGAAGCCCAGGTTAACAGAGGAGAGCTACCCTTCCTTGACCTGCATAGCTGTTCGCAAGTGGACCAGAACTCACTGGCTTTACTGCCTAAAGCCGCCTATCTTTCTTACCTCCGCCTTAGCCATCTTCCCTCCCTAAAACACTCAGTGTTATACATCTCACCCTGCGTCGCCTAGAGGTTGAGCACTGTCAAGGGCTAGAGGAGCTGACTGTCAGCGACAGGCTAAAATCTTTGTGCATAGCAGATTGCTGGAATTTATCTTCCCTCAAAGCAAAGCAATACAAGGCTCTCTCTATTCTGGTTTTTTTCGGCTTCAGAAGCTTGCAAGATGTACCTATGGATTTTTTACTCCAAAGCCTCCAGCTAAAAGCATGCCCCAAGCTTCAGCCCTGGTGAAGCATATTTCAGGAATGGTTGGCAGTCTCGCCCACTCATCAAATTGGGCTGCGGGGAGTGCCTATTAATCCTGATAGAACGCAACTAGCTTTGCTCGTTGAGGCTGTACTTAGACAACGCGAAAACTCTGGGATGTTGTACGCAGTCCTGACCTATTACTAAGTTCAATTTCAAGAGGCCTTCAGGTTGGTGGCGCTTTTTACGGGGGATCTGGGACTATTTTTTTACTGATACAGCGCTACAAAGAAATCGTGCAAGATCTCTGCGATGTGCATCTCGTTCGAGCTCAGGACAATCCGCATGCGAACGTGCAAGATACGTTGAATAATAGATTTTTTTCCTCCTTTTTAGCTCACTCTTCTGGCGAGGCGCCCAGGATTTGACCGAGCATGCTGCGGTCTAAAACCGCGCAGCCAGACAGTCTAATACACGGTAGTTACCTTTGAGCATCTCTCTGAGAACTTTTTTTTGTCGTACCAAATCAGGCTGGCCTTTGTGTAGCATGGAGCCAAAGTCGATGCCTTCAAAGGCCCCTGGCACCCCGTTAATCACCTTTTCTTTAGAGGTGTCGAGCTTGAGCTGGCTGAAGGAGATAAGATCCCCCTTCTGCAAGTCGTTGCGGATGCGGCTCAACTGGCTCTCCAGCATTTCAATCTCTTGCTGAATGGCCGTTAACTCTCGCAGAGCGAGAGTCGGGCCATACTTTTCGGAAAATCCCTGGCTAATGGCCTTTTCTGGAATAGCCATCGATTTGACTACTTGGCGACTGCCGATCAAAGTCCAATAGGCGCCCTGCAGTAGCTACCGAATATTGACGCTGGTGAGGGAGAAAAAGCTATCCAGGGGCGTTTTATGAGCGTGAAACGCCTCTTCATAGCGTAGGAAGGGCAACACAATTAGCCATGCCCAGCAATTCTTGCAGAGAGATGTCATCAATGCCATAGCCTGCTTGCAGAACACGTTCGTAAGGACCGGGCTGATTGGC
>CAYUJS010000053.1:0-12451 GCA_964445105.1 uncultured bacterium | reverse complement strand
AGATAACGTTCATCGTAAGAAAAGTCTTTTGTGGGCAGATTATCGTTCATAGTCACTCTCCGTCAAGGGGTTAGGTAAGTTTTGTCTCGAGGCGGTAGGTGTGTCCCGCTCTGCAAGTATCTTACCTCCTCCGCTACGCTAAGTACAGGTTTGAATTGCACCCATTTTTCTTGATTCGCTTGACTAAATTCAAAGAAAAGAAATAGCATACCGATAAGAGCTTTTTAAAGTGACAATTTTGCATCTTATCAAGCGAAAAAACACTAATTTAAGGGAGCCAAATATGGACCTAGCAACTATTCAAAAGTATGTTCCAAAGCTTAGCAATAACCTAGGAGTTAATGATAACTTGTACGATATCGATTTGGACATCAGCTGCTCGCCTACTAACATATGCGAACATGGCCCTACTCTCGACGATAATTGCACAGGCAAATCATACTGTATTCAGTGCAGCGTCTGTTCTGAGTGCTAGCCCATGCCGGCCCTTTCACCCTTTTCCATGAATTTTAAGTGGCAAGATGGAGGAAAGAGCAAAATGCTGCCACCAAAAAGCGGCAGATCGCCTTTCGGTAGATTGTTTGACCGAAAGGCGAATGAAGCCTGGCTGAAGAATTATTGTAGTCCAGGCAAATTTTAATCTATGTACCATTCCTTAGATATCTGCTATGACATTGCTCAAAAGCTAAAAGATCCAGAAAAAGTCTCGCTTCTGATGAAAGAACAGATCAAGCGAGGTCCCCTCTTTGCCAATGAATGGCTAGAGTTTTCACTCGCCTGGGGGCTGCCTGGGATCGTCTATTTTTACGCCACGATGCACGCAAACTTCGCGAACGAAGGGTGGGACAATGTAATTAATGACTATTTTCAATACATCCAGAGGCAGCCGGTTAAAGATTTAAATGTATCTCTTTTCGGTGGGGTAGCGGGGTTATCGTTTGCTGTCTATGTTTGCTCTGATAACGGTAAAAGGTATGCAACGACGCTTTCAAAGCTGGATGATACATTGATACGCGAAGTGCGAAACCAATACCTCGATAGAGAAGCACATCACTCAAACCCTCAAAAACTTGTTCCGTCTTACTATTACAACCTCGCCAACGGATTCAGTGGAATTATTGCCTATCTTCTGTTACGAGATGATTTAAGAGATTTGACTGAGCAATGCGTGTACTCTCTAGTGAAAACGCTATCCAAACGAAGAACGGTTAACTCAGAGGAAGTTTTTCCCTGGCTGGTGAATCCTCAATCGCTCGACTATATTGACACAAACCAAGCCTGTAAAAGCGGTTTCTATCCCCTCCAAGTCAACTATGGCATTGCAGGGGTCCTTGGCGTTCTGTCTAAGGCAGCACTCAAAGGGATTAAGGTCGATGGTCTTTATGAGCTAATTCAAATCCTCGCCCAGTGGATCAAGAGTAAGCAACAAATCAAAAACGGCCTTGTTTACTGGGATGTCGTGTCGCCAAAAGAGAGCGCAGCCGAAATTCAGGAAGACTCAGGCGGTCACGGGTATGATTGGAAAATTGGCACATTGGGAATCTGTAGGTGCCTTGATCTGGCCTCCGAAGCTCTACAAGATTGGGCTTTAGCGCAAGATAGCGAAGGTATTTTCCTTTCAAACCTCCAAGCGTTTCCGAGTTGGCCCAAATCAATAGATACGTCTCTTTCCATTGGTAAAGCCGGGTTGCTCTCCACTGTCTACCGCATGGGTCGCGGAAAAGAGAACCCTCTCTACTGGAAGATAGCTAGGGAATTGGAAGAGAATTTGAAGAAAAATTACGATCCATCCTTCCCATTCGGATTTCAGGTGATGGACTTTGATGCGAAAAACAAAACTGAATGGACCGACGCCCCAGGACTACTGCATGGAGCCGCAGGCATCGGACTATCCTTGCTTGAAGTTCAAGGCCGGGTTGAACTTCCTTGGAGCCAAATGTTTGTGATATTGTGATTGGCAGAAAAAGCCCTCGGTAGAATTGGCTCGCCCCCATGCAGCGCATACCTCAAGCATACTCTTGAAGCAAAATTACAACACTTTCGTTGATTTACTTGACCGAATTCAAAGAAAACAACTAGAGTCCTTCGCAAGAGTGTTCTAAAAGACGGTCGCGCAATTTATCAAACAAAAAAATCAATAAGCCAAAAGGCTCAGGTATGAAACTTACGACTGTGCGGGAAAGATATTTCCCAGGCCCAACATTTCGTTACGGCCTTTCAGGGCTTCTTGTGCTAACCTCCGCTATATATAAAGAGCAGGCTACGCCCGGTCTTGAAAAACAATTGGGCTCACTCACCAAGGCCCTTCTCGGCTACTACCGCTCTGAATATCCTTTTGGGTTCAAGAACTGGGAGATTCACATGGGAGGCGAGGGTAGCGAAACAGATCGAGTGGACCTGCTCGAGGGTGCCCCTGGTGCTCTTTTGGCCCTCTTATCGATCCACAGCCCCTCCTCTTCGTGGCACGATCCCTTTCTGATTAGCGCAGGAGGCTAGCATGACATCCCAAAACGAACCCCTTTATTTACCCGCACCGTTTTTTATGATAAGAACGCCAACCTTGCCCTTTGAAGAATTCTTGTCTTCTTTTAAAGATGCAGCAGAATTTAACGATAGGGATCCCCTCGTAAATTTTACTCCAGAGCAACTCGCTATCTTATCTGAGGCTATTTTGGTCGCTTCGCCTTCCCTTTATAAAATGATGACAGACAAAAATAAGTTTGATCAAGTGCGACCCAGCCTTGTTAAATATATTTCTCGCATGTCGACGCGCTCAACCCCCTTTGGGCTCTTCTCGTTTGTATCGGTGGGTGCGTGGGGCGACTCAGCATCTGTGGCGTTTGACCTAGAAAAGGTTAAAAAGCGAGCTCGGCCCGATATGGAATGGCTGTACGAGGTTATTAGTTGCCTGTGTGCCAATCCTGCTCTCAAGCCTTCTTTGGAAATTTACCGCAACCCTCTCGCCTATGAATCTGGCGGAAGAGTCTGCTTGAAATATTATCGAAACAAGGCAAAAGAAAAGCACTCTGAAACGTTGTCTATCTGTTTCTCGCCCCTAATCCAAGAGATTCTGCAGGCCGCAGAGGCGCCGATCACTCTGCAAAATTTAGTGGAAAATCTAATCGAAAAGCGCCCCTCGCTTGACAGAGATAAGCTGCAAGGCATGATTGAACTACTCTTAGAACAGCAATTCCTTTCTTTTTCACTCTATCCATCACTTTTGACAGATTCTGCTTTTGACGATTTACTACTGAGTCTTTCCCTAACCCCGTTGCAATATCCAGAATTACAAAAGATTGCAAACGATATCACAAACTACAATAGCACCCCGCTGGGCAAAGGAGAACGACAGCTTTTAGGCATCAAAGAAGCGATGGAATCTATAGAAGCGACGCGAAACCAGCTGCAGGTAGACTCTTTCTACAACGAAAGCGGGAATACGCTCCCTAACGCTATCTTTGTTGAACTACAAAAAGCTGTAGAGGTGCTCTGGACGATCTCGCAAAACACCTCTTATGAGCCTTCATTAAAATCCTATCACACCAAGTTCTTAGAAAAATACGGACGGTGTAGGACCGTGCCAATTCAAGATTTATTGCATGAGGAGACGGGTATCGGAATCCCAGAATGCTATTTGGAAAATTTTTCGAAACCGAAAGCTGAAGAAATTAAAGGCTCTAAATGGAAAGCTTGGTTGGAAAACCAGTGGGCACAGTGCCTGAGAGATAAGAAACAGGAAATAGAATTAACCGAGGCGGTTCTCGGAAAAGTATTAGAACCAGCTGACAACCAAAAAGCACCGCTTTCCTTCGATCTTTTCTTTGAAGTGATTGTGAATTCGCAGGAGGAAATAGATAGCGGAGCCTTTTTCCTGTCGCCGTTCGCTAAATCTTCGCAAGGCGGCTCAACTTTTGGTAGGTTTTTAGACGTTCTAGGCACTCCCGCCAAAGAGATGCTTCACGCTTTCCTGAGAGAGGAGGAAGCCAACGAAAAAGGGAGCTTGTTTGCCGACTATTCCTATCTCCCGCATCTGCCTCGTCATGCGAATGTCTCTACCCAACCAAAGTTAAGGCAATTCACGATTGATCTAGGCGGTTCCGGAAATCTTGGCCTTCATGAGATCTTTGTGGGCGCCAATTCTGAGCGATTTTATCTAACCCTGAAAGACAGCTCGAAAGAGCTCATCGTCACTTCCAGCAATATGCTTGTCTCCAAAAGCGCACCTTTCCCTTTGAGGTTTCTACTAGATGTCTCTCAAAACCGCTATCAAACATTTCCCGTATTCCAATGGACAAAATCCGGCCATGTCCCATTTTTTCCAAGAATTAGGTTCAAAAAGTCGATATTATCGCCTGCTTGTTGGAAAGTGGGGCTTTTACAGCTGGACCTGACCACTAAAGCAAACAGTGAAGCGATTAGCAGAGCTTTTCGTGATTGGTCTAAACAATGGGAGATGCCTCGCTACTGCTTTATGGAGGAGGGAGACAACAAGATTTTATTAGACCTTGAAAACGCGGCTCACCTCGCTGAGGTAGCGACCCAGCTGAAAAAAGGGCGTGTTGTATCGCTTTCAGAGAAAATCGGACAAGTAGAGGGCCAATGGATAAAAAGCCAAAGAGGCACGCACCTGTCTGAATTCGTGGTGCCGTTCAGAAAAAACCCTAAATATGGCCAGTCCCTCCCTTTGACTTTCCACTATACTAACTCTTCCAAAAACGAATTTCGCTTGAAATTTCCCGGAAGTGAGTGGTTGTTCGCTAAGATTTATCTTGCCGTAGACAAAGAGAATCGTTTCCTTGCTGACCAGTACTATCGCTTCGTTAGCTCTCTCTTGGAGCAAAAAATTATTTCAGGTGCTTTTTTTGTCCGCTATTCAGACACAAGACAGCATCTCCGGCTCCGCTTTGTCGGAGATAAGGAAAATATTACGCGCAAACTACTACCTGCTTTGAACGATTGGTCTCATACCCTTATAAAAGGCAAGTTCATTAGTGACATTAGTTTATGCACCTACGATAGAGAGGTCGAGCGCTATGGCGGCGAGCAGCTGATTGAGTTAGCCGAAGCGCTTTTTTTCGTAGATTCATTTTCCGCAATTCCCCTCATCAAAGCTATGTTATCAAAAAAAATCACGCTCAAAGAAGAGGTTGTTGCCGCACTAAGCGTGATAGATCTATTAAAACAATTAGGCCTCAACCTGTCGCAACAAATCAGTTTTTTTTCCTTCTACACTAAATCCAAAGACATGCTCAAAGGGTTCCGCGAAGACAAGACCAACCTAATGGGTTACGGGAAAGCGATCCTCAACGATGGCCTTTTGGAGTATGCCGAAGAGGGGGTGGTTTTATCTGAAGCATTTCAAATCCGCCAGCCAATCTTACAAGCATTTGCAAAAGAGGTAGTGGAGGCAGAAGGCAAAAAAGAGCTCTCCATGCACCCGCACATGATTTTCGAAAGCATCGTGCATATGCACTGCAACAGACTGTTGTCAGGGCGAGAGCAAAACAAGGAAGCTAAAGTACGCCAATACGCATTTCACACTCTTACAGCAATACAAGAAGAGATGAAATGTAAGCGCCTGTTACAAGTAAGCTAATGCGTTTGATAGGGTCAAGGAGGCTTCCATCCATGTGCCAATCTGTGCATTTGCCAAAGCCTGACTCAAAAGCTAAGAAGCCACGAAAAAAATTCATGGCGATGAAGGAACAAACCAAGGGACGGGCCCTTTCTACCGATCAATGGCTAGAGTTTTCGCTTGCTTCGGGGTTCCCCGGGGTCGCCTGTTTTTACGACCCATCCCTCTCGTTCGGTTTTTCAGCCAATCGACTTTCCGGGAGGAACGGCCAAAAGATGAATGGATACGCCAGGCTTGTTACAAGGAGTGGGCGTTGGACTGTCGTTGCTTAAAGCCCAGGGGCAGATGAAGATGCCCCTGATGCGAATTTTTTTGACATTATGACTCATATCAATCGAAGGAAAACCCCATGCTAAAGAGTACCGTCATCCAATCAGATTTGGAACTTGCCCGCTCAATTGCACAAAAGATGCGCGACCCTCAGTTTGTCAAGGAGGTTGTCAGCGACCCAAAAAACCAAAATCCGGACCCCCTACTCAAATCTAGCCGTTGGCATCCACTCTCTATTGCAGGCGGCTATCCTGGGGTACTTCCACTTTTTACTGAGCTGGATTCTATTTTTCCCGAAGACCGATGGGACCTTGTCGCCCACGAATATATCTTGCAGATCGTGCGCGCTGTGGAGACAACAGGCATCACAAGTATAACCATGTTTGGAGGGATAGCAGGGGTCTGTCTCTACCTAAGACAAGCATCGAAAAACGAGCAAAGGTACAAGAAGGTGCTCACCCATTTAGACGGTTACCTCATCAAACACCTTCGTGCGTCTCACCTATCCCCTCTCATGGAGCAGCTACAGCAAGCAATCCCCAGGCGACCGGCTCTTTATGAGTCGATCCAGGGGTTATCGAGCATCGGAATCTATGCTTTGGTGAATTATGAAAAACCCGAGTTTAAAGAGCTAGCACACGAAATCATTCAACAATTCGTTTTGCTCGCAGAACCAATCCATATCAAAGGCAGGGGCGTCCCCGGATGGTACGTCGCACCCGAATTCTTTTTTCTCGAATCGGATCGCAAAATATTCCCAGATGGGAACTTCAATCTAGGGCTTTCCCATGGCATCCCAGGGGTACTAGCTTTTCTCTCTATCGCCATGATGCAGGGCATAGAGTGCAAAGGGCAGCAAAAAGCGATTACAGTCATTGCCGATTGGGTCCAAGCCAAGCGAAAAACAGTCGGCAATCGGTACTTCTGGGACTCTGTTATCTCTTTTGAAGAAGAGACTTCAGGCCAGCCAACAGATCGCGGAAAGTCGAGAGACGCTTGGTGTTATGGAACGCCTGGCGTTGCAAGAGCGCTCTACCTAGCAGGCAGAGCCACTAAAAACAAAGCGATGCAGGAATTTGCGTTGGAAGCTTTCCGTTCAATTTTCCAAAGTTCAAGAGAGGATTGGAACCTGCCAGGCCCCAACATTTGCCACGGCATCGCAGGCCTTCTGCTCATCACAAACCTAATGGCTAGAGACACTGGCTGTGATCAATTGAAACTAGAGACTGAAAAGCTTCGAGAAATTTTACTTTCACACCACGATGCCTCATCTCATTTTGGGTTTAAAAACGCGGAATTACTAAAACACCAAAAAGGCAGCTACGTGTGGATTGAATGCGCGGATCTTCTGGAGGGGGTAAGCGGTGTATTGCTGACACTACTCTCACTGCATACCAATCACTACAGCTGGCATCTCCCTTTCCTCATCGATAACATCACTCCCACTCACAGCCCCGCCACATAGTGTTCTTGCGCGATAGCCTCTATCATAGGCGGCACTTTAGCAAGAATCTCCTTCGCGCGCTGGTCCCAGGTTTGGTGCTCTGCGAGGTATTTACGGCCGCGTAGTACGGCGATTTCGCGGCGTTCTTCATCTTTCAGCCAATCTTGTAGTAACGCGTTTACCTTGGTGCGTTCTTGGAAGCGGTATTGCACCACGCCTGAGGCCTCGCCGAAGTGGTCGCGGATGTACAGGTTGTCGCTGGTAACGACTAGGCAACCCGCGGCAAGGCCGTTGAAGATGCGCTCATGCGTCCCGTGCTTGAAAAAAGGCATACTATTTAAGCAGATCGCGCTGTTCCGCATTATAGCTAGCCCCTCTTCATAAGTGACTGGTGCGTGCACCACGAGATTGTCATGTCCTTTTAGCGCCTCCGCCCAGCCGCGCTTGGATTCCACGCCGCGCATCCAGCCCGGAGCGCCAAATACGTGCACCTCTACGTCCTTGATAGCCTTCAATAACTCTAATCTGTCACAGCCTCTTGAGTAGTTATCGACGTAGGAACAGAGAGTCTCAAAATCATAACCCATGGGATCGAGCCCGGACTGCTTCCAAGAAGAGACTAGTGCCTGCATAAAAGGCGTCTCGCCGTCGGACAAGACAAGCTCTATAGCCTCGTCAACAACCTTGCCTACCTCCGCAGGCAATTCCTGCTGCCAGTGCTGGCGCAAGGCTTCACAATCGTAGTAACTTCCAATAAAAACGGCTTCGTACTTCTTTTTTTTCAAGAGAGGCTTGGCCAAATACCCTGCGTCTACCCCGTGTGGGAGAAAGAAGCTGTTGTCGCATTTGGCTGCTTGCAACACCTCACAATCGAAAAAATCTACGCAGGAAACAATTGAATAGGGGCTCTGCACTAAGTTTACGCTGTAAATCGCAGGATCCACAAGCAGGGCTAGATGCGGAATTTTAAGAAAGTCCCATAGATAGTAGCCACGCTCGTTGGCGACAATGGTATTAAACGAAGCGGTTAGCTGCGGAGAAAAAGCGCGGATCTCATCCAGTAGCTCAGAGCCCAGCTCTCGCTCCTTCGTATCGATCATTTTAACCTCTACGCCAACGCGCTGCAAGGCTCTAGCCAGCTCCGCGGTAAAGTGACGCTTAGACCCGTACAAATTGTAGTTCACTAGCAAGCAGATGCGCTCGAGCATAAACCGCCCTCCCAAAATTTCAGATATTCCGCTCTCACCGGTTTAAAACAAGACCATTCTACAGCGTAGCTATGTCTGCAGTAATTCTAAAACCTCTTCCCAAGTCAATTTAGAGACCACTTCCTCATCGCAGTTGACCACCTTTGTGACCAGACCCTTTTTACGCTGCTGCAGCTCGAGGATCTTCTCTTCGATTGTGTTGAGGGTCACGAGCTTGTAAGAGGAGACGGACTGAGACTGCCCTATGCGGTGCACGCGATCGGTGGCTTGGTTTTCCACGGCAGGGTTCCACCACATATCGTAGTGAATCACTGTGTCCGCGCTTGTCAGGTTTAAGCCCGAACCACCGGCTTTTAGTGAGACGAGGAAGACGGAAATGCCTTCATCTTCGTTAAACTCCCTGACGATGCTCATGCGATCTTTAGATGAGCCGTCCAGGTAGCTGAAACGCACGCCCATTTTCTGCAGGTCATCCCGCATAATTTTCAACATACGCGTGTATTGGCTGAACACAACGGCTTTGTGCTTGCCTTCGATGAGGGACTCTAAAAGCTCTATCAACATATCGTACTTGGCCGAATCGCCGACCTCTGCTGCGTCTTTAGCAAAAATCGCTGGATGGCAGCAAATCTGTTTTAGGCGTGTCAAGGTAGCCAGCACGTGGATCTGTACTTTATCAAACCCTTCTTTCTTAACCAGCTTCGAAAGTTCTTCTCTGGCTGAATTGGCGTAGGAACGGTAAAGTTCTTTCTGTGTTTCTGCTAAGTGGCAGTGGTACACGATTTCAGAGACAGGCGGCAGATCTGTTAGCAAATCTTTCTTCATCCGACGCAAAATAAAAGGCGACACTTTACGTTTGAGGTTATTCAAGGTAGAGACACCTTCGCCCGCTCCTTGCGTGCGAATATATTTTTCCAAAAAGCGATCAAAAGAACTAAGCAACCCGGGTAACAAGAAGTCAAACAAGCTCCACAGCTCTTCTAAGCTGTTTTCTATCGGCGTACCTGTCAAGATAAGCCTATGGGCAGCTTGGATCAGCTTCACTGATTTCGCGTTGCGCGTGCCGCGATTTTTGATGTGCTGCGCTTCATCCAAAATAGCGTAACCAAACGGAATCTCTTGGTAGATGTCGATATCCTTTTGCAGCAGGCTATAGGAGGTAACAATCAGATCGTAATCGCAAGCGCGCTCCAGCAGTTTTTTCCGCTGTATGGGGGTCCCATCTACGGGTAAGACCCTCAGGTGGCGGTTAAATTTGGTGCACTCTTCCATCCAGTTGTACACGAGTGAAGTGGGACAGACGACCAGCGAGATGCGGTGCGCCTTCTGTTGTTTATACTGCGTAAGTGCAGCGATCGCTTGCAAGGTCTTGCCCAGTCCCATGTCATCGGCTAAAATACCCGACAGATGCATGCGACGAAGGCGCTCCAACCAAGCAACGCCCTCTATCTGGTAATTGCGGAAGGTCGCTGAAACCTGCTTAGGCACTGGCTGGGCTTCGATCTGCTGTACACCGATCATCTGTGCTTGGATCTCCTGCAACCGCGCGCTCATGCTAAACTGAATAGGTAAGTCCTTGAACAGCGACGCATCTATGCTCGCTAAGCTCCAGAGCGGGCGCTCCTCAGCATGGTCGTCGAGTAGCTTGATGCCCAGCTCATCAAAAATTTGCACCACAGGCGAAAGCGCAACGAGATCTAGCACCAGGATCTTGCTGGCCTGGTTTAAGCCACTTTTAGCACCTTTACGGCTGTTTCCGGGCTTCTTGCGCTGCAATTCAATGAATGGTCGTTTCGAGGCAATACAATCCCACAGTAGGTCTAGGCTGACGCCGTTCAATGGACCGCGCACAATCAGCTGTACTTCGAAGATGTCAATACGATCTGTTTCACGTAAATCTAGCTTAAAGCGAGAATCATTGTAGACAAACTGCTCTAGGAGGTTTTCTGGACAATTGAAGGCCACACGCTCTTGGTTGCGCGGCACGACCTCGGTCATAAATTCTACAATTTTTTTGTCGTTCTTTGCTGTAAAATTTCCGCTCTTTTCATCGTAGTGGAAGTCTTGAAATAGATCTTCGATGATTTTCTGTTCTTCCGTGAGGTTGCGAGCGAGAATGCCTTCATCCGTAGTGAAGTTGTCCAAATGCTTGGCCTTAATTTGCGATAGAGCCGCAGGAACCTTCAGTTTGTCATACAGGAAATGGAGTGTGGCTTCCAACTCGCCATCGAGATAGCTAATGTCGCATATGGCCTTAATCTCACCGACAAATGGAAGTGTAACGAATTTTTCTAGCACATCTCTATGTGACACCTCGGCAAAACGCATTAACTCGGGCAATGCATTCTCCACAAAGGTCCCAAATAGCGGCTCTGGAATGGTCATCCCACGGATAGTTTGCAGATGGCGGAGATGCTTTCTGCGGATCAGGGGGTCAAACCGGTAGTAGGTCATTTCGTTGATCAGCCCTGGCTTGGCACATTCAAACATACGCGCCTCTTCTAGGCGTACGTCTCGGATCCCATCCAGCAACAGCACTGGATTGATGAGTAGCTTAGGAGCCGGCATTTCCAGGTACTCTAACTCAAAACGCAAGCGCACGGGAATACGCGAATACCTCAGAGGCTGCTCAAGCGTGCCCACGTACAAACCAGGCATCGATTCTACTAATGGCTCCTCACTGCGTGAGGAAACGGGAAAGCCCTTCGCACTGATTAATTCATAGGCGCGCGCTAAGATCTCACCCAAAACTTCGGTTGACACCTGCGCCAAGCGTGGATTTTGCTCGCAGGTGCGCGCATTGTCCATCACCAATCGCAGGATTTCTGCGCTAATCGAATCGAATGAGCCCAATCCAAAAAAGTAGCGCCGGCTGGCGATATAAAGCGTCTCACCGTAACGCACGCTATCTAAAAACGCTTTTATATCCTGCACTACCAGAGGCTTAGAGCGAGTTGGTAGGCGCAATATCAGCTGTATCTCCGCACTACTTTCTTGTTCCGGTCTTTTGGGGGGCTGGTTGGTAAAAATAACTGCTAACTCGGCCAAATCCTCGGAAAGGTTCTCTTCGGGCAGGAAGTAGGGTGAGCGCCCCAGGACAGCGGCCGCCGATGTATATTCTTGCAATAGCTCTGTTTGGCGCTTTCTCCCCTTGCGGATAACCTCTTTGGATTCTGCTTCCTTAAACGTTTCGCGAAGCTGCTCTTTTTCTTCTTCGTCTATTTGTGGCACAGCCTCTAAATCTGTAACCTGTGAGTAGGTAACCACGATCTCGTCAAAATGCGTCTCTAGATAAAACAAGATCGCCGCTAGGTGAGCGCAATCATATTTGTAGGTACAGTCACAGTCCGAATCAACGATCACCGACTCCAAACGGTCAATTTCCAGTTCGCATTCATACGCATTTTCAAACTGGCCCAAGACTCGGCAGGTAAGCCTGACATTCGTGGGATTAATGGTAACGATCTTCGCGCTCACAACCGCATCGCGCTCGAAAAGCGCGCGCCCTTCTTTGAGAATATTCGGTGAAAGATCCTGCTTCAATTTGCGAAAGTTTAACATGGACTTGCGGCGCAACCCCTCCTAAAAAAATAAAGTTCACGTTTTAAAGGTTTCGTCATCCCATAGCAAGAGGAAAAAAAGCTCTCAGGCAAAGAAAGGATGGTAAGCCCCTGTCTAAACCGACATCGGCAGCTTAAGATTCGTACTTGCTGAAAATAAAAGAGGGGCGTAAGATTCTCTTTTTGATTAGTTGCGGGTGTAGCTCAGTTGGTAGAGCATCAGCTTCCCAAGCTGAATGTCGTGAGTTCGAATCTCATCGCCCGCTACAGACCAAACAATGCGGGCGTAGCTCAGTGGTAGAGCATCACGTTGCCAACGTGAGGGTCGTGAGTT
>CAYUJS010000052.1:0-13070 GCA_964445105.1 uncultured bacterium | reverse complement strand
CGCCCTCCGATAATCCGACGTTAAGCAAAATCTATTACTTGTTGTTGATTACTTCTACCTTCAATGACCTGCTGAGCATTGCCAAAAGCCATGAACAACTTCGGCAGATCAACGAAGAACAAGAGTATTTTCTCTATCTCCGACTGTTGCGTTTAGTGAAAGAGCTTCAATTGAACTCCTCGGGTGAGGTTTCCGAGTCCTTGACCGATTGGGGAACCGAAATTCTGCAGGGGCTTATTTTTTCCTCCGACAAGGGGCCGGAACTTATTCAGCGCTATCGCGCATTACGCCAGCAATTTGGCGTGAAAGACAGCACGACAGCCTTGCTTGCTAAAAAGTGCAAGGATATCTGGTACGCGCCTACCGAGCAGGTGGATAGTATCACCATAAATATAGGTAAAAAATTATTCGACCCGCTGGCAGTTTCTAAAAAAGCCGTGCAGGTGAGTATTAAAGCAGCTATGACCTCAATGGCTGCCGAACTGAAGTACGGCGAGTTAGTGTTACAGATGTGCCCTAGTTTTATGGCTGAGGTTCCCTTAACCTTTGGCGAACTGAGTGCAGAAGCCTTTATTTATTACTTTCTCACCTACTATAAGTGGGCCTATGACCGCGATAGGCGCTTGGAAAAAGTGCTATCGGAGGGTGGATGGGGCGGCCAGACCAGAATTTTGATGAACTATTTACTTTGCCTACGCTCGATGTGGAAAGTGGCCGGCAGATCTTTTGGAGGTTTAGTGCCCTCTCCCGAGGAGCTGCAGCAGGCTCTCTGCGGGGTTAGTTGCCTAGAGCAGGCCCAGAGCTCTTCCAGCAGTAGCAGCCAAGCGCGACCTCAGCAAGAGGAAGCACTACGGGCTATTTTCAGCCGCTTAGAGGCGATCTTCAAAAGGACCGAAGTAAGCACAAGTATGCTGGCTACGGGCGCCTCCTGGGCTGGCGCGGCCGCTGTAAATTCCTTTTTCAACATGGGACTTGGCCTTTGGGGGCCCCTGGCACAAGCAGGGGAGAAGGTCGTAGGCGGGCTTTTAAACCTGTCTAAGCCAGGTACTAGCTTGGATGCATTACCGGCAATAAAGCTGGCCGAAGATACGCTAACAAAGTTCCGGTACGACGACGACTATATGGACAAGCTGCTACAAAGCTTCTTAAAGCAGACCTTCAAACCGGATGAGGCGAGCTCTCTTATGGTTTTGAGCCACGGTTTGGATTCGTGCATAGAGCTGCTGATCGATCTAAAACGTCTTCATCAATTACTACAAGCAGGCTTAGACCAAGAAAGAGGCGGTTTGCTGCATTTTCTAAACGCCCACCCAAGCATGCGAGGAGAAAAAATCACCTTCTTGGAGCTGTGCCACCTGCTGGCCCAAGGAGATTTTGGCCCGCTGCGGGGGCTGATCCCCACAATTTCAGCCGAAGAATTGCACTGCGTTGAAATGACCTTGGTCCGTTACCTGTTGCGTTACACAAGATTTTTGCAGGTAAAGCGCATTCTGAGCCACACGCAAAACTTGCTCAAAGAACCTTCGCAAGCAGAAGCAGAAAAACTGCTACACGAACTGCGAGCGTCTCGCGCCTACAACCCAGATACGGTGCCGCTGCTATTTCTTCGACCGATCGTTTTGTTTGAAGCAACCATGAACACATTGGTTTGGCCGAAACAGTTTGAGCGCATTAGTGAAGTGGTCTTTACGTTGCATAAAGCGTCCAAGACGGGAAAAAAAGGGGCACTGCTGGAGGCACTGCCGGGGACCGGAAAAACCTTTGTTACTGGTCCTCTGGTGATGAAAATTCGCAGTACCGGCCGGCGCTTGCTTTGCATGGCGTCGCCCCCTCAATTTGCCGCCACAAACGTGGCGCGCATTGGCGAAATTCATAGGCTAGTGTGGGGGCAAAACTCACATGTTGTGACTTTCGCGCGCGCAAAGCCCCTATCTCATGAACAGCTAGCCGCTCTCGACGTACAGTTTCAAACGATGAGCAGGAGAGGGCAGCTGCTGCACATGACCCAGGCACACGCACAAGGGCTTTATCTACAAACAGTTTCCCTGATTTATCGCAGCAGCCAGCGGCCCCACAGTATTAGCGCTAGAGACAATCAGCAATTTTTGGGGCTAAAAAGGCTGCAGCAGAGGCTGCGCGAAGAGGGAGAACTTCACGGAGAGGAAGCACACGAGCAGTTTTATTTTCTTAAGCAACTCTGCTACCCTGAAGGCGCCTCTTCCACGATTCCTGATTCTCATGCCTGGATGGTAGGGCAGGCCGTTCAGCTCTTATACAAGATTTGTGGCGGCATTTCAGTAGCAGGGCTGCGTTACCTCACAGAGGACACCTATAAAAAAGAAGTTCTGCCCAAGCTGGCACAAGCTTGTGCCGCGCTGCCCTATTGGGGCAAGCTGAAGCGCACCGAAAAACAAGAACTCGAAGAGTACCTCTGCGAAATCCGTGCTGCACCGCCAAACTGGATGGAGCAGCGCTCGGATTTCGACAATATCTGCATGCTGAGCCTGGTGATCAGTCGCTACCTTCCCAGCTGTGCCTGCGAACGATTGGTGGATACAGACTTTGGATTGGGTAAAGATCATTCTGCAGGGCCCAACTTGGGCAATAGAAAGCCCGACCTGAACTCCACCATCAAAGATCCTATCGAGCGGTTAGTCAAAACGTATTTGCTCTACTACGTCAATGGACTCAGCAAAGAACATCTTCTGGAATTGGTGCAAGATTTATACAGCCAGGCCAAAAAAGAGAGCCAGCACGCCCCCTTGGGCGAGCAGCTCGCTAGGCAGCGCTGGCAAACTCTCTTGCCTGATTTTTCCCTGGATGACTTCAGTATGGCAAAGGCTAAAAACCACGACTGGCTGTCTCAACAGAAAAATTCTACCCTGATCGACTACTACGTACGCCGCTTTGCCGTGCCTGAAATTTATTACTACTCTACTAGCAGCTTTGCCAATCCCTATAACTGGGCCTCCATGTTTCAACAACAGCTGCATACGACCGGCACGCTTTACAACGGACCTCTCTGCGATTCTCGACTTGAAATTTTAAGCGATCCAGAGACTGTGCAAGTAACGAAAAGAATCTTCGCGCAAAAAGTCCGCTCCATCCTACCCCTGGCAGAGGCCACGCCTCTCGAAATACTATACGAAGAGTTAGAAAGTTATTTTCAGCCAGGTTCGGACTACACCGCTATCGTAGATGGGGCCTCACTGTTTACAGGGTTATCCTCTCTTGAAGTGGCTGAGGCGATGCTTGCGCACGCCTCCAACCGGGGGGATATTAAGGCGGTCGTTTTCTGTATCACAGATAAGCACGGCGCCGATCACTGGGTGTACATTTCTAAAAAAAATCAAATACCCTTGCCTCTCGAACGGTGCCCCTATCCACCAGTCCAGCGCTACACTTATTTCGACGAGCCTCACTGCTACTCTTCCGATATTGCGGTGGAAGGTTGTGCAGTTGTTAATATAAGTAAGCACACAAAATATTTTGAGCTGGTCCAATGGATGCTCCGGCTAAGGGGGATAAAAAACTGGAACCATGTGCTGACAGAATTCGCAGGATGCGACAGGCAGCAGTCGGTTTGCCTGGCGGCTCCCAAAACTGATTTTTTCGCCATTTTTGGAGAGGATAAACTTAAGGGGAGCGTGGACGCGCTGTACGCACACATTGCGGAAGAAGAAAGAAAGTCGTTATTAGAGCTAGCGCTACCTAGTTATCAGCTTCAACTCGCAGACATTATCTGCCGAAATGTACGTGACAAGTATCTACAGGCAGAGAATTTAGACGAAGCGGCGCAATATTTTGCGCCCTATGCTTCGTTTTTCGTAACTAAGCAAAATTTTGATCCTATTGAGCTGCGTAACCGAAGGCAAGTGAAAGCCGATTCAAGCAAAATTGTGCAGAGCCTCAAGTCTAAAGCCAAGGAGAGCCTTAATTTTGGTTATCTCGAGGACAAGGAAAGGGAGGCTATTGGCCAGCAAATTGACGACTTGCCAGTACCTAACATGCCTGCAAAAACGAAGGCCTACGAGTCATCGACAGGGGAGCTCTTTTTTGAAACAACAGACCAATCGCAGACCATAGAGCTGACTGAGGAGCAGCAGCTCGACCTGCAACAGGAGATGGAAGAACAAATTCAGGCGCATTTGCAGGCTGAATATGCAAACTCATACGAGGAAATTGCATGGCCTGACTCTATGTTGGCATTAGACGACAGCTTGAGATTTGATGATCCTAAAGCTCCTCGTATCGCCTCCAATAGCGTTTTTAAACCTCTTTGGAGTAGTTTTAGGCTGCAAAGTGCAGACAAACAAAATGCTATCCCTCCACCCATTTATCCCTTAAGGTCCGTTTTACAAACGTTTGCTTCGCCAAGCCTGCAAGCAATACATCAGGCTTTCGATAAACGCTTATGGGTCACGAACAATTGGCTGCCGACCTCAGTGCGAGCGGAAGCAGGTACCAGCGCGCAAAGAGCTTTACAAGACGTTTTGGTGCGTTTTGATGCCTCCGCAAAAGTAGTTTGGATGGGCTGCCTCTCAGAGTCAGACTCCGCGGCCTGGGTTAAAAAGCTCGAGACCCACCCTAGCGATAGCCTCGCGGTTTATAGCACAACCGCCAGGCAGATTCGCGCAGGCAAGCAGGTACCTCGAAAGCAGCTCAAGCATGATGCCGACTTTGTCATGCTCGAAACTCAACTACTGTTTCTAAGCGGGAAGAACTTCACTCCCAAGCAGCAGAGGCTATTGCATGCATGGATGATTGAACATGGCCCGTCGATCATGAAAGACGCCTATATGAATATCTTCAATGCTCGTAATCGGGATGGCGTTTTTACACAGACGCATGTGGCCTCGATGTTTTTGTAACAGCGCTACTGAGCAGACGATAGGCACTCTTCGCCCGTTACAATATCAAATAGATCGTGCATTAGGTGAGCTTGCATTAGATCTTTGCTACTGCCGGCTGCTACGCAGCGCCCCCCTTTCAGTAGCACTACGCGATCGCAAAAGCGCTCTGCTGCTTCCAGGTTATGCAAGACCACGAGTACTATCTTACCCTGTGCAGCCAGCTCGCGTACCAAAAACCAAATGCTCATCTGATGGCGCAAATCCAGGCTCGCTGTAGGCTCGTCCAACAAGATAACAGGCGATTCAGTTACCAGTGCGCGCGCGATGTAGATCCGTTGCCGTTCGCCATGCGATAGTTCGCGCACAAGGTTTTTGCGCATCCCTACGGCATCTACGAGTTGCAAGGCCCAAGCCACTTTGCGGCCATCCTCTGCAACATTGCGACAGCGCCCGTGCGGGTAGCGCCCCATTGCGACCAGGTCCTCGGCCGTAAACTCAAAGGAGACGGACTGCTGTTGGGGTACTAGCGAAATGGTACGGCTAATTTCTACTCGCGGCATTTTCAATAGCTCTCGATGCTGCCACCAAACTCTCCCGCTCGTCGGCGCCCAAATGCCCGCCAGGTTCTTAAGGAGGGTTGACTTTCCGGCTCCATTCGGACCTAGAATTCCATAGACCAAACCCTTTTCAAAGGTAAGATCGACATCTGTCAGTAATTCTTGGCGATCTAGCGAAAAATGGAGCTGTTCGGCGCGTAGCATCTTGATCCCTCGAAAAAATTATTGATATCTTAAACTGTTTTCTCGTTTTGTTCCAAATAATAAAACGAGGAAAAATAAGCCCCCCAGGACAGCAGAGATGCTTCCTATGGAAAATTGGTGAAGATGGAATATTCTTAAAATTAGGTCTAAAGTTAGTAGCGTTGGCCCGCCTGCCAAAATGCATAAGGGGATCAACCGGCGATTATCCGGACCTTGCAGCTTGCGCAGCATATGAGGCAAGACCAAGCCAAAGAAACCAATAATGCCCACCGCTGCCAAAGCTCCGCCCACAAGAAGTGAGACACAGAGAAAAAGCCGCCAGCGGACTCTGTCGACATCTACTCCTAAGTTTTTAGCCTCTTGCTCGCCGAGGGCCAGGATATTCAGCTCATGCCGGTAGTACCAACAGCCCCACAATCCCGTGAGCGTCAAAGGTAGTTGTAAATGTGCGTGGCGCCAATTGCGATCTACCGTTGAACCTGCTTCCCACTCGGTAAAGGTTTGGATCAGATCCCAGCGGTCTCTAAAAGCGAACATGATAGCGCCTTGGATAGCGATTAACACCGTTGAAAAGGCGATTCCTGTGAGGATTAGCGTGTTCAGTTGCAAGGCTCCTTTCTGGCGCGACAAGCCGTAAATAAGCAGCAGGGTAGCCAGGCAGCCAAAAAAAGCCGCTAGTGGAATGGCGAAGGGGTGAGAAAAGTGGAGCCCAAAGATGAATACAAAAATCACCGCAAAACTACCACCGGCGGTTAACCCTAAAACCATCGGTGAGGCAAGAGGATTTTGGAAAAGGGACTGCATCACCGCTCCCGAAGTCGCCAGGGCAGCCCCCGTGCACAAAACCACCAGTAGGCGCGGTAGCCGCTCATCTAATAGCGGGTTCCAGCTAGTGCTCTGGTGAGATAAGCGCTGCCACGCTCCCCCCCATACTGTATCCCAGGGGGTCTGGCCGGAAAGTAGAGTTCCTATTGCGCTGAGCACCAGTAGTAGTCCAAAGGAGAGGTAGACGCTTGTTCTCATTTTAAAGCCCAGGGAAAAGCAGCGACCACGAATGGAAGGGGAAACTTTTGTATTGCTTCATCGTAAAATAGATGGATCTTCCCAATGCTAACAGCTTCCACGACATGCAACTAAATTCCAATTTTTGCCACAACTGGCCCAACAGTTTGCGCGAGGCAGAGGTTGAAAAGCAAGAGCAATCGGAACTATTTAGCGGCCCCACTGTTTCGCAAAATACAGACACCAAAGCTCCCTAAATTGCACAACACTGTCGGCTCTGCATCTGCCCTCTCCCACCGGCTGGGCGGGACTGAGGACTGTCGCGCGGATATCCCTTGAAAGGACACAGAACGGGAAGTGTCAAAAGAAGACAGTCTATTACATAACCAGCTTAGGGCAAGAGACAGAACAGATCGCCCATGCGGTGAGAAGCCATTGGCACATAGAAAACTCACTGCACTGGAGGCTAGATGTGGCATTTGGTCAGGATAGGTCCAGGTATAGGGATCGCATCGGTGCGAGGAACTTTGCTACGTGTCGCAAAATGGCGCTGAATCTTTTGCAAAAAGAAACCAGCCTAAAGAAAGGCGCCGCCACAAAGTAAGCTGCTGCGACGTGTAACTCGGCCTACAGGGAGAAAGTGCTAAAAATTTGTTCGAATTTCTTTTGCCCTCTGGTGCCGCGCTTTGGGGTAAATTTTATAGTGGGTAAGGCTGTATGCTCGAAGACAACTTGAGCTGCATTAGCAAAAGAGGCGCAAGGATAATCCGTTGTAAGCGGAGATTTGACTATGATTTCATCTAGCAGAGCTGTCCCTGGTCTTTTCGCCTTTTGGAAAGCAACTGGACGGACGCTTCATACAGCGACCGTGGTGGTGGCAAAAACCCAGGCGGTAAGCGAGTCGTTCTTTCCGAAAACGGAAGAAAGTGCGTCGATGGACAACGCGCAAATTAACAAGAGCGATGGGAGCATTTGTAAAACGTCTGAAGAAGTGTGGAAGAAAGAGGTTAAGCTTTTAATTGAGAAAAGCTTAGCTGAGACAGACAAAAAACTGGAGAAGGATTTCCATAAGTATATTGTTGATAACGACGCATTTCCTATTAAATAAAGGTTGCGGTTAAAATCCTAAAAATGTCAGCCTTTCGGTTGACCATTTATAAAGGTGTAGTATGCATTCTGTTTCTCTATCTAGATTATCTCTGAATGGCAACTCGCCGCTTCCATTACCTGCTTCTCAGAGTTCGTCGTCATCTTCTTCGTGGAATGAGCCAGTCGTACAGGCGCAAGGCTGCCCTAAGCCCTCTAGTTTGTCCTTGGGGAGAGATACCACCGACGCCAGCTTGCTAGTCTTGGCAAAAAACTGGCACGACCTCTCCTTTATCAGCCTGCAAAGCTGCAACAAAATCACCGACACAGGGTTACATGGGTTAGCAAAACGCTGTCCCAACCTCTCCGTTGTCAACCTGAGCAGTTGCAACAAAATCACCGATGTAGGCGTAAAGGGTTTAGCAAAACGCTGCCCCAATCTCTCCTCTGTTAACCTGCGTGGCTGCAACAAAATTACCGACAGTGGGCTGCAGGCATTGGCAAAAGACTGGCCCAACCTCTCCATTGTCAACCTTAGCAGCTGCAACAAAACCACCGACAGCGGGCTGCAGGGATTGGCCCAAAGCTGCCCGAATCTCTCCTCTGCTGTTGACCTGCGCGACTGCGACGAAATCACCGACGTAGGCCTAAAGGGGTTAGCAAAACGCTGTCCCAACCTTTCGACTGTCAACCTGAGCGGCTGCAAAAAAGTCACCGACGCAGGCCTAAAAGGTTTAGCAAAACGCTGTCCCAACCTTTCCTCTGTTGATCTGAGCGGCTGCGACAAAATCACTGACATAGGCCTAAAAGGGTTAGCAAAACGCTGTTCCAACCTATCCTCTGTCGATCTGAGCGGCTGCGACAAAATCACTGACATAGGCCTAGAGCGATTAGCAGTGGATTGTCCCAACCTTTCGGTTGTTAACCTGAGCGGCTGCGACATCACCGACGCAAGCCTACAGGTCTTGGCAGCGGGTTGCCCCAACCTCTCCTCTGTTGACCTGAGCGGTTGCAAAAAAATTACCGACAGTGGGTTGGAGGCATTGGCCCAAAGTTGCCCCAACCTCTTCTCTGTTAAGCTGCGCGGTTGCGAAAAAATCACCGACAGCGGGCTGCAGACATTGGCTAGCAATTGCCCGAACCTAACCTCTGTTGACCTGGGCGGCTGGGGCTTCAAAATCAGCGACAGCGGGCTACAAGCCTTAGCTCAAAAATGCCCCCTCACCTCTGTTGATCTGAGTTACTGCGCTCGAATCAGCGATAGCGGGCTGCAGGGATTGTCCCAAAGCTGCCCCAACCTCTCCTCTGTTAACCTAAGTGGGTGCAAGCAGATCACCGATAACGGACTGCAGGCATTGGCTAGAAATTGCCCTAACCTCTCCTCTGTTAAGCTGCGCGGGTGCACTCAAATCACGGATAAAGGACTGCAGGCGTTGGCTAGAAATTGCCCCAACCTTTCCGTTGTCAACCTGAGCGATTGCGACGAAATCACCGATATCGGGCTGCAGGCGTTGGCCCAAAGCTGTCCCAACCTTTCCTCTGTTGGCCTGAGCGGGTGCGATCAAATCACCGACAGCTGGCTGCAGGTATTGGCCCAAAGCTGCCCCAAGCTCTCTTCTGTTGACCTGAGCATCTGCAAAAAAATCACCGACGTAGGTCTAAAGAGCTTAACAAAACGCTATTCCAACTTCTCCTCTGTTGTTAACCTGCGCGGTTGCAAAAAAATCACCGACAGAGGGCTGCAGGGATTGGCTCAAAGCTGTCCCAATCTCTCTTCTGTTGACCTGCGCGGTTGCAGAAAAATCACCGACAGAGGGCTGCAGGGATTGGCCCAAAGCTGCACCAATCTCTTTTCTATTGACCTTAGCGGGTGCGATCAAATCACCGAAAGAGGGCTGCAGGCATTGGCTATAAATTGCCCTAACCTCTCCTCTATTGACCTGAGTTTCTGCAAAAAAATCACCGGCGCAAGTCTAAAAGGCGTAGCAAAGTGCTGTCCTAACCTCTCCTCTGTTAACCTGAGAGGGTGCGATCAAATCACCGACAGCGGAGTGCAGGCATTGGTAAAAGACTGGCCCAACCTCTCTTCTATTGACCTGAGTAGCTGTAAAAAAATCACCGATATCGGGCTGCAGGGATTGTCACAAAGCTGCCCGAACCTCTCATTTGTTAACCTGACTTGGTGCACTGAAATCACCGGCAAAGGGCTGCAGGCATTGGCTAAAAATTGCCCCAACTTCTCCTCTATTAATCTGACTTGGTGCGCTCAAATTACCGACAGAAGGCTGCAAGTGTTGGCTCAAAATTGCCCCAACCTCTCCTCTGTTAGTCTCACTTGGTGCAAAAAAATCACCGACAGCGGGCTGCACGCGTTGGCTCAGGGCTGCCCGAACCTCTCGTCTGTTGACCTGAGTTTCTGCGATGAAATCACCGACAGCGGGCTGCGCGCGTTGGCTCAGGGCTGCCCGAACCTCTCCTCTATTGGGCTGCGCGGTTGCAAAGAAATCACCGGCAGCGGACTGGAGGAACTGGCCCAAAGCTGTCTGAACCTCTCGTCTGTTGACCTGAGTTTCTGCGACGAAATCACCGACAGAGAGCTGTACGCGTTGGCTCATGGCTGCCCGAATCTTTCCTCTATTGACCTGAGCAGCTGTAAAAAAATCACCGACAGCGGGCTGCAGAGATTGGCCCAAAGCTGTCCGAACCTCTCCTCTGTTGACCTGAGCGACTGTGACGAAATCACCGATGTTGGACTGCAGGGATTGTCCCAAAGCTGCCCCAACCTCTCCTCTGTTAACCTGAGAGGGTGCGAGCAGATCACCGACAGTGGGCTGCAGGGAGTTAGGATTTTTTATCCTAAAGTCAATTTTTTTAAAAGATGATAACCGTTCAAGCAGGTAGGGGGCACATGGTCAACGACCAATTTAGCTCCCTGCCTTGAGCCAAAAGCAGCTCGTCGCTCCGACATGCGCAAACCAGGAAAAGCGACGGGTGTGCCTACAAAACATCCAAATAGGATTGGATCCGAGGGATTTAAGCGCTTAGCTTTGGTTTGAGCGGAGTAAGCCAAGCAATTTTTAGTCATTTTTACTAATTCCTCCAGGGCGCGACTCCTCGGTCCTCGCCAATCGGGTCATTCTCTTAATGTCAGTGCCTTAGAGCGCTAAGTGATCGCTTAGTAAAGAACTAGTATTTGAAGTGAATTTTGTTGCGTGAATATCTTAATTTTGTTACCATGCTTTGAAAAAGGAGTGAATAATGATTTTTTGTAAATTATTAACTAATTTTGCATCGTTCAAGACAAGATTACAAACCCCTAGGCTTCTAAGCGCGCCAAGTACCTTAGTTTGTGGGATCCGTCCTTTTAGCATCATAGCAGCGGGCGGGAGGCGCGACACTTTAACAGTTAGCGGGGCACTTCGTTGCCCAGCTACTGTAACAGAAGTTAGGCGATTGTTTAGCACAGAGGAGCTAGCTCCCACCCCACTCGCAGCGCACTACGAACATACAGGCTCCTTAGAAAATTTTTGGCGGAAGATGGCTTTAATTTATCTGAACGCGATACCGGACGATATCAAGCCTGCCTTCCAAAGCGAGTATGAAAAGCTTGATTTTAAGGCCGGACACCAGACAGATCTCCTGCGTGCTTTTTTTAATAACGTTTTAAAAACATTAGTCAGAAAATCATTTGGTTGTCCAGAGCTTGTGGTAAACAATCTGCTTTTAACAAAAGAGGACGTGACAGATCTGGAGGCGTTGGCAGGATTCTCAAATCGATACTCCTCTGTAGCTGCTTTTGTGACCGCGAAGCTTGTCCCCAATATAGCAAAATCATACTTTCCTTCCGCTAAGCCTTCGATTATCGAGATAGGCGGTTATTGCCAAAACGACGCTTTTCTTTTCCATCATCTATGGTTCAAAGAAAATTTCATACCATTCGAATACAAAGCAATAGAAGTTTTTCGCTCAGGTATCATCGCGGGACAGTGCTTCAATACACACGTCGCCCAGATAGCCAACCTCGAATTTATCAATAAACCTGCGAACCTTGCTTTGCATGATCTAATCCCAACTCATCGAGAGAAGCCTAAAATTATCATTGCCTTACGCTTTCTGTCGGCTGTTGACCCAAAAACTATCCCGGATTTTTTCAAGATTTTGGGAGGCCTCCTCAAACCAGGTGACATATTTATATTCAATTATACACTTTTTAATGAAGAAGCGGAAAGAGTTGGCAGACAGAACGGCTACAGGCTACTAGTAAAGAGTGGGTTGATTACACTAGAGAAAAAAGTAGAAGGAAAATGGATACTTTACCAGAATTTTTTCACTAGTAGTTTTATTGATGCTTTAATAAAGAACAACCATCTTCAGACTATAGAGTCAATACCTGATTCGCAGCTGGTGCGTAAGACGCAAATTGGTAACGAAAGCTGCCGAACCAAGTGGGATTCTTACGAAAGGACGCTCGTACTGGCGGAAGCACCAGGATTTTAAGGGGGTCTAGTCATGCGACTTTTGATGGTCTTTTGAACCTCATTGAGGAGCGAAGCCTCATGATAAGCCACCCTGCTTATTATGTGGGTCGCTATCAAACTAACCGCAAGAAAAAAGAAGCGTGGAAATAAAACCCAAATACGCCTACAATTCTGATGGACGCTCTGGTGGTTACCCTTTGGAAGGGAGCTTAGACCACACATAGAGAAAATTAAGCAAAACTTGAGCATGCAACGTATTATTTTTTTATGGAGGTTTAATTATGATCCCAGCTCTCAGAACATTATCCAATCCCACTTGTTCAGCGGTAGGAAGATCTTTTTACGCAACAGTTTCTCGAAGAAGTAGCCAGAAAGTAGCTACGGCTAGCCGGCTCGCTTTTTTCGCAAAGACCGAGCCTTCTAAGAGAGATTTCAAAAGTACCCATGCCGATAGCGAGAGGATGGAGAAAGCGAGGCGTCTTATTGCAACGGACTTGTCCGAAATAAGCAAAGAACTTGAAGAAAATTTTCATAAGTATATCGTCGCTAACGATGCATTTCCTACTCAGTAACAGGTTGTGAGTACCTTAAACGGCCGCTGATTGGCGGCCGTTTAAGGTTTAGGCTGGTCCACCTTCCTGGTGACTCAGCGCCTTGGTGCTACCAAAAAGAGTTTCTGATCTCTGAGTAACGCCAGTTACCAGTTACATGAACGCGGGGATCAGGCTATTTTGTGGCGCGGCCGCCAACAGCTTTATGCTGCTGGCGGCTTTTTCTATACCGTGGTCCCGGCTTTTGAAGCTCATTATTGCTGTGCAGCTAGCAAGAGAGCATTGACGAGGTCGTAATAGGCCAGGACAGCGAACTGACAGGGAAACTCTTGTACCGCT
>CAYUJS010000051.1:0-13179 GCA_964445105.1 uncultured bacterium | reverse complement strand
GCCTGGATCTAGGCTAATTCAAAACGGCGGGCCGATGGCCTAGGAATGTAGGCTTTACGCTGTCTCACAAGCACCCTTCGAAAACGAAAGCTGCATATACAATAGTTGCCCTCTAAGAACAAATATACAAGAGCTAAAGGCCACAGCAAGACTTCCATGCCTGTCTCTCCGCCCCACATCAATAACAATAAAGCTAACGATAGCCATAAAAATGACAATAACAGAAATAAACATGCTAACGCTGCACCCACTATCTCACAGGTTAGCCACCATATCCCGCCTTTTTGATAAGCGCAGTGATAAGGTACCCGACAGAAAAAAGCGCTAACAAAGAACGAAATAAATAGCGCCAAGACAGGCTCCAAAGGACCGTCCACTACCAAGTTATATTCGCCCGCTAACCAAGCTAAATAAACAGCTTCTAGAGCAAACCTTCCAAAGGTCACTGCGAACAGATACCTCAGCCAGTTTTTTCTAATCTTTTCGTCACTTTGCATGTATCCATCCCGATAGGAATTCGACAAGAAAACATTATACCCATCAATTTTTTATAAAAACATGTATTCGCGCTACTTTCGCATCATCGCTAAGGCGCTATCTTTTTGAGAGCTGATAAGAACTCAACATCACAAGATAGCAAAGGGGCCAGGCAAGGCGGACTTCTAGAAGACTCGCCGAGGGTTTTAGTGCAGGCCTAAGTGTATAATCCAGCGCCCGCTTCGTGTCTGCACGGTGTGAGTCATTCAAAGTAGAGGCCCATCTCAAAAAAATCCGTGCGGGCTAGGACCGACTACCACTTTTTGGTTTTACACACAAATTTGACATATGTCAAAATAGTCATTAAGGTAAGACTGGTAGCTCCCTGCAAATGAATGCGTGAGCAGTGACTTTCAGTAGGCTCTAGCCCTATTTACGTAATTAGGCAAAGAGAAGTTCCTTGGCCACCTACGTAAGGGGCGCCCGACATACGTCGCGTGCTAGAGATTGCTAGGCAGTAAGGAAAAAATGATCGAGGTATATTATGTCGACACCCATCAGGCCGCGCCCTACTAAAAACGACGAGGCCGTTTACAGATTGATTGTTGAAATTCCTGGGCAGAAAAGTAGGCTTTCCTTCGTGCACGCACGGCATGCCGAAAAGCTAGAAACGTTTTTAAAAAAGTACAGCACTGAGTCGGTGCCTTGGGAAGAGTTGGCTGCGGAGAGAATCGCTCAGTACGGGCGTGGTGGTCTTGCGCTTAGGGGAGCCCGCTACCGAGAGGGCCTCTCCCAAAAGGAGTTGGCCCGACGCAGCGGCGTGAGCCAGGAGAACATCTCGAAAATGGAGAACGGCTCTAGAGCAATAGGCCCCAAGGTGGCTGAAAAGCTGGCTAACGCCCTAAATATCAAGAAGGCGCTACTACTTCAATAACCCAAATTTGCTTTAAATCTCGCTGCCAGACTCTGGACCCTGATATAAATTTAGGCTTGTTCGTCGATGCCTTGCAAGGATTTCCAGCCCAAGAGTAGGCAGGCAATGCCACCGAAGAGGTAGACAAACCAGTATTCACCATTCCAGGACAAGGTGAGCGTGCCCTCTTCAGAAAACAGCGCCACCACTAATCCAAACAAGAAGAAAACGGACCCGGCGAGCAAGAAGGTTAAAGGAAGCAGAACTGACTTGGTATCTTGAAGAACCACTGAAGCGACGTTGGGGGCTTGTGCGTGGGAGGCTTGCGTGGCGAGCTCATCGGCGGAAGCAAATGGTGAGGCTGGGATCGGTGAATCGTTGCGGCCTTGGCCAAAAAGGCTATAGGGAGGCTCGTGCTCTGTTGTGTCTTGCGCTGCAGTCTGTTCGACGTACACGCCGCAATAGGGACAGGTCTGCACGACCATCGGCACTTCGCCGTGACAGTTCCAACAGAGTCTTTTTTTGGGTATTGCGTTCATAACAATCCGGCTGTTACATTTCTTTTTTTCATGCACCGCATTTTGACACGATTTGACCAGAATTGCAAGCCGCTATCTCCTCGCTTACTCCCTGTGCTGCTTAGCCTGCAGCTCCTGCGTGCCCTACAAGTATAGCACGCATTGCTTTGTTTCAGAAGAGCGTTGTGCACTTGAGCGCACCGCAGCTGGCCATTGGCTATACCAAGCTATCCCTCGCCACCGCTGCCAAATCCGTTGGTACGACGCCGGCCATTGGTTAACCTGGGCGCTCATGGGGAATGATGACGACGGTATTTTTGGGGAGGCGGCTGGGTATCGCCCCGAGTCGGGCCCGAGCTTAGGAAAAGCACTTTGTTGGGCAGGGCGCAACCCCCTACACAACCTATTCTTCTACGTGGTCGGCAGCGCCTACTGCCAAAACAACGCTTTAGTTTTGTGCAGACTTAGCCGTGAGCGCTGCGAATTTATGAGATATTATCCCCAAGCACAAACCGTTTTTGCCGGGACCGGCGCCTCTTTCTACTTAGCACTGCATGGGTGGAAGCCCTTCATCTCGACGCGCCTTCTATGGACCACGACCAAAGAAGCGCGGTTTTACCTAGGATGGCGCGAAAGAGGGAATCTTGGGCTAACGGTCGTTCCTTTGGGAGACCGAAAATGAGGCCGGTGGCTGCTTAAGGCTTTCACAGCTGCTCGCGCAAAAAGCGCAGAGCAGGTAAAGTTTGCGTCGAAGTAGGAGTGTTCTATGGAGAAAAAGTTCGACATCATCGTGTTGGGCGGCGGACCGGGTGGCTATCCCGCGGCCATCAAGGCTGCGCAGCTGAAAAAGTCGGTCGCTTTGGTTGAGGCAGCTGAGTTAGGCGGCACTTGCTTGAACCGCGGCTGTATTCCCAGCAAAACACTTATCTCACATGCCGACGCTTTACGCCACGTGCAACACGCCGATACCTTCGGGATCACTGTGACTGGCGTGAGCTTCGATTACCAAAAAATGAGCACGCGCAAAGATAAAATAGTCTCCGATATACGCCAGGGATTAGCGGGCCTGCTGCGCGCCAATGGCGTGGAGGTGATTAGAGGATACGGAAAGTTTGTCTCCCCGCGTCAGATTAAAGTCATCGGCGAAGACAGTTGCATTCTCAATGGCGACCAAATCATCATCGCTACCGGAGCCGAGCCGCGCAGCATCGCCGCTTTTCCTTTTGATGAAGAAAAGATCCTCAGCTCTACGGGTATTCTGAAGCTGACGCAGCTCCCCAAATCAATCGTCATCGTAGGTGGAGGCGTCATTGGCTGTGAATTTGCCTGCATGCTACGCGCCTTCGACGTAGAGGTCACTATCCTAGAAGCTATGCTCACTATACTCCCGCTAGAAAGCTCCGGTGTCAGCGATGCTTTGGCTAAAGCGTTTCGGAAACAAGGCATCGAAATAGTCAATAACGTAACGGTACAAAAAATTGAAAAAACAAGCAGCGGAGTGAACGTTAAGCTAACAGACGGCAAAGAGGTAAAGGGCGCTATCGCCCTGGTGGCCGTGGGACGTAAACGCAATACGGAGAATATCGGCCTCGAGCTCAGCGGCGTGCTAAGCAGACCAGATGGCGAAATTGCCACCGACGACCAAATGCGCACAAACGTGCCGCATATCTATGCCATCGGAGATATCACCGGAAATTGGTGGCTGGCGCATGTGGCGTCCCACCAAGGCATCGTTGCGGCTAAAAATGCCGCCGGCCAATCCGCTAAAATGCATTACAACGCCATTCCATCAGTTATCTACACGAAACCCGAAATTGCTTCCGTAGGTATGACAGTAGAAAAAGCGCTCGATGCGGGCTACCAGCCGACTGTAGGAGCTTTTCCCTTTGAAGTGCTAGGCAAATCCCGGGCCACAGGAGAAACGGAAGGCTTTGCGCAGATGATCACCGACCTTAAAACCGGCCAAATCCTGGGCGCGCAGGTAGTTGGCTACGAAGCCTCCACTCTCGTGGCTGAAATGGCCGTAGCCATCGCCAACGAACTTACGGTTGAATCGCTAACAGAAACGGTACACGCGCACCCCACAGTGGCCGAGGCATGGTTAGAAGCAGCTTACGTTGCCAGTGAAACCCCGCTTCACCTACCGCCAAGGAAAATAGTTCTATCATGAGCAATAGCGAACGCTTCGATACACGTCCGCAAATGCGTTCTAGGCTTCTTAACGTGCTGCCAGCTAATCCTGAGAAGGCGCATGCAGAAAAAGCCGTCGGCTTGGGACGCTTCCCATCGTGGCTACATCGCAAGCTGCCTCAAGGTGGAAATCTCTGGTCTACTGAGCGCGCTATGGGCAAAAAGCGCCTCCATACGGTTTGTGAAGAGGCTAAATGTCCAAACTTGCTAGAGTGCTGGTCGCGCAAAACTGCTACCTTTTTAGCATTAGGCAAAGAGTGCACACGTAGCTGTGGCTTCTGCACTATTCAGTTTTCGGCTGCGCCAAAACCCGTTGAAACCGACGAACCTGCGCGTATCGCACGATCTGCTAAAGAGCTCGAACTGCGCCATGTGGTAGTGACGATGGTTGCCCGCGACGATCTACCCGATGGCGGTGCGGCACACATGGCAGCTATTGTGGGCGCAATTCGCCAAGAAACCCCTACAGCCACCATCGAGTTGCTCACCTCTGACTTCGCGGGTAATTGCGCCGCCTGGGACACAGTAGCTGCCTCCGCACCGAACATCTTTAACTACAATATCGAGACAGTGCGTGAGTTGACTTCTAGGATACGCCACAAGGCCACCTACGATCGCACTTTAAAACTGCTTAGCCATCTCAAAGCTTCTGGCAAGCCGTTTTTTATCAAATCCGGCCTCATGGTAGGTTTTGGGGAAACCTCAGAACAGGTACAACAGGCCATTTGCGATTTACATGCTGCCGGATGCCAAATCATCACCATCGGGCAGTACCTGCAAGCTAACCCACGCAAGCTGCGCGTGCAAGAATTTGTAACCCCAGAACAGTTTCAAAAATATGCCGCCTATGGGCGTTCCATAGGCGTACCCCACATGTATTGCGGACCTTTTGTCCGCTCAAGCTATAACGCAGACCAGGTAATGAATGATGTCCGACTTTGATGAATTCCCCCTTTCAGATGCGCTCGATCATGAGATCATCACACAACGCAATGCGCACTTCGGTGGGCAGTTTCCCAGCATGCTCGAATATTACGCGCGTGGAGGAAAAGGCGTCCTCGATACTATACCCATCGGGCGTATCGAAGAGCTGTATAAAATAGAGCGCGCCTCCGGTGAAGACCTCACCTACGCTCTCCTCAGCGAAGCCGACATCGAAAAAGAAGAGCGCGTTCATGAAGCCTATCAAAAACTGCGGGATGTCTACGACGAGCCAAAAGCTAAGCATGGCTCCCTCAGACTGCTGGCTGACTTGATCCTGACCGAAGACGAGGAGCCAGAAGCCGAGATCGCCGCCATCGTCGCCAAAGGCGAGATCATGATTGAACCTCTGATTGCTTTAATGAACGCAGACGAATTTTCTGATCCGCTATTTCCTGGCTACGGCTACGCCCCTTCTCTGGCAGCACTGTGCCTAGGGAAAATTGGCCACGAAAAAGCGGTCCGGCCCCTATTTGAAGCGTTACCTCGCACAGACTTTGCAGACGAAGGCGCCGTGCTGCAGGCGCTCACCGCCTTAGGTGAACCCGCCAAAACGTTTCTGGTAAAAGCGCTCTGCAGCCGCCCTTGGACCGCCGATAACGAGCGCGCTGCAATGGCGCTGACCAGCTTCGCGCTCGACCAAGAAGTCGGTGCAGCGTGCTTGCAACAGCTTAAAGAGCCCGTGATCGCCAAGAAAGAGCCGCTCTCCCATTACCTCGCTCTTTGCTGCGAAGGGCTAAAATCAGAGCCGCTTCGCAGCGAATTCAAGGAGCTGATGACCTCTCCTACGATCAGCTTCTCGCTCAAACAAGAAATGGCCTTCATCGCCAAAGTTTGGAAGTAAGTGATTCAAACATTCTCGCTGAGTCGGTTTCTTTTTTTTTAGTAAAAGCTGCTGACTTAGACCAAACGGGCTTGTTTTTTTGGTATAATCGGGCAGAAATATAGATATTTCTCACCTACCCACTCTTCCCGAAATGCTCGCCCTAGTGAGCAAAATCGATGCGTTCAAAAGAATCTGGCAGTTATTGGGCCCCTTGACACGTGAGCGATTGCAGGCGCTAAGAACCGTAGCTACCATTGAAAGCATGGGTTCCTGCAACGCGCATCGAAGAGGCCAAGCTATCAGACCGCGAAGTTGAGCTTTTCTTGATGCGGCTAGAAAGCAACTCTTTGAAAACGCGCGACAAGCAAGAGATGGCGGGCTATGCATTCGTCAGGCTTTTTCAAGCTATGAAATGCTCACCTTTACAGAAACCACACTCAAACAGCTCCATCAATGGCTTTTTCAATACTCGGACAAAGATGAATGCCACCGCAGAGAGTATAAAAAGCTACCGAACGATGTGCAGGCCTTTGATGCGCATGGGGTCAGCATTGGCGTCGTGTTTGAAACTGCTTCCGCTTTTGACACGCCTCGCAAGATGCAAGATCTCATCTACTGGACGCCAGAGACGCTTGAAACTCGCAGCCTTCATCCGCTCTTAGCCATTGGGGTATTCGCGGTTACTTTCTTAGGAATCCACCCCTTCTAGGACGGGAACGGTCGCTTGTCGCGGTGCTTAACTACTCTACTACTATTGAAGTACGGGTACCTCTATGTACCGTACAGTTTACTGGAAAGCGTGATCGAGAAGAACAAAGACAGCTATTACATTGCGCTGCGCCGCACACAACAATCGCTGAAAAACACCCAGTCCGGACTACAGCCCCTGGCTGCTGTTCTTCCTGCGCGCTACAAAGGCAAAAGCAGCGCCTCGAACAGAAGATTTCAAGGGAGCGCCTCCTGGCGCTGCATCTGGCCCCCTTAGCTAGTCAAATCATGCAGCTGGTCGCCGTCCATGAGCACCTGACCATGTCGGATTTAGAAAGACTCACAAAAGCCAACCGCAACACGATCAAAAAAAGGTGCAGGAGCTGACGGCATCTTATCTGCTGCTGCGTCATGGAAAGGGACGCGCAACATGGTACACGTGCGCGTAAACGTAGTTCTTACTCCCGGTAAAATAATGCTCTATGTTAAGGTGCCATAGTAACGACACTATCATTGGGGCGTCTGCGCATGGTTGCTCGAGCTATTTCTACTTTTCTTACTTTCGGTGTGCTTCTTTTGCTGTTTACAGGTTGCGCCAAACAGGCCGTCATTGTGAATTCTGTTGAGGAGCGCGAGGCAAATGAGATCATTGTTTTCCTGGCTGGCCAAGGAATTGACGCCGTAAAGGTAGCTGTCGAATCGAGCGGCGGCGGTGGAGGCGGCGGTGGTATCGCCCTTTGGAACATCTCTGTCGACGAAACACAAAAATACCAAGCCATGGCCATCTTAAACCGCGCGGGCTTACCTCGCAGGCCTACCAATAACCTGCTCAAAATTTTCGAGCAGACAGGCCTGGTCCCCTCCGAGATGCAGGAGAAGATTAAATACCAAGCTGGCTTAGCCGCGCAGATTGCCAGCGTAATCCGCAAATTTGACGGCATCCTCGACGCAGAAGTACTGCTCTCTGTTCCGGAAGACAACCCTCTCGACCCCAATGCGCCCAAAGGCCGTGTCAGCGCCTCCGTTTATGTCAAGCACTCGGGCGTACTAGACGATCCAAACAGCCACTTAATCACAAAGATCCGGCGTTTAGTCGCTAATGCTATCCCTGACCTGAAGTACGAAGATGTCACCGTCGTGCCCGAACGCGCTCAGTACAGCGATGTCGTTTTGCAGTCTAGAGCTTCCCAGGAAGAAGAGACCAAGCTAGTTTCGATCTGGTCCGTGGTTCTGGCCAAAGACTCTGCGACACGCTTCAGGATCATTTTCTCCTCCTTCTTTTTTGCAGTTTTGATCCTACTGTTAACTTCGCTGTTTCTCATCTGGAAGCTCTCTGGTATTGCACCCAAAACGGGCGGATGGGGCACCGTGTTTTCATTCAAGTCTCTGAAGCTGCCTGAGCCTGAAAAAGCTGCAGAAAAGAAAGATGAAGAAGAGGAAGCAGAGAAGCCAAAAGCTAAAGAATCGGAACAACCAAAAAAGAGATAATGGACGTTCATGCAAGCCAAAGGCTGGGTTCTATTTCGCGTTTTACTCAACCGCTTTCACGGCGGGGTGATAGATGATATCGGCAAGTTTCTACCTGAAAGCGATGTTAAGCGCTTAAACCGGCTGACGATAGATTCTCGGGACGTCGAGCCAGTGGTGGGCGATCCAGCCCTACAGCTTCAGCAAACGCACTTCAGCTGGCTAGTTCCGTTATTCAAAGGGCTGCCTGATCAGCTAAAAAACGCCATGATTCGCTCACTGCCTCCAGCCAGCGCAGCAGGTATTTGCCAATCGCTAGGGCAGGGGCTGCCCGCTATTGCCGTCTCGCCCGCCATGCAAGAATTTCTGCTAGCGACCTTGGCCAAACAAATTTCCGCTTCACGCCGCTTACCCGCCCAATGGCTGCCCACAACCGCCCTAAGCGCCATACTATCTTACGACAAACTCCAGTTACAAGCGCTGGTTGACCTGATGGGGCTAAGAGACTTGGCCAATGAGCTACGGCACATCGTGAACAGAGCCAACCAGCAGATTCTGCTGCGCTGCCTCAAACCAAACGAACTGAAACTCCTCAAGTACTATATGTACCAAAAAGAAAAATTCACCGTCCCGCGCATGGACCTACGCGACTGGACTGGGGACGCAGCTGAGCTGCGTAAACAGATCCATCTGCGAGGTTTAGCAAGGCTAGGAAAAGCTCTTTCAGGGTGTAGCCAGGATATGATTTGGCACATTTCGCGCATTCTATCTACTGGGCGCGCAAATATTCTCAAAAGCAACCTATCCCCGGAACCCATTCCCAACATCACTGCTGATATGTTGCGGCAACTTGCAGGCTGTATGAAGTACCTCAAAACCCAAGGGACCCCATCGTGACCAAGCAGAAGATCTTCACATTAATTTCAGGGGAAACAATCCATATTGCCCCGACAGGGCGAGTCATTCGCGCCGAGGACTACTCGCAGGCGTTGAGCGCTGCGGAGCTCATGGACAAGGTACATGCGGATATCGAGGCGTACAAAGCCCAAGTAGCTGCGGAGTGCGAAGCGCTCAAAGAAGAAGCACAGCGCCAGGGATTTGAAGAGGGCTTTGCCGCTTGGACGAGCAAGGTGGCGGAAATGGAGAGGCAAACCCAACAAGTTAGCCGCGCCAATGAAAAAATGATCCTGCCCATCGCCCTGCAGGCCGCGAAAAAGATCGTTGGGCAAGAGCTCGAGCTTTCGCAAACAGCAATTGCTAGTATCGTAGCGACTAAACTGCGAGCCGTCTCCCAGCACAAACGAATAGTCGTTTACGTCAACCCCAAAGAGTACGAGAAAGTAGACAAACAGCGGCCGCAATTACGAGAGCTGTTTGAGCGCTTAGAAACCTTCGCCATCCGCCCCAGGGAGGATGTGAGGCCGGGAGGATGCGTCATCGAAACTGAAGCCGGAATCATCAACGCCCAGCTGGACAACCAGTGGGAGATCATCGAGCAAGCATTTCAGAGCGTGTTGGAGAAAGGAGAATGAGGATTTTTCAGCTATTCAACTTTAAGACAGCTCTAGTCTGCATCGCATTTTTAGGGCTTTTGGCGCTTGTCCCTGCCGACCTAGCATCTCAGACACCGGGAACGACCACGAGGGATACGGGGCTGCGGCCCACCACGGCCTCGCAAGTCATCGAGCACGAATCGTTTGATGTATTCAAACGCCCCTCCATCATCACTCAAGCCGTCACGCTATCTATCTTGGCGTTGCTTCCTTTTATCATCATGATCTTAACCTCCTTTCTTAAGATCGTGGTAGTGCTCTCCCTGCTCCGCAGCGCCCTGGGCGTGCAGCAGGCCCCTCCAAACCAGATCATCAACGGCGTAGCTTTCATGCTTAGCCTCTACATTATGTATCCGACCGCCCTTAAGATGTACCAAGCGGGTCAGCAGGCAATTAACGAAGCTGCCACACCAGACAGCCTTTTTTCGGTCGATTCGTCGAAATATGTCATCGACGTAGCCTCGAAAACACGCGAACCGCTAAGAGAATTTCTAAAGCGCAATTCGCTGGTGAAACACCAGATCCTTTTCTATCGCATGGCCTATCGCCTCCTACCAGAAGAGCACCGCGAAGACCTTTCGCCAGATGACTTCATCATTGTAGTGCCATCCTTTATCACAGGGCAGCTCAAGGAGGCGTTTGAAATAGGCGTATTGATCTACATTCCCTTCTTCGTGATCGATCTTGTGACCTCGAACGTGCTGCTGGCGATGGGGATGATGATGCTATCGCCCGTAACAATTTCGATGCCTCTCAAATTATTCCTTCTGGTCATGCTCGATGGCTGGACGATGTTGATCGAGGGGCTGGTATTAACTTTTAGATAGGAGGCTTATGTTTCAGACCCACGTCGTGCAGCTGGCCTATCAGGGATTGCTTTTGATCCTGGTTCTCTCTGCACCACCCATTTTGATCAGTATGTTTTTCGGTATCGTTGTAGCTATCTTTCAAGCCGCTACGCAAATCCAAGAGCAGACGCTGTCGTTCACGGTAAAGCTGGTAGCCGTAACCCTGACTCTTATGTTTATGGGTGGATGGTTGGGTGCGCAGATTATGAACTTAGCCACGACGGTTTTTACAAACTTCCCCGCATGGGCCTTGGCCTCGCAATAAGGAATCAATGGAAACCAGTTCCTACCTAGATCTATACCTCAACCCACAGTTTCCCAATCATTCGCCTGAGTCGTTGATCTCAATGCTCATGCTCTCTCTCTGTCGCCTGTTGCCGATCATTTCTTTATCCCCTTTCTTCGGAGCCAAAGTACTGGCGCACCCAGTAAAAGTAGTGTTTGCAATCAGTCTCTTTGTCATCTTCCTGCCGCAACTTTTGCTGACGACGCAAGCCCCGCTTACCTTCAACCTTAACATCATTTTTTTAGCGGCTAAGGAGATGTTCATCGGGCTCTCTATCGGCTTTTTGGTGAGCATTCCCTTCATGATCGTCCAAAACGTCGGCCTGCTTATTGACCATCAGCGTGGCGGTGCAAGTTTGATGGTCAACGACCCTACCATGCAAAATCAATCATCGCCCCTCGGTACGCTATTCAACATGATGCTGATCTACTGCTTTTTCGTGATCGATGGACCGTTTATCTTTATCAACGCCATCGCTAGATCCTATGAACTTGTACCCATAGACCGGTTTCTAAGCGTCCAATTTTTCACCGCAGACTCTCCTTTTTGGAAACAACAAATCAAAATCCTTAATCAGATAATGGTCATTACAATCCAACTGGCAGGCCCAGCCCTCATTATGATTTTGATGACAGACGTATACCTGGGCATCGTAAACCGACTAGCCCCCCAAGTGCAGATCACCTTCCTGGGTATGCCGCTGAAGTCCCTGCTTGCCTTGCTTGTCGTCGCCCTAGGTCTCAAGCTATTTATGCAGCAGACCATCCTCGAAACGCAAAACTGGCTTACCCTAACAACTAGGGCCATCGGTTGGCTTACCTGGAAAGGCGGCGCCAGCGCCGCTTTGCCGTAGAAATAGACCTGAGGGCACTGGGTTTTTAGATCAAGAGGGAGAGCAGGCGGAAATCGCCTCAAACGTCGCTGTCCTGAAATCGCAATGTACGACATTTTCTGTTTTATTTTTGAACCGTACAGTCAGCCAATCTAACATATCGGCGTCGTAGATATTGACGCAATATTTGAAAAGTTGCTCAAATGCGGGGGTAATTTTTTGTGGATAGACGAGGTAAGAATAGCCAAGCTTTCTCCAGCTTTGCACCACTACAGCGCATTCTTCTTTAAGATAGTCGATACAGATTTTTTTTGCAAAATCCCCATCCACAATGATTTCGTGACTGTTTCGGTACCTCCGAAGGAAGTCTTCAGCAGTATCTTCAATGGCTTGTCGGAAAGAACTTTGTGTTTCTATGAAAAATTCAACTGCGCGCAGATGCTTTTGAAAAGAAGGCTGGCCTACAAGCCAACGATCCCACCTTCTCACAGAGGAGTGAATTGATAGCCGTCTTAAATGGATTGCATTTTCTTCGATCCATTTGTCTCCGGCCTTAATGCTGGCCTCGTAAGATTCTTCTTCATTTACAACACGGGTTAATTGCTGAGTGTGCCGATAAAGACTGTCACAAAGAACCACCTCGCAGGACGAGAAATTTTTATTGATCAAATCGACGAGAGCCTCTAGGCGCTCCCCTTCGTGGTAAATCTGCCCGATACTGATCGGTAGCAAGCAAGCAGCGCCAAGCATCTTCGCTTTTTTTTCGATCGGAACGTTTAAAAAGTAAGCACGGTGATGTGTCATCATTCGCAACGCCTTAAGGTGAACTGGGCCCGACGTTACAGCATTATCACCAGGGATTCAACCTAAAAGTATCATTCTTTTGGTGAAAAAAAGATCTCTTCAAAAGCTGCCGTCTCAAAATGGCACTTCACGACAGAGTCTTTCCTGCTTTTGAAACCGACAGCCAGCCAGTTCACCTTATTGAGGCCATGGGTGTTGAGGCAGCACTTAAAAAGCTGGTCAAAGGCAGCGTTAATTTTTTGTGGATAGACAACATAAAAGTAGCCAAGTTCTTTGCGTGTTTGAAGCACTACAGCGCATTCTTCTTTGAGGTAATCGATACAGATTTTTTTGGCAAGCTCCTCGCCAATAATCATTTCGTGGCTATTGCGATACCTCCGCAGAAATTCATCGGCAGTCTCTTCGAGACCCTGACGAAAACAACTTTCTGTTTCCATGAAAAATTCGACTGTGCGAAGGTGCTCTTCAAAAGAAGCTTGGTCTAGAAGCCAATGATCCCGCCTCCTCACCGAGGACTTGATCAACAACTGTCTCAAGTAAACCTCGCTTTGCTCAACCCATCGGTCCCCAGCCTTTTGGGTATATTGCGTCTCAAGGTGGCGGCCGTACCGCGCTCTACAAACATCTTACTTCCTCTTCTATGCTAAGTACAAGTTTGAATTACACCCTTTCCATAAATAAAAATAGCATACTAAATATTAATCGAGTTAAACTCGGCGTGGGTCACAAAATGCCGGACTTAAGTTTGCGATTGGCTCCCGCCCTGAAGTGCTTAC
>CAYUJS010000050.1:0-14703 GCA_964445105.1 uncultured bacterium | reverse complement strand
GTTCGGAAAGGATAAGCGTTGAAAGCATCTAAACGCCAAGCCTCCCTCAAGATAAGGTATCCCATGAGACCCCCAGTAGACGACTGGGTTGATAGGTTGGGTGTGTAAGCGCAGTAATGCGTTGAGCTAACCAATACTAATAGGTCGATTGGCTTGACCACCTTTTTTTTCTTTCAAGAAAGGTTATAGACATTCCAAGTGATGTTACTAAGAGTAGCGTTAGGAATAGTTCTCAAGCGTCATTTTTGATTATTGATTGCAATCATTGTTCTGTAGGTTTTTACCTGGTGGCAATAGAGAAGGGGAAATACCTGAACCCATTCCGAACTCAGAAGTCAAGCCCTTGATCGCCGATGGTACTGCACACAAGAGTGTGGGAGAGTAGGTCGCTGCCAGGTTTTTTTTTGCCCGCTGATTATCGAATCAGCGGGCCTTTTTTTTGCCCCAAAATATTCGCTACAAATCTCTTCTTGTTCAATACCAGCCTTGAAACAACCTTTCAGCTTATGTGGTAGCGGCCAATCCCCTGCGAAGTGAACTCCGGGGACAGCAGCCTCTGCCCGGTGCCGTATTTTAGACTACTCCGGCTCGCTGAGAACGGTGTCTAGTTGCCCTTCTAAATAACGAATGAAATCTTTTTGAAGGCTTACTTGATTGGATTTACCTACCAGCAGATGAAACATTATTATTTGCTTGCATCTGCTTGAAATTTTAGGTCTCTATAAGGGGGATCGGTTTCGTCAATAACGGTATACCCTTCCGCGATGGGCATACAGATGTAAAGTAGATTCTCCCCAAAGCAAGCGGCTCTGGAAATGAATATTTGTCTGGTATTTTGTGATCAAAATACGTTAGCCCTCTTGAGTGTGCGCCATCTCTGTTAGCAACACGCTTATCCGGTGCCTTCGAGGGCCGGGCGGAATTGCTGGAAAAGCACACATGCTAGGGCGAGGGCGGTGTCGTGATAGTGCTGACATACCAACTATTGAAGGAGATTCCGTTGGAATAGGCGCTTACGTCCAGGATAGTCTGATTCCCCCAAACACCCATTAGCTCGTAAGGGATCCCCTCTGTACAATTTTCGCAAACGCCAGGCCTAGCCATGATTGGGTGCCAAGAGCCGATCCAACAGCTATCTCCTTGACTCAAAACTTTCAATGCAATGCTATGGATTTTTTCTTCGGTGGGCGACGAGAGTACCATGGATCCTTCTAGCCCCCAGAGGGCGATAGCATTATCTTCTTCATCGATAAATTCTTCGTGCATGATGTCAAGGCAGATCCGTAGGGTTTTTGCATTGGGCAATTCACCGCTGAATTCGTACCGGCCTGGCTGGGTAAAGAAAAGAAAATCGGTTGGTGGTAGACGGCGGACGGGGCTCATGCTCAACTCCTAATTGATGGATATACGTTAAAAATATTGTTAGCTTATTTTGGATGTTACCTACCAGCGGATGAAACATTATTATGCGCTTGCACCTGCTTGAAATTCTAGATCCCTATAAGGGGGGTCGGTCTTATCAATAAACCGTATAGTCGGCAATCGCTTTCCAGATTTAAGATAGATCAACCCCAGAGCAAGCGGCTCCGGAAATGAATATTTATCTGGTACTTTGTGATCAAAATACGTTAGCCCTCTTGAGTGTGCTGGCAACACGCTTATCCGGTGCCTTCGAGGGCTGGGCGGAATTGCTGGAAAAGCACGCATGTTAGGGCGAGGACGGCGTCTTGATAGTGCTGACATACCAGCTACGAAAGTCGATCCCGTTGGAATAGGCGCTCACGTCCAGAATAGTCTGATTCCCCCAAACACCCAGTAGCTCGTAAGGGATCCCCTCCGTACAATTTTCGCAAACGCCAGGCCTAGCCATGATTGGGTGCCAAGAGCCGATCCAACAGCTATCTCCTTGACTCAAAACTTTCAATGCAATGCTATGGATTTTTTCTTCGGTGGGCGACGAGAGTACCATGGATCCTTCTAGCCCCCAGAGGGCGATAGCATTATCTTCTTCATCGATAAATTCTTCGTGCATGATGTCAAGGCAGATCCGTAGGGTTTTTGCATTGGGCAATTCACCGCTGAATTCGTACCGGCCTGGCTGGGTGAGGGCAAAGGAATCGGTTGGTGGCAGACGGCGGGCGGGGCTCATGCTCAACTCCTAATTGATGGATATACGTTAAAAAATATTGTTAGCTTACCTTGGATGTTACCTACCAGCAGATGAAACATTATTATGCGCTTGCACCTGCTTGAAATTCTAGATCCCTATAAGGGGGGTCGGTCTTATCAATAAACCGTATAGTCGGCAATCGCTTTCCAGATTTAAGATAGATCAACCCCAGAGCAAGCGGCTCCGGAAATGAATATTTATCTGGTACTTTGTGATCAAAATACGTTAGCCCTCTTGAGTGTGCGCCATCTTTGTTGGCAACGTACTTCTCTGGCAGTTGCGAGGCGTGGTTTACCTGAAAAATTTTCGCCATCTGGCTCGTCTGGCGTGTGGGTTGTTTAGCTCGACTGGGAACGGAGCTATTTGCCGGGACGGACCTGGAGAAAGAGCTTGCGCTGCTTGAGGACTCGAGCACAGGGTCGGCAGCGGAACTGCTCGAAGCCGATGCAGGTGATGTAGAGTCAGCGCCTGCTTCTATCGAAGTGGGTATGGCGGAGCTGCTCGAGGCAGCGAGCTTGGAGCCAGTCCTTGAGGGCCGGATAGCGGGGCTCGTACGACCGTGCGAGGAAGGGTCCGAGCCGCTTGCCAAGGCTGCGTTATCCGAAGGCAAAGCTGAACGAGATGCTCTATCCCTGTCCTTTACCTCCGCAGGCCAGTAGGCTTTTTCTAATACGCTCAGGAGGCCCTCGTCTGTGATAGATTCAGCTACCGTGGGAATATTTTCATGGGCCGCAACGGACACGCTTATCTTCTTTGGTCGCAATTCGGCCGCAAGCTGATCCAACTTTGTTTTCCCAATGCGAGTGATGTAGGGACATGCGACTGTGAAATTCGGATAAGCAAAGCAGGATGACTGGTGGAGGTGACCGGCTGGTCTTTTGATTTGAGAATTACGGGCATCGATGGCGGCGACCATATCCCTGATAAACCTCGTTATTTGCTCTCCACTATAAATAGCATCATCAAATAACACAATATTTTCCGGAAAGTCTGCCGCGCTTGTGCCTATAAGATGTGGCCCCAAAACCAAAGGTATCTTTGGGACGGCGTGCTGCCCCTTCTGTAAGTCTTCTGCAAGCGTTGCCATCCAAAGGTTGCTTTTACCATTTTGGACAGCTGCTGAAAAGGGCTTGTTGCCCATCAAAACGCTAAGATCTGCCAGGGTCTTGCGAAAACTTTCTTCAAATTGATCTTGGTTGACATGCACAATTTTTTCGATAAGCGCTTTGACAGCTGCTTGCATCTTGGGGTCTATATGCGCCGCGATCCATTCATTTTTTTTATCCTCAATGATGCTGTTAGATCTCGCCGGCCTTGGAACTGCTACCGCTATCGCTGGCTGAACCGAGCCTGGGACAGCTACGGACAGGGGTTCCGCGCTCGAAGAACTGGAGCTTGACTCGAACAGTGAACTCTGAAGAGATGGTTCAACCGTTGCTTGTCCGGGCCTGGGCATGCTGTCTACCGAGAGGTGTTGTTTTCTTGACCCTAGCGCTGGATGTGACTGAGACAACGCCAACTGTTGATTCCCCGCTTGACTTCTGGATATTGGTGAATTTGACCCTGGAGGGATTTGTAAAATGGATAAGGCTAGACCTTCTGCAGGAGAGTTTGCTTGGTGCTTCACCTTTGCCGTATGATCCGCTAAAGGCTTCGGCGCTTCTGTTTGTGACGGGTCGAGTACCTGCTGTTGGAAGAGCGGCACCAATGATTCAGAGGAGCTAGCAACAGGTTTCAGGCCGCCTGCCTCAGGTTGCTCCAGAGGGGACTGCGCGATTTTAAAGTTATTAGTCGGATCCATACGCACCGCCTGTTTGTTTTAATTATATAATATTTTATTTTTTTATTAAAAATGCGGTCTATAAATTGATTTATTATTAAATATAGATTTTTTATTTTGTTTTTAAATTGATATGATTATAATTGTGTTTATTCAGGTTCCCCTTTTTTGTTTAGCAAAAAGGGCGGTATGAAACGGCCAGGGATGCGGGTAGTTTATAGGAGCTGAGGGGAAGTACTCGGGGTGGCTCTTTCAGAACGTTCCATATTCGCTAGCCCTGCTTGCGGGCTGTTGAGAGATAGCTACGAATTCGGCAGAAAATTTGCCCACTTTCTGCCTTTCTAAAGCCGCCTGATATCTTCTGCTTGAGCTTAACCATGCGGATAAGGTGGTAGAGGGGCCGGTCACTCCCCTCCCCAGTTGGATCATGGCATGCCCTACTTCTGCTACGGTTTAATAAAGCCTATGACATATCTTCGCTACAGGGACGGGGTATTCTTCAAGGAAGGATCCAAATTTCTCCCATTTAAAGGACTTTTTCTGGCTACGCCGATTGAGCCATTTATGCATCGATCGCGTCGCCATCGTCACAAAGGTCTGTACTCTGCTCACGTTGAAAGAGACTCCATAGTATTGGATATGCCCCCTTGCTTTTGCGCAGAATGTCTTCCACACAGATCCTCTAGACGCTTTTTGGTAACTGCTCAATAAGTCGGGGTAAAAGAGCCGGATTGCGTCACTCGCCAGCCCCCAAACCTGCGCAGGCGCTGCCTTTCACTGGGACAGGAACCTTGCCTACCCCGAGTTATTGAGAAGTTACCCTTCGGCATGGAACTTGCTCTTTGTCTTTATACGTTCAAAAACTATAGTTCGGATATTTAGAAATGTGATCCAACACTAATTGTATTTGATAAATATCAAATTATAGTTTACAATAGTGTTATGCGGTTATTTGAATATTAACTATCTAAGGGGGCAATTATGGCTATTACCAACCTGCCGATTCTGATTGACGGTTTAGGAATGGTCAATGTCGACCACGACACAACGCAAGATGTGGTAAACGTCTACGATACGAATTTTGCTGTTGTGCAGGCAATCTTTCATAAACCCTCGACGAGCATTACCGCAGCTGATGCGGCGGCGCTCAACGGCGCTCTTGCTAATCTTCTGGCGCTGGCTCAAAACGGAATCGCCCAGAGCCCAAGCGCCTCCTTGCCCGGCGTTACGCCGGGGCCTAGCTTAGTCACTAGCGATATGGGCCGTCAAATTGACCTACTAGTGCGCTCTCTTTCCTCAGTGGGGGTAGCTCCTGGCGGGGCGGACGTGAACGGCATCCTACGCTGGCAGGACCTAACAGGCCTGGGCCAAATTATAGACTTGGGAGCAGGCGCTGGCGACAGAAACCGGTCACTGCAAGCGCTGCTAGAGCTCGAATACGTGGGTGTAGGCAACCAGGTACTGGGCGACCAGCTAGATTCTCTTTACCAAGCTATGACCACTACCCAGCAAGCCTTGCAAACCCTTACCATGCTCCAGAGCGTGCACAACCAGGTCAAGCCCGAACCGCGCGAAACGATCAGCAGCGTGCCTGGTGATGAAGATGAGTACAATAGTCTGGCCGACTCGCTCTACAAACAACCCATCGCGTTGGTGGTCAACTATGCTGGCCAGAATCCTCAGGATCTGATTCAGCAGGTTACTCAATTGCGCAAAGCGCTAGCAAGCGAGCTGGCGAAACTAGACCAGCTCAATCCGCCCACCCTCGTGAGCGGAGTCGCTCAGCGAGACCCTAGCTCTCTGGGCGGCGCCATCGCGAACATATTGACTGACATGCAGGCGAAATTTGGCAGCAATATCAACCAAAGCGAACTAGAGGCTTGGATTTTAGATGGCTACTCCTCTTCTGGCTTTGCCAGTGACGCGGTGCCGGCCAATCAGGGCGCTATCCAAAAAAACCTCGATGCCGCTCTATTGGCGGGCACAAACCTTAACGACATGCAAAAACAAAACTTCCAACGTTACCTGTTCGTTTTCCAAGAATTTTACCAATCCGCCAGCTCCATGCTGACCACGATTACACAAGACATCAAGCAAATGGCGCAAAACATCGGAAGATAATTGGCACGCTACGTGCTTATAGCACAGGTAGTACAAACAATGTTTTATAGCCTCTTACTAAAGGAGGAATCTCTATGACCTTGCCAACTGATTATCTAAGCAGCCTCCAAGGGGGCAATCCGACCGTGCCATGGCTGACTCAAGTCGAGCAGCTCAATTTTACCTACGATCCATCGACAGACGGAAGCTTGGGCAATGCCTTGGCCGGACTGAATGGCGAATTCTCCGGTGCCGACGATGTCATGGAGAAGTGGAACGTGCTCATCACCGATCCTTCTCAACGGCTTGTCTTCCCGCGCACTTGGGACGACTTCATCACAGCTTTGGGCGGTGACCCTTCAAACGATGGGCCCGCTTTACAGGGCTTTTTGCATGAATATAAAAAGATTCTGCAAACTGCAGATGGCGACTGGGCTGCGCTTTCCGATGTAGACCTTAAAACGCAGTTTAAAGCTTCGTTTACGCAGTTTTTAACCACTTTTCAATTCGAATCCAGCGGAGATGCCGGGCCGCCTGCCGATTTTGTCAAGAAATGGGAACATTTCATGACGGTACGGGCGCTGCAACAATCTGCGAATGCCACCGGTGACTATGCAAACGTCACCTCCTACCAGCAGATTTTCCAGGCGTTTTTCCCTGATGCCAGCCAGAGCGACTACCAAGCCTACTTAAAGAGCTTTGTGAACAGCGTCATCAATGACCCCAGCAACAAGACGCAATACTTTTTGCCTAGCCAGTTTTTGCAAGAGTTTTATGCGGCAGTGCAGGGAAAATACCTCGCTACTCAATTGGGGGCTGATTCTACGGCTGGTAACGATGGCCCGCGCTTGGCAATTATTTGGAAGGTGTTTGCTTTGGTGGTTGCTATGATCGGGGTGATCCAAAAAATAGCCGCGGTCTACGCGGACCGTTTAACCGGTCTTTCCAATTGGGACACTGCCTACACCAACCTCATCGCTAACATTCCCGTCTTTACTGTGGGCGATAGTTCTCCCTTCAGCGGAGACAGCAGCGATGATGCCAGCAAAAGACAAGAGCTCAACAACAAAAACCAAACCCTATCGCAGAACTTACAAGGGTATCGCTCTTTGGTAGAAAGCACCGAAAAAGGTGTGCAATCCCAGGTGAACAACATGAACGATGCTGTGAACTCTCAATCCGATCTAGGAACCTCCCTACTGCAAGAAATGCAGACGATTCTAGCATCTATCTTCCACTAGAAGGGCTTATTTAGCCGCGCATGACAAGGAGCCACTGTCTCCGAGCACGCCACAAAAGTAGGATGGGCCATGAAAAGAGTTAACTCAGGTTAGGAGGGTAAACCATGGATATGAATGAAACCATCAACGAAGTATTGGGTAAGCTCGGAGAGGAAAATTCTAAAGAGCTGGCTGAAGCCCTAGGGAAAATCTCAAGCAATATATTCGAAAAGGGCATGCTGCCTAAAGATGCCATGGGGCTAACCGACAGTATGATCGAGGGTATTTACGGATACGCCTACCGGCTGTATAACTCGGGAAAGTACCGGGATGCCTCGCACCTATTCCGTATTCTCATTTTGCTCAATTCCACCGAGAGCAAGTATATCCTTGGTCTGGCAGCCTGCCAGCACATGCAACGCGATTACCAAAACGCCATCTCGACCTACGCGTTTGTAGGGCTAGTAGATCCGTATAACCCTCTGCCTCATTACCACATATCGGACTGCTACTTGAAAACCGGAATTATCCCCATGGCGCAAGCAGAGCTAGCCCAAGCCATTGAAAAATGCGGAGACCAGCCACAGTACGTGCTTGTGAAAGAGCGTGCTGTCTTGATGCTGGAATCTCTATCTATTGGCAGAAGCATGGAGAACGCCGCCAAACCAGAAATGGCTAGCTAGTCCTGACCCAAAGGAGAATCTATGAGCATTCCATCAGGAGGAGCTTCCTTAGGACCGCAAGACCCAACCTCAATAGACGCAACAGATACGCAGCAAACCGGGGCCGCCTCACAGTCACAACGCCAGCAAATGGGTATGGTTCAAGACAGCTTGAGCCAGTCTCTCACGCAAGTCGGTGAAGGAAAAATCGATGTCAAAGGGTCCGAGCCCAATCGGCCCAGCTTAGACCATCCCGTCACAACCGTGCAGGTGGCTCCCGGGGCAAAAGAGACCGCTACTCAGCAGGCGGTACAAGAAAAATACCAAGAATTTCTCGAACAGCTGCCTGTAGAACTGCAAATGAAGATCATTCAAAACGGGCAACTGCCCGTCGCGCAACAAGACCCCGCGCTGACCCTATTAGCGGCTGGCATCATGAATGAAGCCACCATGACCGTCTGGGCCCAGCAGGTCAACGCCTCTGATCCAGGCTCCCAGGCCGTAAAAGGAGAAGATGGCCAAAGGACCACCAAAGGAGAAGGAGTCCTGGATGCCGATGGCAAGCCGATCCCCGGCCAAGCAAACGTCAACGCTAAAGGCGAACAACAAGGTGACGGCACAGACCAAGGCAATAAGCAAGGCCCCACCCCCGGAGGCCAGCAAGCAAGTGCCCAATTTTGGAGCAATAACAGTGCCGTTCCTGGAGCAAGTGCCCGTGAGTTTGTACAAGCAAACCTCCCCCCAGGCGCTTCAACGATTGCACAAGCACAATTGGCCGCTGCCAACGGCATCCCCGGCCCCTTGGCTGCAAGCCTATCTAACGATATCCAAAAGCTACTTGTGGCAGCTAATGGCATCCAGGTATTAACCGCCCAGCAAACGACTCTACAAGCCGCTGTGAAGGCCACGCCGCCCGATGACCCCAATAGCATGGTGTTAGGCGACTTTCTAAAGGTCATCGGTGAAGCCATCGATGCCTGTAAAACCGCCCTGCGCAAGATGATGCAGCTACAGACCGATATCGAACGCAAAGATTCTGTAGCCAAAACAGACGCCATGATGAGCAAACTCAAAGCCCAGCTGGAAAAACTAGAAAAAGCTCACGACGCAGGTAAAGGCAACGGGGGCACTGGTAAGCTAGTCGGCATGATTATACTTGCTATCGCAGCTGCCGTGCTGACGGTCATCACAGGGGGTATTATGGCCGTGGTCCTCTGCGAGACTGTGGTAGGTGCCATCGCCGCCATCGCTGTCACCATCGCTATTGCCGTTGTGGAGCTGGTGTTTACCATCACCTCCTCGGTGACAAGCTATAACGTGGTGGCCAAGATCATGAAGCTACTGGCCGAAATGCTAAATGCCTTTGGTATCCCTTCACCCACAGCCGAAATCCTCATTGCCGTCGTCGTACTGGTCGTCGCCATTTTGGCTATTGTTGCTGCCCTCGCGCTCGTCGTCTTCTGTCCCGAAGGCATGGCCATGGTTGCGCAGCTGACAATGCAACTGGTGATGACCATCTCTACCACCGTCATCGCCAATTCCAACTGCGTCTCTACTGTCTTGGTGCCTATCATGACCGCTATGGGCATTCCGAAAGACATAGCCGAAATCATCTCGCAAGTCATCGCCATGCTCCTAATCCTGATCCTGGTTTTGTGCACTCTTGCCGTGGGCATAAGGGCCATGGGCAACGCTGGCGAGGCCGGTGCCGAAGCGGTCGATTCTACCGCCTCTACGGCCGCCAACGCGACTAAAACGATCAAGAGTACAGGTACCGAAGCTGAAATAGCCGCTAGCAAACAGGTCAATACCGTCGCAAAAATGAGCGAAGGTACCGCAGAATCTGTCCCCCGCAGCACCTCAGTCCTCAATAAATTAAACGGCAAGTTCAGTCCCGAGACGATAAAGAAAGTACTAGATGGACTGAACGCCCTAGATGCCCTAGGGCAAGTAGGCGTGCAAACCGGCCACGCCGCCATGGCCCTAGGACAAGCCATTATTATGTTTAAAAGAGCTCAGCTAGCCATGGAGATAGGCGACCTAGACATGTTCATTGCCGAAGCTAACGCCTACCTCAAAATGCTTGACGCCACCATGCAGGGCATCCAGAAGTCGATTGAGCAAATGATGACCGGCATTGCCAACCTATCCAACTTAATGTCGCACATTATCCAGTCCCAATCCCAAATCATTTCGGCTTTAGAGAGGATCTCTTAATAATGAATAAATATTAATAATCAAACGATCCTTGCACTTAAGACAGGCACCCACGACAACGCGCAAGGATCAAGATTAATAAGGAGGAAACCATGTCTTCACCAGATATCAGCAGCAACAGCGGCCAGTATACCAGCTATACCCCCGGCCAAAATGCCGATGGCACAGTGACAGGCGACGCAACAGCGACCGGCGAAGTTCAGGCAAAAGGCGGTTCTAAGCACCTCGAGCACATCAAGAACGTTTCAGAAAGCTCGATAGAAGATTGGTCCGCCGCTAAAGGCACCTCTGGCAAATCAACCGCGCCTATGAGCTCCCAACCGGACGCCCCTGGCATGCCCGCCCCCAAAGCCAATGCCTCCACCAACCCCATGAGCGCTGCCGGAGGCAACCCCTGGGGCGAAGCCTCAGGATTTGTTGCCATGATCATGGCCCTAGCCGTGGTCGCAGGTGTACTAGCCCGCAACGCCCTGGCAGATAACAAAGCCGTTGTGCAAGGGCAATCGGCCCAGTATGAAGAAGGCGTAGAAGCTGGTAAAATGGCCCGTGACGCCAAGTACGCCGAAGCCATGGCAGACATAGTAGGAGGGATCGGTCAACTGATCACCGCTGGCGTAGGCATAGCGATGGCAGGTGCCATGGCCGCCCACGGAGCCAAAAGCGTTGAAGGCGGAGAGAGCCCCCAATCCCGAGCAGCACAAGCCCGCCAAGACGAGATGGATGCGCATGTGTCTAATCCAGAAGAGCTTGTAGCAACAAAACAGGAAGTTTTAGATAAGAAAGAAGCTGACTTAAAAGCACTAGAAAAATCTAACCCGGAAGATGCCAAAGCGATACAAGCGAAGAGGGATGAAAGAGACGCGGCTCAGGCCGATCTCGACAGTGCCACGCGTCTACAAAGGGCTGGAGATGAGAAGGCAAAAGCAAAAGCCTTAGAGGAGCTAGCAGAAACAGACTCTAAGTACGGCGCTCTGAAGCAAAGTAGAGATAAAAGCCGGATGGAGCACGAATCCACCCGCGCAACGAAAATTCAAAATGACCGGCAGATGATCAATTTGGTAGGGGACTCTGCCAAGTCCACCGTGGGAGGTATCGGCCAAATGGCACAAGCTCCCTTTAAAATGATCGAGGGTAATTACCAGATGCAGCAACAGATCTTCCAAACAGCCTCTCAGATCATGGGGAACTTTGTTTCTGCCATGATGAATGACATGCAATCAGCCAACCAAATGATTGACGCCTTGAACCAGCTACAGCAAAAAGCCACTGACGAAAATACCCGAGCCATGAGCTCACACGCTTAATGCAACGATCAGGAGTCACTATGGACCTACCATCGATCATGCAGCGATACGGTCAAGAACTGGGAATACCTACGGGTATTCCCAGTAATGCTGAAGGGGCCTATGAACTGCCCATCACCGACGAGCTTTCGATCACAGTCCATGCGATTCCGTTCGGCGTAGAGTTGTCATGTAGGCTCGGCGAGTTCTCTCTCGAGAGAGAAAGTAAATTTTTACAAGAGTTAATGGTGGCTAATCTCTTGGGGATCAGCACACGCGGAGCCGTGCTGGGCCTAGCGCCTGACGGAAAAAATATCACTTTGCAGATGGAAATGACAGAGGAGCTCTCATACCAAAGATTCATGGAGGGGTACGAGGACTTTTGTAACGTAGCCGAATCATGGCACGGCAACGTCAAGGGGCACGTGCAGGCATAGGATCAATGGTAGCTAGTCGTATAACCTGCAGAATGCGATCCGGAGGAAGTGCGGTAGGGATCGTAAACCACATGTGTGGTGGGGCGATAGGTAGAACCAGAAGCTATTCCATGAGAGGCACTGTACGTGTGACACTCTAACTCGGAGGCCCGTATCCTCATTTTCTGCTCCCTTTCGGCTTTTAAATGGGCGCTACGGTCTGTCTCAGCCTTTTGCTTCCCTTGCTCGATTTCTTGGAGCCCTGCCAAAATCTTTGGCATACGCTGCTCTTGAAACTCTTTTGTACAGTGCTGAATTAATTGGCGAGCGTGGTCATAGTATTCTGAAGCTGTGCCCAGTGCGGTATAGGCGAGCGAGCAGGCAGCATCTTGCCCGTTCCAAGTTCTGTACAATGAATGCAGCCTTGCAATCTCTTCAAAGTAGCGGTAGGCGTCTGCGTAATCTCCTTCTAGATAGCTCGTTTGGGCCTTTTTCAAGAGTAAAAGCTTGAGCCCTTGGAGCCGGCTCCAAGGGCTATTCATTTTTCTGCCCTGCTCGTTAGACGAAAGCGACCAGGCGTCATCCCTCATTGCGAAAATAGTTTCTAGTAGAGCCTTAAACGCGGAGAGATCACTCACTACTGTCTGGTCAGTCGTTTGAGGGTCGTGGTCGGGCCACGTCGCCAAGCCTTCGCGCGAGATAGAAACATGAGGGCAAAAAATCATGATTTCGTCGTAACGTTTAACCACCCCGTTCTCTCGATCTCTCCAATATTTGGCGAAGCGGGGTGTGTTGTTTGGATTATCAGGCAAAGCACTATATTTTTGATGTAGGGCAGTCACCGAACCGTTGAAAAAAAGATAGTAGTGCCCCATGGCAGCAATCACGCTAATTTCATCCATAATGGTTCCATAGGACTGGACGTGTTGCCAGATGGCTAGGGCGCTCTCAAAACTAAGGCTCACCTGGTTTTCTAGAAAAGTCAAACGACCGCCTTTGTCAGAACGGGATTCGTTGTAGCCAAATTTCTCATCAAACACTATGTCTAGGCGGCCTTTCAGTTCTTGCCTTGTGGACATAATTTTAGCTTCAACCCTCAGCTTGCTCTTCTCTTGGAGCTCCGGCGGAAGGTAAGGGGCATAAGTCAGCAAAAATTCATATTTCTGCAGGGCTAGACTCAGATAATACGACGTAGCATCCTTCATATTGTAGGTCTTCTCTCTAACGTCAAGTTCGCCCACCCCCTCATGCGCGGCATATAAATCGGCAGCAGCTTCCAAAAGAGAAAAGGCCTCGGCGGGTCTGCCCGTATTAGTCAACGTGTCTGCTTCGACTGTGAGCTGGTCGGCGCGTTTTTTGATGATGTTCTCGGGTAATTCACCTGCCTCTGCGACGGCTGTGGAAAGCTCAGACGCGGCTGAAAGCACTTTGCTGGCTGCTCGGTTAAGCCCACTACCAATCCTTTTGAAAACAGAAGGTTTCTTAGGCTTGTCGGCGGCGGAAGAAGATGATGATGGAGACGACGAGGAAGAAGATGCGCTGGAGGATGTCGCGGAGGAGATAGTAGGGGCAGCGCCGACAGAGAGCGTGACAGGCTTGGGAGCCGGAATCGGAGGAGCAGCTGCGGAGGGAGGAGGCGCTGAAAATGATGCTCCACTCATCTGTCGGGCCATTGCCATTGGTTGAGACGGTGCGCCTACGCTTTGACGGAGCCCGGGTATAAACTGTCTGGGAGAGGATTGAGAGCTGGAACTTGATGCTTGTGGCATTAACGGCAGGGGCTTAGGTGCTGGGAGAGTATCCAGCGGTACGGAGGGCATTCGCTCAGGAGCGGGCGCAACTCTGGGAGAGAGGTCGAGGTCTCGGCCTCTAAATGCAGAGGTGGGTGAGGCTGGCTTTGCTGGTACCGGCGGCTTGTCTGACGAAGATGTCGACAATCCGTTGATTGCTAATCCGCTCTGACGTCCGTCCATCGCACACCCTTCCAAATGCCGTTCTGTAAGGCTTCAGGATCATATTGGGCTTGTATTCTTGTCAATTCTTACGTAGGCCGTCATGAACATTTTTCGATGCGCTGATAAAACACGGGGTTGTCCATGGCGAAAAGTGTCTTTGCAAGCAGGTTTTAAATGCTCGTCGAGGGGCCCCGTGGGTGCTTAAGAGCTCAATGGGACAACAGTTTCCGTCAGAAAACCAGCTTGAGAGATGAGAGACTAAGCTTAGGCCATCCCATTACAATCGTGCAGGCGGCTCCCGTGGGAACAGATACCTTTTTTCCATTTTTGTTTGCTCTCGACAGATACCCGCGGCATATCGTTCTTCTGCTTTGTTGCAGAAGAATGCGGGGCAACGGCATTTCGGCGCAGGTGGTTAGATTAGACGCTTACCTACGCTACTGAGCTACCTACCCTCCATGCCCGCGGCTTCTTGCACCGTCGAGTTCCTTGTCATCGCTGCGAAAGCCGCCCGCTTTTTTGCCTCACCAAAAACGCTGCATCGCTATACTTCGCTGCTTATTTACGCCTCTTACCCTGACTTACTGAGAAGTTACAAGGAAGTTACCCCATTTTTCGTCTTGAAAATATCCTATAAAAGAAAGATAATGACGTAGTCGCAGCAAGTACCCGGAGAATTAGAAATGTGGAATAAATTGTTAGATCCTAAGAATGATCTCGCTTTTAAAAGAATTTTTGGGAGTGAGAAAAATAAAGACATACTTATCCACTTTCTTAATGACATCTTTGGGCGTACGGAAAATCCTGTAGAAAGCGTTACATTTTTAAAGTCCAACCAAGATCCTGACGTTTCTTCGCAACGGACCAGTATTGTAGACATTCTCTGCAAGGATTCCCAAG
>CAYUJS010000049.1:0-15475 GCA_964445105.1 uncultured bacterium | reverse complement strand
GAGTGCTTCTGAGAGGAGAACGACCCCTGCGACAGATGCTGCGTGTGTTAAGCAAATGATGACCACTTTTACTGGATCAATGACACCAGCTTTCATGAGATCTTCCACCTTCTCGGATTGCGCATTAAAGCCGGTAGTTGAACCGCCTTTCTCTACTTCGCTGACGATGACGGATCCGTCAAGCCCAGAATTGAGTGCGATCTGCTTGAGAGGTTCGCGACACGCATGTTTAACGATCAGACCGCCGATAGCTTCTTCGCCCTGCAGGCCAAGCTTATCGATAATGGCGGACGCTTTTAGGAGCGCTGACCCGCCGCCTGGGACGATGCCCAGCTCGATAGCTGCTTTGGTGGAGTTTAGGCTGTCTTCAAACATCTGTTTGCGCTGTTTCAGCTCTGGTTCTGTGGCGGCGCCTACGCGTATAACCGCTATGCCCCCGCCTAGTTTGGCTTTGCGCTCTAGCAGCTTGTCTTTATCATAGCTGCTTGTCGTCTCTTCGATCTCATTTTCGATCTGTTTAACGCGCGCTTTTACCTCGTCAGAAGAGCCGCCGCCATTGACGATGGTTGTATGCTCTTTGTCGATACTGATTTTCTCTGCAGAGCCGAGCGCTGTCATAGGCACATCTTTTAGTGCCATGCCGGCATCTTCGGAAACGACTGTAGCGCCTGTGAGGATGGCTAAGTCTTGCAACATCGCTTTACGGCGATCGCCAAAACCTGGGGCTTTGACCGCGGCTACTTTTAACGAACCTCGCAGGCGGTTGACGACTAGAGTCGACAGCACGTCTCCCTCGATATCTTCAGCGATAATGAGCAGCTCTTTTCCCGTTGAAGCTACTGCCTGTAAGATAGGCAGAAGTTCGTGCACGTTGTTGATTTTACGGTCTACCAGTAAAATGTGAGCGTGGCTCATTTCGACGATCATCTTATCGTTATTTGTGCAGAAGTACGCGCTGAGATAGCCGCGGTCAAACTGCATGCCTTCAACCACCTCGATGGCTGTGGTTGTACCCTTAGCCTCTTCGATCGTGACAACGCCAGCGCGGCCTACTTTCTCAATCGCTTCTGCGATCAAATCACCGATCTCTTGGTTACCGGATGCAGACACTGTGGCAGTGTTGCGCACATCTTTAGAGTCTTTCACTGGGATCGCAACTCTCTCCAGTTCTGCCACAACAGCCTCGACAGCCTTATCTAAGCCGCGTTTTAGGCTAATGGGGCTGGCACCCGCTGCGATCTGCTTCACGCCTGCTTCGACGAGTGCGCGTAACAGTAACGTACCTGTCGTGGTACCATCTCCGCACTTATCTTTAATTTTTTGTGCGACTTGTTTGGCCATGGAGACGCCCATGTTCGCCCAGGGATCTTTGAGTTCGATATCGCGCACGATAGAACCGCCATCGTTTGTGATGCTAGGTGCTCCCCAGCTTTTTTCTAGGCCTACGTTTCGCCCTTTAGGGCCTAGCGTGAACGCGATCACATCTGCTAACTGCTGGATGCCTTTGAGCAGAGCTTCGCGGGCTTCTTCTTCGAAAATAATCGCTTTGGGTGTCGATGTCATGTTATATCTCCTTGAGCTTAAAGCTGATTTGAATATTAGATATCGAGTGTGTCACAGCCCCAATACAGATGCCATCTGCTCCGGTTTTCGCATAGTCTCGGATGGTATCGAGGGTGATCTCAGTGAAAGATTGGACCCAAGCCTTCTTCTTAGCGGCGTGGATTTTCTGAACGCACTTACTTACTTCATCTGGGGTCATATTATCGAGCATGATCGATTCCAGATCTAGCTGTAGCGCTTCGGCCAGTTCCTTGTAGTGGCGTATTTCGAGTTCGATTTCAGCTTTGGGATGGCGCTGACGGGCCCTTTGGAAGGCTTCTGAGATAGGCTTTTCGCTCGTAGCCAGAAAAGCCAGATGATTTCGTTTGATGATAATTCGCTCGTCGAGACTGCCGCGGTGCCTTTTGCCCCCGCCCACTTCAAAGGCATACTGTGCTAGGGGGCGCAAGTCGGGTAAGGTTGTGCGCGTGGCAACAATGGCGCAGTCGTAGCCAGCTACCTTGCGCACATACCCTGCGGTCGCCGTGCCAACTCCTGAGGCACACTGCAGCAAATTCAGGGCGACGCGTTCGCATGCTAAAAGAGCTCTGACAGGTCCGCTCACTTCTGTAATAACGGTCCCTGCTTTATGTTGAGAACTCTCCTCTATCTGATCTAGCAGTTTAAGCTGAGGATCGATTTTGTGAAAAAGGTGCTCTAAGCAGGACAATCCCGCTACGACAGCATTCTGTTTTAGAGAAATAGTGCCGAGAGCGTGTAGGCCTTCCGGGATACAGGCATTTGAAATGACATCGCCTGTGCCCAAATCCTCTTGGATCGCTAGATCGATCAAACGTTCAATTTGGCTTTTTATATTCATGTTTTCCCTGTCACGAGCAATACGAAATCATAGAGCAAAGGCAAGGAAAATGCAAGGCCAGCAGCGAGCAAGTTTTTTGCGCTAACAGGCTACGTCTTGACCCGGCGCATAACCGTCGCCTTTACGTTTAGAACGGAGGCGACAGGCTTGCTCTTACGCTGTCTTGGTAGGCGCTCTTGGCAATTGAGGTGCCAAATGCTGAGAGAAAAATCCATCATATTTTCTTTAATACCCTCGCCAGCTCTAAGAACGAACATGTAGGGGTGCAAAAATGGGATTAAATGGATGTCCGGCTTTGAAGTCATTCGCGGTCTCCGTTTGGGTAGCTCCTGACTATACGATTTTGGCGGGATAGAAGTAAACGACCATTCGCGCTCCTCAAGGAGCACAGCAAACTAGAACCTAGCACCCCCCTTTGCTCTGAGGGCTTTTTCTTTAAGTAACTTGACTGGCGCTGGAAACCTTTTCCCAAAGCGGGTTCTGCAGCTTAGCCTGCCTGTTAGTCTATTAAGCGAAAGGTACCCGGTCGCAACAATGGGAAGCAGCCAAAATAAGATTTGCGCTATCGAACAAAAGTTGGTCGATGCATAAAACTGTTGATCAGACGAAGTAGCAGTAAAAAACCTCTCAGGTACTCTAAGAGACTATTGTTCTCAGCTTGTCAGCAGCTTCTGCTAAAAAAATGAACCGGTTGGCTTCGCCGCCGCCATCAGCCTCGTTTTGTCCCTCATCCGTAATCGAGACTACAAATTCGTCGCGCACTAAGCCTGTCTATGCAGTTGCTCTTAATTACTGCCCGGACATATGAAGAGGACTATAACCGGGGAGGGGGTGATGCGCCTGGGATTTTTGGTTGGAGTGCTCTGTTTTGTGCCGCTACTATTGTCTGCCCGTGTCGATTGTGGGTTGGACGAATGTGTCATCAAACGGTTCCGCTTGGGGCCAGATGGCTTTTCAGAGGTCAGTTATATTCGCGGAGATAAAAATAATCCTCGCGAAAGAAGCCCAGATGAGGTGGAGTTCGTTAGCGAGACACCTCTTATTCAACAGAGGTTTTACATGGATTACTGTACTCACTGCCCTCTCTACGATGAGGGTGAAACCGCGGATCGATTTGCAGTCCGTGCGGACTGGCCGAACAGAAATGGCCAAAGTTGGATGCGGGAGTTGCCTTAGAGTAGTCTGATCAGCTATACTTATCGCTTGTTAACAAATTGACTCGCTACTAACATGCCTATTTATACAAAAGAAAGTTTGGATACGCTTCGCCAGCAGGTGGATTTGGTGGATGTGATCGCCTCTCACGTAGAGATGCGGCGCAGTGGAGCGTACTACAAAGCGTGCTGCCCTTTTCACGATGAGAAAACGCCCTCTTTTTCCGTTCAAAGAGGTGACAAACATTACCATTGTTACGGCTGTGGTGCGCATGGAGACGCGATTCAGTTTTTGATCGAACATCTGAGAGTCGGCTTTACGGAAGCTGTAGAAATGCTCGCGCAGCGCTTCAACGTGGTGATGGATACCGCGGAGAATTCCACAGAAGCACAGGGCCCTAAAAAATCAGAGATCAAAGCTGCCTTGGAACAGGCCTCCCAGCTTTACCATTTCTTCTTGCTCCACACTGAAGAGGGGACGGAAGCCCTGCGCTACCTATACGGGCGAGATGTGACGCTGGAAACTATTCAGCGTTTTCGTATTGGGCTAGCCCTCTCCGCCCCAGGACCGCTTTACAAAGGACTACGCAAGCTGCATTTTCGCGACGAGGTGCTCGTCGCTGCTGGTTTGATGCAGGAACGCGATGGGAGAGGCCTGCGAGAATTTTTTGGCGAGCGTATCATGTTCCCTATCTGCGACTCAGCCGGAGCGGTAATTGGATTTTCCGCGCGCAAATACAAAGAGGGTACTTTTGGCGGTAAGTACATCAATACCGCAGAGACGCCTGTTTTCAAAAAGTCGCGTGTCTTATTTGGTCTACACTTTTGTCGGCGCCGCATCGCTAAAGAACAGCGTGCCATTATTGTTGAAGGCCAGCTCGACGCTTTGCGTTTGATTGATCGCGGCCTTGACCTAGCTGTCGCGGCTTTAGGGACGGCATTTGGCGAAGGACACGTCAGAGAACTTTTGCAGCTTGGTGTGAAAGAAGTGGTGCTCGCTTTGGATGCTGATGCCGCAGGGCAGGAGGCCACTCGTAAGGTGGGGCATCTATTTCAGAAAGCTGGTGTAGACACGCGGGTTCTACTTTTACCAAAGGGCAGCGATCCCGACTCTTTTGTTCGTGAGCAAGGCATAGAGGCCTTTACCGCCTTGATCGATTCCACTCAGGATTATTTAGAGTTCCTGATCCATTATCTCGGCAGTCAATTCGATGCCCATACCCCGGCAGGAAAGAACCGCTTATTACAAGAGGCTACTGGACAGATCCAGCAGTGGGACAGTCCTGTCATGGCGCACGAAAGCCTGCGCAAGCTGGCTCGTTTGCTACAAATTCCGGAAGATATGGTGGGCCTTTCCCGTTTGTCGGGGAATAACCCGCTGGTGCGACGCGCAGCAGCTGCCGGCTGGCTACAGATCGATCCGGATCGAATTCTCGAAGGTGATTTGTTATGTTGGTTGCTGCCAGGGGGCGAGCAGCGGCACCAGGCCCTGGCTCTTGTGCAGCGCAACCTTCAGCAAGCCGATTTTAGGAATGAGCAGTGCAGAACTCTCTATCAAGCCATACTGACTACTCATCAGCGCAATAGCAACTGGGACACGCTTGAGCTAGCGGTTGAGGGGAGTGATCATGGGGCGCAAGAGCTGCTCGATGAGCTCCTGCGCAAGAAAGTGAACCGCGATAAAGCTCTAGATTACCTCGAGCAGACTCTACTGCGTCTGCTGGAGCGCAACTGGATGGAAGCTCGCGAGACGATCCGTCTAAAGCTTGGCGCTGGCTCCTGTTCTGAAGACGAAGAAAGCGACCTAGCCAAACAATTCGACCTGCTCAACCGTCAGACGCCAAAAGTGTTGAAATAGCAGAAGCTCATGCTAAAAAAAGAAGCTGGCCGGCTACGAGACAGCTATCGGCTCCATTTTCATCCCTCCCAAACGGGCGATTTCTAACTGTCTAATTTTGCGATGTCAAAGATGTCCGAAACTGAAGGCGGCCACCACGCAAAGTACGGAAAACCGTCTTGTAATAGGCTGTGAAAAATACAACCGTGCTTTGTAGCCCTTGCGGGGGGTAGGTGAAATAATATTTGCACTCTCCATGAAACCACTGGAAAAGTATGTCTAAAGGCGCTTTTTCTGAAAAAGAACCAATTTAGGTAATGAAAATATGGGTTAAATACATTAAAAGAGCGCTGGTACATAAGCGCGTTGACAACAATAAGTGTCCGGTGTCACTTTGGTGTCTTGAAAAAAATCCTTTTGAGAGGTGTGGAATGGATCGCAGTCAAGGCATAGCGGGAATCAATAAATCGCCAACGCCGTCGCTGGCGATGCTGGAGTCGTCGAGAGCACAGGTTCCTCCTTCTTCTGTGCTTAGAGAACGAGATGTAAATACATTAATGCGAGTTACGCCAGGCTCGGCGGGATCGCTCGCGATAAGGCAATGTGCCGTCCGCTCACTCCAAGCCTCAAGCTCGAGTTTCGAATCATTTCAGGAGCCGCTTACATTTCAATCGTCTTCCTTGTCTGTGGATAATGGTCCCGGCGCAGCAAGAATCGATGCATCGCCCGTGCCGGTCCAGCCGCAGATCGCTGTGGGACGAGCGCGCCTCGGTCGGTTGTTTGAACGCCGAAAGTTAGACGCCTTCCTATCTACCCATGGGCTATCGCTCTCTTCCATAGGGTCCTCCTTCTTACATGCATATCCGGTTGCCGATCAGCAGAGCTGTGCTGGGAGTGGGCGGCCAGAGGCATGGTCGACGGATGGCCTCTTACCGGATCAGCGTAATCCCGGCGCTTCTGCCGCCCCTGGCGGCCACGAGGAATCTTCCGATGACGATCTTGCGGAACGCGAAAATGAAAACCTGTATTTTTTTACACCAAATACGCCGCCTGTTGCGGGGGACATGACGGTTTCTTCCCGGGAAAAGAATATTAAAGGAAGTACGCTGGTGCAAATGGTGCATAACGTAGTGAAAAGTTACAGGCTGGCGCAACAATCCCCCTGCTCTGCTCACTTTCAAGCAGACGAAGTGCTGCATATTCGAAAGCCGATGGATTGGTTCACGTCTTTAGGCGGATGGAGCAAGTGGGCGCCCAAAAGTGAAGTGCAGGGAGGGCAGAGGTTCTCCGGCGTAAGTATCTACGGAAATCCACACACTTTTCGTATCGACCCACAGAGCCGCATACATCTGCCTGAGGGGTTTTCTATCTTCGGGCTTGATATGTGTCGGCGGCAGGGTAAAACGGACCTGTCCTACCGCCAGATTGCTGAGATTATTCGTTTCATAAGCACTAAGCTGGAGCTAACGGACCCTGATATAGCCACGCTACAGCTTTATGCGTTAAACCGCAGCACGCCACCGCTCTGGTTTAACGAAGAGAACCATGCCGATGTACTTTATTTTTTGGATTATTTGAATAGCCTGATATTTGGGGTCGAGGCTTCTGGCCTGAATACGGGGCTGGTAACCGGCCTCATGACCCTTGAACTGATTGTTGGCGGTATCATCACGTACAGACAGGCTTTTTGCGAAAACGAAAACGGTGGATTTTACCCCTTCGCCTCTGTTGGGTCTAAATCGGGATCTTACAGTTCCAATGCCGGTAGTTATCGCGCACGGACGGCGATCGTAGGGCATAAGGCATATGGCAGGGATTGCCAACTCAGCATGAAAGATTATCGCGAGGGCGACCCTGCATGCCCGGTTGCCGTTAAGGAAGCTATTTTAATTAGGAAATGGCTGCACTTTAGGGGGGTCGTTAGCAGCGACACCAAGTTTTCTCAACAAATAAAAAACATAAAATCCTCTACTAGAGAATTAATAGTAAATTACTATTTCCCGACGCAAGTTTCGCCAGTTGATGGATAGGCCAGGCTATTGAGGTAGGCGATGATCCAACGCAAGATTGGCTATTTGCGGCCGAGTAAGCACGGAAGTTTGTGGTGGAGCTGCCGGTGCGCTGTCGTAGCCCCCAGCCAATTTTGCTGGTGCTCGCTTAACCGACAAACCTAATACTGTCCTGCACCGGTCCACAGCCGGTGCCTTCCACCCGGTTTGCGGACAATCCGCGACGCAGCCCGCTAACCCTCTTGGATCTTACTAAAGTCTAACAGCTCGTTAAAGAGGCCAAAGACTCGGTGGAGAAGCGCTAAGCGGTTGCGACGCATGTCAGCGTCATCTGCGAGGATCTTGACCTGTTCAAAGAGCGTGTGCAGGGGGAACTGGAGCTCGGAGATCTGCTGATAGGCCTGCTTATAACCTCGCTTGGCTAGTGAATCTCTAACCTGGCCTTCAAAGCGGTTGAGGGCTTGATTCAGGCTGATTTCTGCAGGTTCTTGGAGAAGAGCGGCTGAGAATTCGCCGCTCTTTTCGCTTGCTAGCTGCCCTTTAGCGCGTTTGTAAACTTCGTAGAGAAGAGAAAAACGACTATCAGCGCGGAACTCATGCAGCGCTTTGACTTTGCAGAAAGTATCGTAGATGTCTGTAACGCCAGCCGAGAGGCTAGCTTCGATCTCATCCTTACTGAATCCATATTCTAAGAAGACGGTTTTTATGCGGTTGGTTACAAACGCGTTGATCTCCGCCAGTGCGCTGGAACTGCGTTGTTTTGCTGGGAAGTGCTGCAGGCATTCTTGCAGCAGATCGGGTAGAGGGAGGCGATGTTCGCCTTGGATGAGAATGCGGACAATGCCGAGCATTTGGCGCCGTAACCCGTAGGGATCGCTACTTGATGTAGGCTTGAGTCCTACAGCGAAACAGCCAAGCAGGTTGTCGAGCCGCTCAGCGAGACTGAGCAGCGTACCCACGCTTGTAGCGGGTAGGCTTCCTCCCTCGCCTTTTGGCATCCAATGCTCTTCGATGGCTTGGGCAACTTCGGCCTCTTCTTGCTGGTGTTGGGCGTAGATGCGCCCCATGATGCCTTGTAGTTCTGGGAACTCGCCCACCACGTGCGAGGCAAGATCTGCCTTGCAGAGCTGCGCTGCACGCTCCAACTTAGGCAATGCACAAATAGGTAGCAGGCGATGAAGGGCGCGGCTGTGAGCCAATATGCGCTCTACCTTATCGTGTACGGTACCTAGCTCTTTTTGAAACATCACGCTTTTGAGTTTTTCTGCAAAAGCGTCAAGCCGAATCTTAAGATCCTCCTGATAGAGAAAAAGGCCGTCGGAGAGGCGTGCGGAAAGTACTTTTTGGTTGCCAGCGCGTATCTGATCTGTGGGCTGTGTATCAGAAGTGATCACAAAACAATCAGCCAGACGACCCTCTTGATCTTCTACCGGAAAATATTTTTGATGTTCCACCATTTCGGAGATAAGCACTTCGGGGGGCACTTTTAGAAAATCTTGCGAGAAAAAAGCCTGTGTGAGAGTGGGCCATTCGATAAGATGCAGTACTTGCGGCAGTACGCGTTCTTGTTCGATAATGCGCACGTTCAGTGTTTTTTCTAGCTCTGCTATCTGGCTAAGAATCGTTTCGCGACGCTTCGACACATCGACCATCACCTGGCGCTCTTTAAGCGTGTGTACATACTGACGCGCATGGGGGATGGTGACAGGTCCCGGGCTGCGCTGTCGATGGCCTTGGGAAATATTAGAAGATATTATCGGACCTATTCGTAGTGGTAAAATGGCTTCATCGAGTAGCGAGACGATCCAGCGCAGCGGGCGTGGAAAACTGATTTCGTGATTACCCCAGCGCATGCTTTTGGGGAATTCTAGTCCCAGGATGAGTTTCGGCAGCTGTTCGGCGAGAATCTCAGCTGCGGGCTTGCTGGGAGCTGTTTGTAGGACAAATAGATACGCAGTACCTTTTTGCTCTTTGATGCTGATTTGCGGAAACTCTCCGTTTCGAACGGCTTGTAGATTGACTTCACCAGCATTCATCAAACGAAAAAAACCTTCACCAGCTGGCGAAAGCTTGCCAGCGGCATCGAAAGCGCGCTCGACAGCGGGGCCGCGTCGCTCTTCAGTAGCAGCAGCCCGCGCCGCCTGCAAACCAACAACCTCTACAGCTAATCTGCGGGGAGTGCCGAACACTTTGATGTCGTCGAACTTTAAATTTTCGCTGTTTAAAAGCTGCCTCACCTTCTGCTCTAACTGGCTCATGCCAATAGGTACAAAAGTGGCGGGGAGCTCCTCTGAGCCTATTTCAAGCAGGAAAGTGAACTGATGCGAGGGCTCTGGTTCAGTAAGGGCAAGCGGCAGCGGTGCCAGTGCGAGTGCAGCAGGCTCCTTTACAGCGTATTTCAGCAGAGGGAAGCCCTGTTTTTCCCGACTAATTAGGTAGACATCTGCCACAGAGCAAGCTAGGGTGCGTATGCGTGCGATGTATCCGGTGCGTTCTGTTACAGAAATATATCGGCGCGCATCGAGCATGTTGAATGCATGACTTGCCTTCAACACAAAATCAAAAGCTGGGATGGGCAAATTCTTCGCAAGTAGCAGCTGCGCTTCCTTTTCATAGTCTGCAAAGCCACGCAGCCACATTTCGGTAGAAGCCTCTTCAAAGTTGTAGCGGCTCCATTCGACCTCGTTCTGTTTGTAAATATCGCCGTAGGTGAGCTGCTCGTTCCATTGCAGATCGAAAAAGCTGTTCACGTTTTGCAAGTGCATAGCGAGGCGTTCGAGGCCGTAGGTAATCTCTCCTGTTACCGGCTTCAGGGTTTGCCCACCAACGCTCTGGAAATAGGTGAACTGGGTGATTTCCATGCCATCCATCCAGACTTCCCAGCCCATCCCCCAAGCGCCTAGTGTGGGCCCTTCCCAGTCATCATGCACAAACCGCACGTCATGGTCGCTAAGCCGGAACCCAATCGCTTCCAGTGAGGCCAAGTAGAGCTCCTGGATATCGGGAGGCGAAGGCTTGAGCATCACCTGGTACTGGAAATAGTGCTGCGTGCGGTTGGGGTTCTCCCCATAGCGGCCGTCGGCGGGGCGCCGGCTAGGTTCAATATAGGCGGCACGGTAGGGTTCAGGCCCGATGGCGCGCAGGAAAGTCGCGGGGTTAAAAGTGCCCGCACCCATCTCGAGGTCATACCCCTGGTGGATAATACAGCCTTGCTGCTCCCAAAAAAGTGTCAGTCGGCGTAACATTTCTTGGAATGTCGGCATTGCTTTTCCTCGCTTGTTTAAGCCGTCCAGCGTAGAGGGCTGCGAGATTTAGGACAAACGAAAACGAAACCGGAATGAGTTTGTGCGGCTACTTTGGCGAGAAAACAGGGAAAGAGGCCAAATACTTTGTGGCCGGGAGGCGCGCCAGCAAAGCTGGCGCGCTGAAATGGTGAACTAGGCATTACTCGCTTTACAACGCCTGCAGTAGCGTTTTTTGGGGTAGCTAGCTAAAGCATCTGCATTTTCTTTGTCGCAGTCGAAAACAAGCTGTGGTTCTTTCTTTTCTTGGTCATCTGCTTGCTCTTCATTTACTTGTTCTATCGTTGCTTGAACTTTCGCAGCGGTTTCCTGCTCATCTGCCATCAGCGGCGAAGCGGCCACTAAAGTTAAAGCCAATACAAGTGCCATCCGTTTCATTTTTCATTCCTTTTTTTGTAATTGCGTTTCTCGAAAACCGGATTTTAGGCCTGCGCGGCAATTTTTGGCAAGGGTCAACCAGGGGCTAGTCAAGGCTCAGGAAGCTAGCTTGGGCACCCTGTTTTGAATCGCGGATCGTAACCTAAGTCAGGCTTGCACCTCCTTTCGGCGCAGACCGCTTCAAAGCCCCGAATCCTAAAAATCCTGAATCCTATATTGTTATTTCTTACTCATTCTGCTAAGCTCTCCGCATGCGAGATTTTTTTGAGTTAACAAAGTCAGGATTAACTGACTGGCTGCTTTCCGAACAGAAGGCCGGCTTCCACGCTGATCAGATTTTTGATTGGGTGTATGCCAAGGGCACCCGTCGATGGGACGAGATGACGAATCTCAACCAGGAGCTGCGCGCTCTGCTGTCCAGGACCTTCAAATTGGACTGGCTGACCCTCGACCATGTGAAACAGTCTCATGCCGACACAACGATTAAGTTCTCCTGGCGCTTACATGACCAGAGCGTTGTCGACAATGTACTGACCAAGCGCGAGCTTCAGCTTTCCACTCAGGTGGGCTGTCCGGGCAAATGCAAGTTTTGCGCCTCCGGTAAAAAATTTGTGCGCAACCTACGTTTGGGTGAGATGCTGGACCAAGTACTACTGCTTAGGGAAAGCCGCTCTATCTCTAAAATTCGGTTTGCTGGCATGGGGGAGCCCTTCAAAAATCCTTCCGCTGTCTTGGCTTTGATTGAGCGTTTGCTTGAATGGTATGAAGCCGACGCCATCGAACTCAGTACTATAGGCATCATAGACGGCATCACGCAGCTGATGGAACGGCGTATCGGTGTAAGATTGTCGGTGGGACTCCATGCGCCCAATCAGCGCCTGCGTACAAAATTAGTGCCCTACGCGGCGAAAAATTCTCTCTTGCGCCTCATCGAAGTGTTAGAAGAGTACGGGAAGCGCTTCGGGCAAACTATTACCCTGGATTATATATTGATCGAGGGGCTCAACGACCACCCAGACCACGCGTTTGAGCTCGCTAACCTCATCCGTCGTTTACGCGCCCGCGTGCGCTTGATTCCCTTCAATCCGACTCCCGGTCTGACGATGAAGAAGCCATCTCCGAAGGCGATTAAGGAATTCAGGACCGTGTTGTTCGGGAATAAGATTCCCCATGCGGTAGACGAGCCCAAGGGGATAGATATCCGCGCAGCGCTGGGCCAGCTCGTCTTGTAAATTTCTATTTTTTCGGGTAGAATACTAGAATAAGAGGTAAGGAGGTTCTTGTGACTGTTAAAGAAGTCGAATCTCAGCAGATCCCACCTAGCGGTTGGCACCAGCCGCTCGACACAATACGCTTCCCGTCAGAAAACGCCTCTCATCTAGACAAAATAGTCCCCTCATCGCAGCGCATTCACAAAGAGGCGTGCTGTTGTCTCTTTCCTTTGCGCGCGGACGCAGGCTCTTTTGGGCATTGGACCAAGCGCTCCCTTCAAGCAGCCGAGCAGCGGGCTGATGCTGAACGTGAGCTGGACCATCTGGCCCAGCGCTGGACCAAGTTGCGCCACGCATTTAATGATTGGCTCGACGAAATCTATCGGAAAAAAGACAACAGCCGTTTGGAGCGCACGCCTCGGTGTAAGTTCAAAGCTAAGCCCCTCAAGGAAGCCGACCCGTTCGACCGTTTACTGGTGCAGCTGCTCTGCTCGCAGGAGCAGACAAGGTCTTCCAAAGATTACCGCAGTATTCGCTGGTACTGCGTGCAGCCAAAACCACATGGAACCAGCCAGGCAGCTTGATGGCTTTTGACCGCACATCCCTCGATAAATTCCCTGCGCAGCCAGGCGTCTATGTCATGAAAGACAAAAAAGACGTCGTTCTATACGTAGGCAAAGCCAAAAACCTACGTCAGCGTGTGCGCCAATATTTTGTGGCTGGCGGAGATGGGCGCGAGATGATCCCCGCGCTTATTTCTCAGATCGAAATCATTGAAACCATCGTCGTACTCTCAGAAAAAGAGGCGCTTCTTCTCGAAAACACGCTGATTAAAAAGTACCAGCCCAAATACAACGCTCTGCTAAAGGATGACAAAGCCTACATCAGCCTTATGATCAATAACAAGGATTGCTGGCCCACCATCCGCTTGGTTAGGTACAAGGGCAAGCCGAAGGATAACGGTCTCTACTTCGGGCCCTATCCTAGTACGCACGCCGCAAGGCAAACCTTAGACCTTTTGAATAGAGTTTTCCCACTCAGGCAATGCTCAGATCAAGAGCTAGCCCGCCGTAACCGCCCCTGCATACTCTATGACATGAAACGGTGCATTGCTCCCTGCGTTGACCGCTGCACCAAGAAAGAATACGACAATTATGTGAACCGTGCAGTAAAGTTTTTACGAGGCCGCGACCAAGAAGTACTGGAGGACTTATACGACGAGATGAGACGTGCTTCGGACGATTTAGAATTTGAGCGCGCAGCATTAATTTTAGGCTCCATACGCGCTTTAGAACGCACTTTTGAAGCACAGCACGTGCACAAAATAGATGGAAAGGATACTGACGTTTTTGGGATTTATCGCGAAGGGCACTCTGTAATGGTTTGTCAGATTGTTTGCCGAAACGGCAAACTCGTCGGCAGCAACTCTTTTTCTTTCTCCGACGTTGCACAAGATGATGACGAGCTGCTCAGTTCTCTCATGCTACAGCACTACGAAACTACGCAAGACTCGCCCCAAGAAATTCTACTGCCTGTTCCGTTATCGGACATGCAGACCCTGCAGGAGGTTCTTTTGGGTCTAGCCGGAAAGAACGTCGAGATTGCCGTACCACAGCGCGGCGATAAAACGCGGCTCCTAGAAATTGCTGTTAATAATGCAAAAGCCAACTACCAGCGCGAACATGACGCAAAAACAGTCCGCGAGCATATGCTGCTGGAAATGGAAGAGAAATTACGCCTCAATAGATTTCCCAGGCGCATCGAATGCTTCGACAATTCCAACATCCAAGGCACCGAACCCGTCTCAGCGCTTGTCACTTTCACAGATGGAGAACCCGATACAAAGCGCTATCGCCTTTATAAAATCCGCACCACTAGTACACCTGACGACTACGCTACTATGCAAGAGGTGCTCACGCGCAGGTACCGCAGAGCTAAAGAGACAAATGATTTGCCAGATCTATTGATCATAGACGGCGGCAAAGGTCACCTGAATGTGGCTCTAAAAGTCCTTTCAGAGCTTGACATCAGCACCGTCGATGTAATTGGTGTAGCTAAAGAGGAGGGCAGGCACGATAAGGGCGTAACCCAAGAGCAAATTTTTCTACCTAATGTTAAAGACCCCATTCTTCTTAGGTCTACCTCGCCGGTTATTTTCCTGCTACAGCGCATCCGCGACGAAGCACATCGCTGCGCCATCCAGTTTCACCGCAAAAGACGCTCCAAAGCTACTATCAAAAGCGAGCTAGATGATATTGCTGGTATCGGTCCCAACAAGAAAAAAGCTCTCCTCAAACACTTTGGCAGCGTGAAAAATATCCGTGAGGCCACTGCGGAAGAGCTTAAAAAAATCTCCGGGCTCTCAGCGGCGAATATCGAAGCAATTCAACAAGGTCTGAGACGCAGTAAGGCCAAATAATACTCCTTGCCCTTTATAGCCTCTAATAGTATTATGAGGGGCCTATCCTCTGAATAAAGCTGCTTTTTAGACGTCTAACCAGGCAGTAAGCTGCGTACCAATTCAAAAACTCAGTTAAAAAGGCTTGTCGTCATTGAACCTGCTGAACTTAAGACAACAATACCTCGATGAACTCGAGGCCGCCCAAGAAGTCGTACAGAATGAGGGCACAGAGTTCTTTAAAAAATTTGGCATCAAAGTAGAAGAATTGGTGGGAAGACTCAACCAACGCTCGCATGGTTTACAGCGAGACCCCACCATTGTTTTCGTAGATGACCCTTCGGCAGCCAATTTTAAGCTAGGCGCGGCGTATAAGCTTTTGACCGGCCGCCTGCAGGAAGATAAGTCCTCTAAAGAGGATTGGCGGAGAATTAAATGCCTGTCCGATCTGGTAAACGCGGCCAAGAATTATCTAGAAGCCAAATAGGATTAGACGGCGTCTCTTTGGGTGTAAGCTCAGCTCACGCTTGCGGGGACCGGTTGCCCATTTCGGCCGACAACCGACAATCCCTCAGTCTTTTCATCAACATGTGGTAAAATTCGTAAGTATTAAGAAACGAGAAGGCCAGCTCTAAGCGTTTTCGCCAGCATGTCGGAAATCTTCTTGCGAAAAAAGTTTCTTCGGTGCTACTGTCAGCAATTGTTTAACGGGATATTAGCTCAGTTGGTTAGAGCGCCACGTTGACATCGTGGAGGTCAGCTGT
>CAYUJS010000048.1:0-15887 GCA_964445105.1 uncultured bacterium | reverse complement strand
CAAAACAGCTACAGATTGATCATTGGGGATATCTGCTTTTACCCTGATATCTGTGATAGCTTTGGCGATTTGGTTGTAGCTCAAATCAGTTTTTTTTATATATTTTTTTTGTACAAAATCCCATGCGTTGGTTACATCAACACCATCGACAGAAAAAAGCGGCGGTACGTGCAAGCGGTCATCAGAGACAGTAAATTCGGTCGGATCATAGATTTTCACGCGGGAAAACGTTTTTTGTCTAGCCGGGTCTGGTACGTCTGGATAAATAAAATAATTTTTCACTTCCTTGGGAAGGCTCGAACTCTTTTTCCACCCACCTAAAGACAAGAACCAATCTACTGGGCGCTTAACGAACAATGCGCCGTCTTTTTCTTCGGGCGGAGTAACTATGCATGTTTCATCATCTTTTTCGGCTTCTTTGGCAAGCTCAATCGCATCGTCATACCAGCTTCTGACTATATCGTGCGTTATTTGAATCAGCGTACTGCCCTTAATGTTCGCCTTTTGACAGAAAACGGTCATGCGAGATGCTTTTGGGGGGAGTACACGCTCCGCAAAAAAATACAATTCGTCGTCATTGCTTCCCTCGTCTTCAGAAGAGCCCCCGTCCTTAAAGTATACGGGATCATAGTGATTTCCCTGTCTAATCAGCCCGATTGCGCTCGCTCCCAGCCACCGTTGCCCTCCTGTCGCTCCGACTACGTCACTGGAGCTCGAAGAGCTCGTTTCTGCTACAAAGGATGGGACTGCTTCCAAGTGATGCAGCGCGCTCGGTGAGACCTCCTCGGCAAACGCTAACTTACATACCTGCTCCGCCAGGATACTCACCTTCGACTCCTGTTTGGATGAGCCGGCTGACTCTGGGTCTGGCACGGTAGCGCTTATTTTTGAAGTTAGACTTGGTAAGCTATACATAATGCACCCCCTTGCTGTTTTGGTTAGCCTCCGAGGCTAATATATTATTTTCTTTGAGACAAGTTTTTTGGATTTAGGCTTAGACAAAAGTACTAACGCGCGTTGGCTTTGTAAGCACACTCCTCCACTCTCCTGCTTTTGATAACTCGCTTTGTCCGCATACTAGAGAGTCTCTAAATTTTGTTTTGTCTAAGGGTAAAGGGTAAAATTAGGAACTAGTCAACGGTTCTCGCCCAACCCGTGCGCGAATATACGCTAAACCATTACGATTCGTCTTCCCCTTAAAGCCAAACTTTCTCTATCTTTAGGCTCACTTTTCACCAAGGGCCTCTCTTATGTCAGCGTTTCTCGATATCCGTTTTTTGGTCATCCTAGCAAGCACAGCGGCATACATGCTGACCGGTTGGCTTTGGTATAGTCTATTTGAAAAGGCCTGGCGAGAAGCTGCCGGACTAAAAGATAAAGATCTGTCCTGCCCTGGACGCGCGCTAGCTGGATCAGCGACCGTAGGGTTTGCCATGAGCTACGTGCTAGGCTATTTTGTGATAACCACACATTCGACTACTTGCTCAGGCGGTCTGCTGCTGGGCGTAATGATCTGGCTGGGATTCGTCCTCACCAGCCAGATACTAGGCGTGTTGTTTGGCTCGCGACCTTGGAAGCTGTTTCTTGTCGATACAGGCTATCTCGGAGTCGCTTTGGCGATCATGGGCGCCATTATTGGTGCGCTTAGCTAGGTTACTTTTTGCCTCTAAATACGTAACGCTTTAAAAGCGCGTCGATAGAGAAAACTCCCGGGCCAAATCCAAAAACAAACAGGGCGGTCACCAAAAACCAAAAGGGGTCCTGCTCAACAAAAACTTTCGGATCGGTAAGGACTGTTTTCAACGCTGCGTTATGTGCCGTGAGATAGGCAACAGCCATGTTTATAGTCAACAAGAGACCAGCAAGGCGTGAGCAAAGACCAATCAATAGCAATAGACCGCCCACCAATTCCAAGGTGCTGACAAAGTAGGCGTTAAAGATCGGGAAAGGAATGTGTAGAGAGGTAAAGTACTGGATCACCCCCGGGATGTCATGCCATTTGCCTAAACCGGACTGGAAAAATTCAAAACCCCAAACTACTCTTAGGGCTAATAAAGTGATGGCCAAAATGGCGATCTGGCTCTTGTTGCCCGCTTTGATCAAACTCTCATAGAACGTTGTAAGAAAACGCATGTCACCTCCAAGTTGGATTTGGCGCGATGTTAGCACAAATAGCGCTACTATGCTAGTGTTGTCGAGACAACCTTTTTTTGGAGAGAACAGATGAAAGACAAGCTCTCAGCCCTACTGGCGTGGATTTTTGGCGGGCTGATAATTTTAGGCGGTATCGTCGGCTATATCCAGGCAGGCAGTTTGGTGTCGGTGGGCGCAGGATTCGCATTTGGTGTGCTGATGTTGGCAAGCGGCACCATGATCTATCGCGGCACACTTCATGGACGTCGTTTGGGCGTAGGGACCTCGGCCCTGTTAACTGCGGTGTTCTGCATGCGTTTCGTAAAAACGCTGGCCTGGATCCCCTCCGGTGCGCTAGCTATCCTGGCACTGACTACCACGGTCGGTTTGGTTCTTCTGCGGCCGCGCCAAGGGCGCGAAATCCGTGTGAAGACTAGCCCTCCGGACCTTCAATAAGTCTGAAAAAAAAGCGGTGACAGCTCACCGCTTTTTTTGTTAGCCTTGTATTCCCGCACCCGTAGCTCAATTGGATAGAGTGTTGGCCTCCGGAGCCAAAGGTTTCAGGTTCGATCCCTGACGGGTGCAATCAATTTTCACTCTAAAAAAGGCAAACCGGCCGGCCTCGATAAAAAGGCCGAGCCGGCAGCCAAAAGCGTTTTTTTTCGCCTACTTAATATCTACCGAGTTAATGACAATAGGCTCAACAGGTACGTTTTGATGAGCCCCCTGCGAGCTCGTTTGCACGCGGCGGATGGCGTCTATGACATCTAGCCCGTCTATGACTTCGCCAAATACTGCGTAGCCAAATTCATTGCGGGAATCGCTGCGATGATCCAGAAAGGGATTGTCAACCACGTTAATGAAGAATTGGGCAGTAGCACTATCCACGTCTGCCGTGCGAGCCATGGCCACAGTGCCGCGCTTGTTGGTGAGGCCGTTACCGGCTTCGTTTTTGATCGCATCGTGCGTTGGCTTATGCCGCATGCCGCTAGTAAAACCACCACCTTGAATCATGAAGTCCTCGATAACCCGATGGAAGATTGTCCCGTCATAGAAGCCTTCTTTAGCGTAAGTCACGAAGTTCTCTACCGTGATGGGGGCCTTATCCTTGAACAGGCGAATGGTGATATCGCCGCGGTTCGTGTGGATAACCGCCACGGGGTTTTCAGCTTTTTCAGTTTTATTCGCTTTTGGCTCTGAAGAACCGCTGCAAGCGGTCATGGCCATTAAGCACACGAGAAGTAGTACAAGCGATATTTGTCCGAACATATAGACCTCCTAGGGGTTTTTGAATGGCAGATTGTCTACCTTTACGTTTTTTTTGGCAGCTGAATTTTAGCAAGGTAGATATTAGATTTTGCTTCGTGGGAAGAATAGTAGCTCACCCAGAGCCGCTGTTCATGAACGACCATACCTGGGTAACCAGTATCTCCGCCGCTTTCAAGCGTAAGCAGGGGAGCGCACTGCTCGCCTTGGAGCGACAGCAGAGCGCTGGTCGCCTCTTCTCCTTGAAACACGCGAGCACCTACCCAGATACAACCATCAGCGTCCACAATAAAATTAGGCCCGCCGAGATGAATGCCCGTATCCCCCCAACTCCATTTATGAAAAGGTGGACGGCTCCTGCCCGCGTAAGCGCTGTCATTGCCCGGCTCTTCCCTTCGGACAATAGCCATCATCTCGCCTTGCGCGTTAAATCTAAGAGTAGTTTCGTTTGGGTAGCCGTCCACTTTCAAAGTCGTAATGAGATGGTAGTGAATACCATCGTCAGTGGTAAAAAGGTTCACATGCCAGGGTAGGCTTCTGTCTGCTGGATCGGTATAACTGTAAGCTACGCCGTAGCCTTGGCCCTGGTGCCAGGTTACTCTCCATAGCCAATGGTTCGGTGCCATGCAAGGAGTTAGCGGAGTCCATACCCCACCATCCTGAGAAAATGAAACGAAGGTGTGGTGCACAACCCCGCTGCCGCAAGCCGCAGAGCCGCCTACTAGCAGCATCAAACGGCCGTCGGGCATCTCACAGAGCTTTGGATCGCGCAGGTCAAAGCCCGCTAACGCAATGGCGGGAATTGCGCTCCAATCTTTTCCACACTCGCTGAAGATAAGACGTACAACGCCATCTTCTCCCTCTGCATGCTCGTCACTTTCACGAAAGGCGCAGACAAAGCGGTTCTGAAAAAAAATCAGATCCGTAAACGCGTTGTGTGACGCCTTCGACCAGATTCGGGTGGTTTCAAGAAGTTTGGGTCTGCCGCCCGTCATTGGCTGTCCTAGACCTGAAATGTCGGCACAGCCAAGACACAAAGCTCATTCAATTGGTTGGTGTCGGGCAACGATGTTTTTTTATCTAGATCAACTGAAAATTGCCTTCCACAATCAAGGCAGCGGTGGTTTTGCTTGCCATGGCGTGTGTACCCATTTCTCTTAAAGGCCTTGGATTGGCACTTAGGGCAAGATATCTCTGTCATATGGCTCCCATACTAGTTTTTTAGAAAATGTAGGAGCGTCGTTATATAGTAAAAAATTAATATTAGCAAGCAAAAAACTCACTTATCAGAAAAAAAGCAATTAGCTCCCGCTAAAAAACAAACTGACTCAGACAGGACTGGCAGCAGGCTTAGTTTGCGACGCATTCGCAACTGGACTAAGGCTAAGAAGCAAAATAGAACTGGGGGGTATCCCGAAGACGGTCGGTTTCTCTTTTTAGCGCGAACCATTGGAAAAACAAGGCAGTTCGCGGCTTAGAACAAAGTAAAGATCTAAAAGTGCTTGCGCATTTTACAAGGTCACGCTGCTAGCCGAATTTACAAAAAAGTGTCCCTGGGGTTTCGCCCAAGGACACACAAAAGGTACATTCTATGTGACGAGTACGAACTATCGTTTTGAGAATTGGAATCTTTTACGAGCGCCGGCCAAGCCATATTTCTTACGCTCTTTCTTCCTGGAATCCCTCGTGAGAAAACCATCGCTCTTAAGATCTGGTCGGCGATCTTCTTGTTGCTGCACGAGCGCTCTGGCTAGCCCTAGCTGCATAGCAACTACCTGACCTTCGATACCACCGCCTTTAACGCGGATAAGGAGGTCATAACGTCCATCAAGGCCTAGCTTGCTGAGTGGGGCGAGAACAGATTTTCTTTGTACATCGAGGGGCAGGTAAGTGTTAAACTCTCTACCGTTGACGTCGATCTTGCCATTGCCTGGGCGCATTCTGACCGAGGCAACCGCTGTTTTACGGCGACCCGTGGCTACAAACTCTTCTATTTCTTTCTTCATACTAAACATTCACCTTAATCGGTTGTTGAGCGGATAGATCATGATTGTCGCCTTTGTAAACACGGAGGCGTTTCATCTGTCCTTTGCCTTGCTTTGTGCGAGGTACCATGCCTGCTACGGCGTGTTCGATGATATGGGTAGGGTTGCGTTTCATCATATCGCGGTAAGGCACTTCGCGCATTCCGCCGATAAAACCGGTATAGTGGCGGTAAATTTTTTGCGCTTCCTTGCGACCAGTCACTTCGACTTTTTCCGCATTGACAACGATAACACCGTCGCCGCTATCCACGTGTGGGGTGTAATCGGCCTTGTGTTTACCGCGGAGCATTTTAGCGATTTCGGAGGCTAAGCGGCCCAGTGTCTTGCCGGTGGCATCTATGAGGAGCCAACTACGCTTAACTTCTTCTTGCTTTAAGAGCACTGTTCTTTGTTGTTTATACATGAGTCACTCACTCGATCGAATGTGGGTATTTAAAGCCAATATCTTATCCGTTGCCTCCGATTTCTTGCAAACACTTTTCCCATTCTTTGCATTTTTTTCAAATTCAGCAGTTCTCGCCAAACTACAAGAAACCGGCCCAGCGAGGACCGGCGGCAGGCTTAGTCACGCCAAATGAGGCTAACGACTACCTCAAAGGAGACCAGCCGATTTTTTTCTTGGCGGCGCGCTTGCTCAAAAGCAGCAGTGCTGGCTACAATACCCTGCATGCGCGAGATGAAAACATTTTATGTACGCACCTACGGGTGCCAGATGAATGAGCTGGACTCTGAGGTGATGATTGGTACGTTGCGGCAGCGCGGCCTGTTACAGACATCTGACGAGTCGACAGCAGATCTTTTGATCTTCAATACCTGTTCGATCCGCGAACTAGCAGAACGCAAGGTAATGGGCAAGCTCGGCCTTTTGGGAAAAACGGGCCAGCGCGATGCGGTTATTGGCGTGACGGGCTGCATGGCCAACAATAAGAAAGGGGAGATCTTCCAAAAGCTCCCTTACGTCGATTTCGTGTTAGGCACGAACAACATCCACGAGCTAGACCATGTGTTAGATGAGGTACTGGCCTCTGGGCGGCAGAGTTTACGTGCAGACGAGCGTTTTGTGCATGAACTGGATTACGTCGGAGCGCGACGCTCAGACAAGCTGAAAGCATTGATATCCATTATACGCGGTTGCGACAAGTTCTGTACCTACTGTGTGGTTCCTTATACAAGGGGCCCCGAGGTTTCGCGCAACCCTGAAGAGATTGTGAAAGAAGTGCAAAGCCTCATCGATCAAGGCTACAAAGAGTTCACCTTGCTGGGCCAAAATGTGAATAGCTTTGGTAAGGACAAACCTGAAAACAACTGCTTATTTCATGAGCTGCTGTATCGCCTTGACAAGCTGCCTGGAATGGGCCGTATTAGATTTATGACTAGCCATCCGTGCGATATTACGCGCGAGCTGATGGAAGCGATCCGCGATCTCAGCAGCGTATGTAAATTTGTGCATTTCCCTTTGCAAGCAGGTTCAAACCGCATTCTCAAAAAGATGCACCGCATTTACACGGTGGAGGAGTATCTCGCAAAGGTGGCGCTACTGCGTGAATTAGTACCACATGTAGCATTGGGCACCGATATCATTGTCGGCTTTCCCACGGAGACCGACGCAGAGTTTGAAGAGACTTATAAGCGCCTTGAAGAGATCGAGTATGCTTGCGCCTATCTGTTTGAGTACAGTTCACGCAAAGGCACGCCCGCTACCAGGTGGAAAGATGATGTGCCGGAGACAGTCAAAGCTGAGCGGCACCGGCGCCTTTTGACGTTGCAAGACGGGATCTACGCGAAACAGCGCCAGGCTATGTTGGGCCAGCAGGTTGAGGTTTTAGTCGATGGAATTTCAGAGCGCGGCCAAGGGCTAGTCAAAGGGCGTACGGACTGCTGGAAAATCGTCGTTTTTCCTGGCACAGCAGCAATGATCGGTACCTTTCAAACTGTACGCTTAACTGGGTATGGACGTCAAACGCTGACGGGCCTTGCGCTGCCAGTTTAGAGTTGACTAGTAAACTCTTCCTCACTCAGCACCTTTACATGCATCTTTTGTGCTTTTTCGAGCTTTGATCCAGCTTCGGCGCCAGCCAGAAGGAAATCTGTTTTCTTGCTGACGGAGCCTGTGATTTTTCCCCCACGTTCTTTCACGAGCTGCGTAGCGGCTTCGCGTGTATAGTTGGTCAGGGTGCCCGTGAGGACGAAGGTCTTGCCTTCGAACGGGTGACCATGATGAAGTACGATTTTACACTCTTGGGGCACTACACCTGCCTGTAGTAGGCGCGCAATAAGTTCGCGATTTTCTTCATCAGCAAAGTAAGAGATGATGGATTGCGATACAACGCCACCGATGCCCTCGATACTACTTAGCTCATCAAGCGATAGAGAGATGAGCCCATCAACAGTGCCAGCCTTATGCGCAAGAAGTTCAGCAGTGCCTTCGCCTACGTTAGGAATGGCCAGCGCAAAAATAAAGCGCGTTAAAGATACCTGCTTAGACTCTTCAAGCGCTTTGAGTAGGTTTTGAACGGCTTTGTCCTTGAAGCCATCGAGCTGATACAGCTGCTCGGCCGTTAAAAAATAGAGGTCGGCAGGCTGTCGAACGAATCCTTTGTGAAAAAGCTGTTCAACAACCTTTTCACCGAGATTCTCGATATCCATGGCGCTTTTGCTAGCGAAGAAAGCAATGCGCCGCAGAAGCTGCTCCGGGCACTGTTTGGAGTTAGGGCAGCGCACAGCCACCTCGCCTTCGCGTCTAGCGACGTCGACCCCACAGCTTGGGCAGTGGCTTGGCATATGCCAAGGGTGCGTTTCGGCAGGCCTTTGCTCAGTCAGAACGCTCGCAATTTTCGGGATGACATCGCCCCCTTTTTCGATCACGACAAGGTCCTGAATCCGGATGTCTTTACGACGTATCTCGTCTTCGTTGTGCAGCGTCGCCCGAGCGATGTTGCTACCGGCGAGAAAGACGGGGTCGAGCTCCGCAACTGGTGTAAGGACGCCCGTGCGACCCACCTGCACAACGATATTGCGAATGCGGGTCGTGGCTTGTTCGGCGGCAAATTTATAAGCTACAGCCCAGCGCGGGCTTTTACCTGTAACGCCAAGCTGGTCCTGCAAACGAGTATCATCGATTTTGATCACTACCCCATCGATCTGGTAGGAGAGCGTGGGCCGGGCGTTCTCTACCTCATTTGCAAACTGTACGATCTCCTCGAGATTATTGCAGAGACGCTTGTGCGATAAAGTCGGCAATCCTAGTTGGTACATGAATTGATGCATCGCAAACTGGCTAGTGATTTTGGTCCCTGTAATCGCGTAGAAAACGACTGCGAGTGGCCTTTGCGCGGTCTCTTTGGGGTCGAGTAGCTTCAACGAGCCAGCAGCCGCGTTGCGCGGGTTAGCCCAGAGCTCTAGTTCTTGCTCTGCGCGCTTGGCGTTCAATTGGGCAAACTGTTCTTTGGGCATGTATACTTCGCCCCGCACAATGAGCTCGCTGGGCACATCCCCGTACAGGTGCAAAGGTAGGTTTCGTATTGTGCGCATATTGGCAGTGATGTCGTCCCCTTTGACGCCATCGCCTCGAGTCGCTCCTTGCACAAAAATACCGTTCTTGTAGATGGCACTAATCGCGAGACCATCCATTTTTAATTCGGTAGAAAACGCTAAGTTAGGCCGCTCCGTAAGACGATGCATACGGTTAATAAAGTCCTCTAGCTCTTTTTTCGAATAGGTATTGGCCAGTGAAAGCATAGGAAAGGCATGTTGGATGGAACGGAAACCCTCTGTGGGCGTCTCGTTCACCCTTTGTGTGGGTGAGCCGGGCGTGATCCAATCCGGGTGCAGCCTCTCCAATTCCTCGAGTTCAGCAAATAATCGATCAAACTCTTGGTCGCTAATTTCAGGTGCGTGCTCAACGTAGTACTTACGGCTGTGGCGCCAAACTTGTTCGCAAAGCTGGTCGTACTGATATTTGGAGATCATTTAGCAAATCCTACACAAACTCCACTTCAAAGATCATGGTGGCCAAGGGCGCCAGCTCTATACGCAGGCCACCAAAAATAACCTGTGGGTGGCGTTCGATCTTACCAGATCCACCATATTTTTCGGCATCAGAGTTGAACACTTTCTTGGCAGATTTTAGATAACCAAGGCGCACGATGTAGTCGTGAAGATACTGTGGAGTAAAATTATGCACACAAAGAAGAGCCGATTGCTCCCCCTTGCGCAGATAGCTGAGGACGCAATTGGTACGATCATGCAAATCTACCCATTCAAATCCGCGATCATCGCAATCGCGCTGCCAAAGGCAGGGCTGGGCCAGATAAAAATGGTTGAGCTCTTTAACCATCGTGCGCAGACCATCGTGGATGGGATATTGTAACAACGACCAGTCCAACTCTTTGCTGGAACACCACTCGCTCCACTGTCCGATCTCAGCGCCCATGAAGAGAAGTTTTTTCCCCGGCTGGCACATCTGATAACTTAGCAATAGACGTAAGTTGGCAAACTGCTGCCAATAGTCGCCGGGCATTTTGGCGAGCATACTCCGCTTACCGTGGACGACCTCGTCATGCGAAAAAACCAGTACAAATTTCTCTGTGAAGGCGTAGAGAAGGCCAAAGGTTAGATCATTTTGATGGTAGTGTCTATAAAGCGAATCTTTACCGAAGTAGCGGAGCGTGTCGTTCATCCAGCCCATATTCCACTTTAGGTCGAAGCCAAGACCACCGCATTCCACCGGATGCGATACAAGCGGGAAGGAGGTGGACTCTTCGGCCATCATCAGCACGCCCTGATGGCGCTGGTGCACAATAGAGTTTAAATGTCTGATAAAATTAATCGCTTCGAGGTTTTCTTTCCCTCCAAAAATATTGGGCACCCATTCGCCCTCTTCTCGGCCGTAGTCGAGGTAAAGCATAGAGGCCACAGCGTCGACACGTAAACCATCTATATGCATGAATTCAAGCCAATAGAGCGCGCTGGCGACAAGAAAATTGGAGACCTCGTGACGCCCGAAATTAAATACATGCGTGGACCAGTGGGGGTGGATTTTTTGGCGCGGATCCGCATGCTCGTAAACCGCCGTCCCGTCAAAGTGAGCAAGCGAAAAGTCATCGCTAGGAAAGTGGCCCGGGACCCAGTCTAGGATGACGCCGATTTTATTGCGGTGGAGGTGGTCGACGAAATACTGAAAATCCTCTGGCGTGCCATGGCGACTAGTGACGGCAAAAAATCCAGTTACCTGGTAGCCCCAGGATTCGTCTAGAGGGTGTTCCATAATCGGCAGGAGTTCAACGTGCGTGTAGCCTAGCTCGGAGCAGTAATCGACAAGCTGGTGGGATAAAACGCGGTAGTTGACAAACTGTCCTCGTTCACGGCGCCATGAGCCAAGGTGTACCTCGTAGATATTGAGCGGCTGCGCTTTGGAATTACTGCGTTTATCCATCCACTCTCGATCTTGCCACTGGTAGCGATTCACGTCATAGACGATCGAAGCGGTTTTAGGCCGGACTTCGCTCCACAAGGCGTAAGGATCCGACTTGATTAATAGCTGACCAGCTTGTGAGAGTATCTCAAACTTGTATTTGCAACCCTCTTCTAGGCCGGGAACAAATAGCTCCCAAACGCCACAGTTGCCAAGTGAGCGCATGGGGTTGACGCGGCCATCCCAATGGTTAAAATCCCCCACTAGAGAAACAGCGCGCGCTGAGGGCGCCCAAACGGTGAAGCGTACGCCCTGCAGCCCCTGCTGCAAGGCAAGGCGGCCGCCCATGAGATGGTGCAGGCCATAATGTACACCGCGATTGAATAGGTATTGATCGACCTCACCAAACGTCGGCAGAAGCGCGTAAGGGTCCTGAGCTAACAGGCCTATGTGGTGATAAACACGGTAATTTTGGCAGGTCACAGGCGCAGTCAGACGATACTCAAAAAGACCGGATTCATCTACCAGTTGGGCTTCACGCAGCTCTCCCTGCACTTCTAAAAAAAGTGTCTTAGCCCCGGGACGCCACAACCGAATGAGCTGCTGGCCGCTAGCTTCCAAGTGTAAACCCAGGAAACTATGTGGGTCGTAGGACTCTCCGCAGCGCAACTTTGTCAGCTCATGCTGCGCACAAGATGGGATCGGCTGCTCTATCAGTTGTGTATCCATTTTAAAAAATCTCCTGTACTTTAGTATCGTACAAGCCTTCCGCTAAATTAGCAACGGCACGCACTATTCAATGGCTCGAATTCGTTCTATTTTTTTAATAAACCTTCCGCCTGGCTGCCGTTTTTAGACTATGCACGTGAGTAAGTAGATCTGTAGATAGAGCGCACGCGAGTTTGCGAGATCTTTGCCGAAAAAAGCAATAGACAAAGCCGGCTTAGGCCTGTCAAAGAACGCAACAAAACGCGCTTCTAGCTGCTCGTCTGAGAAAATTAAAGAACCAGATCAAGTGCCTCAACGAAAAGTCTGGCAAAACTATTGGGACACTCCCTGCTTATTTTTCAAAAATCTTACCATGTGCGCTTGAAGTTTGTGATGGAAAATCCTGTAAAGCACCGCCTCGCGATGCACGCTACAGACTACCCTTGGTGCTTCGCGGCTTGATTTGACAGTCACAAAGAGGCGGGTCACAGCTTTCGTAACGGCGCAATTTGTGGAATTCTTTACAGCCGATGGCCACCGCGCAGCGAGCTAACCCTTCTTTCAGCAACGCCCTTGCAAGTGCAAGCGCTCGCTCTTTATCGATAGAAAGACACTCTCAGCGTACTTACTTCTCGAAGCGATCCAATAGATATTCAATTCCAGGTTCCAAAGTAAGCCAGCTATCGCACGTGAGGCGCTCGCCGCGATCTGACTCGGAGTGCCTAAGCCTAAAGCTACGCAGAGAGGTTTGAAACTGCAGATTCCACTCACCGACGGTTTGCGTTGTAAGAATCAGCCGGCGCAGTAGTTTTTTGGACCACTCTAACGATATTGTCAGGGGCCCAAGAGGCGTTTTGATCAAGCGGCCATTAGAAAATTCAGGCGGTAAGACAGGCAAAAAGTGTAGATTCTGTTCGCCAACAGAGACGAGCATTTCACGAATGAGCCAGGCGCCCTGGGACAATAACGCCAAGGGGTTGTCAGTCGGTTCCGGCAAACCTAAAGCAAACCCGTTATAGTCTGTGTCTTGCAAGCGCGGAGCTAATAGGCCCTCAAACCCACATAAAAATAGGTTTCTTACCGGTTCTAAAACCGCTTGTCGATCTTTAGATTGGATGGCTTGACGCCACTCGTGCAAAAACCTCGCTGTGCCACCGGTCGCTTCGCTTGGAGGCACCATCTGTCCCAGCCGATACCAAAAAGGCAAGTATTCGGCTGGATCGGCGCGGCGCCGCACCAACTCCCAATCCTGCGTTTTATCTACACCTAGATACAAACGCTCTACTACGGGTAGTGAAGGCATAGAAGAAATTCGCTGACGGAAATACCCGCTTTTGGCATGTCCAAAAATCCACACACAGCCCCTTTCCAGGTCAAGCTGATGGGTAAATCCTTGCACAGGCCCTGTAATGGGCAGAGGCTGCTGATCCACCATAGTTGGATAAACTACTATCCGCTTCCCGGTGCCGGGCATGATGCTTGGTGTACCCGGTAAATGAGTGAATGGTCTTAGACGCTGGGCGATATCAATCCGCATAATGGAGAACTCTTTCTAAAAGGCCCTGGGACGTGTTTTCTACAAGTTCGACGTTCACAAGCTGATTTGCCTGCAACCCCTGGTCAGCAAGGTAAACGCTGAGAAAATTTTCGGTGTGCTCGCTATATTTAGACTCGGTCAGCACCGACATAGTATGGCCTACGTAAGCCGCGCGGGGCTTAAAAGCAGCTTGCTCCGCGCCACGCATGAGACGTTTTTTTCGTTCGCGCATCAGTTCAAACGGCGCTTGATTAGGCAAAAGGGCCGCCCGTGTCCGCAGGCGCGGGCTGTAGGAAAACATATGCACCTTAGCAAACTCAACTGTATTCACCAAGGTATCCTGAAAATCTGCTTCTGTCTTGCCCGTGGAGCCGAAGTTGGCATCGGTCGTAAAAGTAAAATTTGGACAGGCCGCTCGCAAGCGCTCGACGGTTTGCAGGAAGATTTGGCGCGTGTATTTGCAGTTCATGCATTTGAGAATGACATTCGAGCCCGATTGCAAGACGATATGCATGGAAGGGATGGAAGGGCAGGTGTGTTGCCCTAAAATCACTGCGTCGATTAGCTTAGCATCCACTTCGTCAGAATCGATAAAAGAGATCCTCGAGCGCTCTAATCCAGGAACGCAATCGACCGCACGCACAAGTTCAGCAAGCCGCACATCGGCGTTGCCATCAAAGTCTCCCACGTTAATACCTGTGATAACAATTTCTTTAAAAGCGTTGCTAACCAGGTTTTGCACCTCAGCGAGTATTTCGTCCAAACAACGCGAGCGCAAACGACCCCGCACGTAAGGGATCACACAATAAGTGTAGTAAGAGTTACAACCATCTTGGACTTTGACAAAAGCCCTTGTATGCGCATCGAAGTTTTTGATGAAAAATTCGGGAGCTTGTTCATCTGTCAAAAGGAGCTGAACTAGTTCCTCTTTTTTAGCGTTAGGGATAATGGCAGAGACTTCAGGCATACCAGCGATCGCCTCGCGCTGACTTTCTACCCCAAAGCCAGTCACGGCTATACGGCTAGCCAGGTTTTGTCGCGCAAGGTTATGAATTGCTTGGCTGGTGTCTTTATCTGCGTTGGAAGTGATCGTGCAAGTGTTCATAATGCAGAGATCTGCTGTTTCATTTTCCTCCGCAAGAAAAAATCCCATAGAGAATAGCTGGTCCTGAAACGCCTGCGCTTCATATTGATTGGTGCGGCACCCTAGATAGACAATCCGAAAATTTTTACTGCTGCTTCTTTCCATGTCCAACGATTGTGCGTGTTGGAAAGCAAGATGTCAAGAGGGCTGGAAGTAGTTCACCAACCACCCTGACTTGGGGGCTACGAACGCAAAGCCTAGGCGTTCGGTGTAGCTCTCACTTCCAATTTTTATTGTTAAGACAACCCGAATCTTACGCAAGCTAAAATCGCCGCTTTCCGCCTTAACTTGTTGAAAAGCTTCTCGCACAAGCCGTTCAAAAGAAATACCGCGACCGTTGTCAAGGGCTATTACCTCTTCAATCCCCTTTTGAAGACTACGGCCTGCCTGCTCGGCGCTATAAAAAGCGCTTGTACTTGTACACCATGCAAATACTTCTATCTGGCGATTGCCGTAGGAACAAAGTAACTGGAATTCTGTAGAGCTCTCAGGCGTTCGGATCGTTTTTTTGCGCGCTGCGTACCAGCTTACTAGCAGAACAAGACCAGTTAAGGCGACTGCATAGAGCAGAGCCCTGTTGGCAACGTGATGTACAAGGCGGCGCGGATCAAGAGAGCAAGACGAAAATATGTTTTTGATTTCAATGGGAGCTGGCGCGAGGGCAGGAGGAAGAAGGTGATTTTCGACTGAACCCACTAATAACCCGAGCGAACTAAAAATACAGCAAGTATGAATGCTCCTTGAAATAAACCAAACTAAATTATTTCTCAATCTAAGACGGCCTTATCAGGAGTCTATCCTTGCGCCAGCGCCGGACTGCAGAAAGTATGCCCAAGCATCGATCTATGTACACACCCGTTTACGGGGATCTAGCAGCCCTCAAAGGTAGTTTTAGAGGCTTCTTTGAGATAAAAAAGTGCTCAAATAGCTACCCGCAGCAAAATTCAATCCGGAAACTATTCACTTAATATATACAATCACACACGACAAAAGGCATAAGGACTAATATTATGGATGTTAAAAACACCCCCTTCCTTTTGAGAAGGGCTGTAAAAAAGCTTCGACAGGGTCTTCGCAACGCCAGAAAGAGGCGCTAAATTACCATTGAGCTCGCTACCGAAAGGGCGGGCACTAGTCGCACAACCTTAAGTAAAATTGAGAAGGGCGATGACGGAGCTTCTTTGGGTGCCTACGCCAAGATTTTATTTGTTTTGGGGATGATTGAGCGATTGGTCGAATTGGCTGACCCCCACATTTAATCTATTAGGCTTGGGCTTAGAGGCCGATAATTTACCAAAGCGTATCCGCATTCCCCGAAAAGAAAAAGGGAGGGGGTGAGTGGAACAGGCCTTCGTGGTCTATGTAGACCTAATGGACGCTCCGACGAAAGTAGGTCAGCTCTGGGGCCATTTTCGCACTGGGCGAGAAAGCGTGTTGTTTGAGTATGATCGCAGCTGCTTAAGCTATCCCCAGCACACGATTTAAATCTCACTCTCACAGACGTTAGTCCAACAATTTTATCCACCGCGATCGATCTCACAGATTTTTTCCACTTCTCTTAAGGTAGCCGCCAGCTTGGTTCATTATTTTGATCTCAGCCCCTCACAAATAAAAAAAACATTTTCAAAGAAGTAGGCTTAG
>CAYUJS010000047.1:0-15948 GCA_964445105.1 uncultured bacterium | reverse complement strand
TTGCATCAAAAAAATGCAAGCCTAATTTTAAAAACACAAGATGGCAGCGTAACAGCCATGCACGTCGCAGCCTTCAATGGCCATGTGCCAGCCATGGAATGGTTGCATCAAAAAAATCCAAATTTGATTTTAAAAGCGACACACGACGGCATAACAGCCATCCACTATGCAACCTTCAATGGCCATATGCCAGCCATAGAATGGTTGAATCAACGTAACATCTCAATAGGTCAGGGTAAGAGGCGTAATCAGGGTAAGAGGCGTAAGTAGACAGGAAAATGTGGCAATGTCAAGCCTCTGAATAGGTAGGGGCGCCACGATGACGCGAAGATCCAAGATGATATCGCCCTGGTAGGTGGAAGGTAGGTAGCCCAGTAGATTGCCTCTGCGTAATACCCGCTCAGGAGCAGCTTGCCCTGCGGCTTCGCTCCTCTATGATGATCGCTAGCTGGGGAATCTCTCCTATCAGCAGTTCCCGTTAAAAGAATTGTGCTTTCTACTGGTATCCTTTGCTAGCATCGTAGAAAAATCTTTTCGTAAACTTTTCATCGGTTTTTGGTGTTATGGCCTCTGTACGACACTGAAGCAACATTTATCCATTGGCCTTCATGCGGTACAGCTTTCGATTCCCTCGCATTCTCGCTATGTGAACGACATAGGGCCATTTATTTACACTGTCAGCCCAGCTTGTATTGCTGCCTTTCGCTGGACCAGGAACCTTGCCTACCCCGACTTATTGAGAAGTTACTACGTGCCCTTCGAGCATGAAATTGCTGCCCATCCGCTCGATACACAAGCGGAGGCTGTAAGAGCAGGGGGCAATGCTGAAGGCAGGCTGCATGTCATGGCCGATCAAAAATTTGTGGCGGGATGCTGACGCCTAGCTCAATTTCTTGACGATGTCTTGCATGGCAGCGATGAAAAGATCCACCTCTGAGCGACTATTGTAGAGACCGAAAGAAACTCTGACCGTACCTGCAACTCTATAGCGCTGCATGGTTGGCTGCGCACATTGGTGACCAGTGCGCGCAGCTATGCCCTTCAGATCCAAAAAAGTCCCCACATCGAGGTGATGAGCTCCTTCTACCACAAAACTAATAATCGCACCCTTATGAGGCGCAGTGCCAATGAGGCGCAGCTTGGGCACCTCTGCCAAGCGCAGTGTGGCGTACTGTAGTAGGTCGTTTTCATGGGCGCAGATCGCCTCTAGACCGATAGATTCGATGTAATCCACCGCCGCGCCAAGTCCGATCGCCTCAGCAATCATAGGCGTACCTGCTTCAAACTTGAGCGGCAGCGCGTTATAGGTGGTTTTTTCGAACGTGACATGCGAAATCATATCACCGCCACCTTGGTAAGGAGGCATCTGCTGCAACAGTTCCTCCCGACCGAAGAGCACCCCTATCCCCGTGGGCCCATACAGCTTGTGGCCGGAAAAAACGTAGAAGTCGACACCTAGCGAGCGCACGTCTAAGGGCAGGTGCGGAGCCGCCTGTGCCCCGTCCACCAATAGATAAGCTCCGGCCTGATGAGCCATGGCTGCCATCTCTTTGACTGGATTAAGCGTGCCGATCGAGTTAGCCACGTGCGCGATAGCTACCAAGCGCGTCTTAGGCGTAAGCAGGCGCTGGTAGGCCTCAAGGTCTAAAACCCCTATATCGTCGACGGGAATCACCTTTAAGAAAGCTCCACGAACCTCACAAAGCATCTGCCAAGGGACGATGTTGGAATGGTGTTCAAGGGTGGAGATGATGATCTCATCGCCGGGCTTTACAAAGGCTTTGCCGAAGGAGTGGGCCACCAAATTGATCGACTCGGTCGTGCCACGCGTAAAGATGATCTCTTCTACTTTGGAGGCATTCAAAAAGGCTCGCACCTTTTCACGTACGCCAGAATAAGCCTGTGTGCTGTATTCCGCTAGCTCATAGACAGCGCGATGAACCGTTCCGTAGTGTTCACGATAGAAACAATCCATGGCATCAATCACCTGCACAGGTTTCTGAGCGGTAGCGCCGGAGTCAAAGTAGACTAGCTGTTTACCGCGCATGGTCTTGTGCAAAACGGGAAAGTCCTTGCGGATCTCTGCGGTCGACTGGTCGGAAAGGGCTGGCATTGAAGAGCTCCTAGGCGAAAAAGCGTTCGGCTCGTTTTGACAGAAGATGATTGAGCAGAGGGATTTTGATGAGGCTTAACACATCCTTGGCGTAGGCGTAAACGAGGATATTGCGCGCCTCTTCGTAGGTAAACCCGCGCGTACGCAGGTAAAACATTTGTTCTTCGTCCAGCTGCCCTACGGTCGCACCATGACTTGCTTTCACATTATCAGCGAAGATCTCTAGGTTGGGCTTACTGTCGGCACTAGCTCGATCACTAAGAAGGAGGTTGTTATTGAGCTGATAAGCCAGCGTCTTTTGCGCTTCACGTCGCACGTAAATCTTACCCTCAAAACTCGAGCGCGCCAAGTCAGTCAAAACACCCTTAAAGAGTTGATTAGAGCGACAGGCAGGCGCCTGATGGTCGATGAGTACATGCGTATGAGCTTCCCGTTTTTCATCCAGCATCCAGGCTCCACTGAGCGACACCTCGCCACCTTCGCCTGTCAACGCCGCGCGGTAGTCGTTGCGTACGGTGAACGCTCCTTCCGTGTAGTTAACGGCATGAAACACACTGCCCTTTTTGAGCGTGACGCGCAGCGCATCGAAAAGCCATGCATCGGCAGCAAGATCGCAAGAGGTCTGCGCCAACTTCACATGCGCCTCATCTTCCAGCGTAAATTCACAAACCTGATTGAGGAAGTAACCGGCGCCCTGTACAGCATGCGTAGTCCAGGCCAAAGAGGCTTCGGAGCGACTTCCAAAATAGGCATGCAAACGCGGCAGAATAAAGCTCTTCCCACTTTCCACAGAAATCATATTCAAGATCTGGATAGGGGTCTCAAGAACCGTTTTTGGGGGGACGTATAAAAATACCCCGCCTTGATGCAGCGCAGCATTGAGTGCTGCGAAGGCATCCCGTTCCTCTTTTAGCGATTGAGTCCATTGATTCGTCAAAAAGCCACTATAGGTGCGACTCGCTTCACCCAGGTCCACCACCACCGCCTTTTCAGGCAGTCGGGAGAGCTCTGGCTGGAATTGGCCATTTACGAGCACTACATAATCGCATCCGGGCAGCAGATACTGCTCTAGCGCAGGAATTGTAGCGGTACAGCCTAGCGAAAATTGCTGACTAAAAAGATGACGCATTTTGACATAGCGGAATTGTTCATGCTTTCTGGAGGGCAAACCAAGTTCGCAAAATCGTTCCCAAGCCTTAACACGCAAGCGCTTCAGGGCGTCTTGAGGCAACTCCTCGTAGAACTGCTCCACCATTCTTTGGAATTCGTCCTGCTCCGAAAGCGACTCCACCGTCATCGACCGGCTCCCTGCAACCAATCGTAGCCTTTTTCTTCTAGTTGTAATGCGAAGGTAAAGTCTCCCGATTGCACGATGCGCCCCTCTAAAAGGACATGCACAAAATGCGGCTTGATGTAGTTCAGCAGCCGCTGATAGTGAGTGATCAGGATCAGCCCAAGATCTGCGCTCATCATCTGATTGACCCCTTCTGCCACCACGCGAATCGCATCGATATCGAGCCCGGAATCGGTCTCATCCAGAACGGCGAACTCAGGTTCTAACACAGCCATCTGCAAAATCTCATTCCGTTTTTTCTCACCGCCAGAAAAACTCTCATTTACATTTCGCGCTTTGAACTCAGGCTTAATCTCCATGAGTCTCATCTTGGCATCAAGGAATTGCTCAAACTCTTCGAGCTTCAGCTCGGGAAGACCCTTTGACTTGCGTTTGGCGTTATAAGCTGTCTGTAGAAACTGCACGTTGCCCACGCCAGGGATTTCGACAGGGTACTGGAAGCCCATGAAGAGCCCAGCAAAGCAACGCTCATCTGGTTCCATCTCTAGCACACTTACGCCATTGATGCGGACATCACCCGAGGTAATTTCGTAAGCAGGATGCCCCGCGATCACCTTCGCCAAGGTGGACTTGCCGGCCCCGTTGGGACCCATAACTGCGTGAATTTCTCCCTTTTTGACCGTGAGAGTGACGCCTTTTAACAGAGAAGTGCCATCAACAGAGGCACAGAGATCGATAATTTCTAACATATTATCCTACAGAATTTTCAAGCTTGAGAGCCAGTAGCTTTTGTGCTTCAACAGCGAACTCCAAAGGCAGTTCGCGGATGACATCTTTACAAAAACCGTTGACGATGAGACTAACTGCGTGCTCTAAGGAAAGCCCGCGTGAGCGCAAGTAAAACAGCTGCTCCTCATTCATTTTAGAGGTAGAAGCTTCGTGCTCGACCTGGCTTGAGGGATTGCCTACTTCGATATAAGGAAAGGTATTAGCCGAACATTGATCCCCGACGAGCATCGAATCGCACTGCGTGTAGTTGCGCGCTCCCTCGGCCTTGGGGGCTACCTTCACCAATCCGCGGTAGCTGTTGCTCGATTGATCGGCCGAAATCCCCTTGGAGACAATCGTGGATTTGGTGTGCTTGCCCAAATGAATCATCTTCGTGCCCGTATCCGCCTGCATCTTGCCATTTGTCAAGGCGACAGAATAAAATTCCCCGATAGAATAATCGCCCTGCAAAATAACACTAGGGTACTTCCAGGTAATGGCGGCGCCTACCTCCACCTGAGTCCAGGAAATCTTCGAATGCGCGCCGGCGCAACGGCCCCGTTTGGTCACGAAATTGTAGACCCCGCCTAATCCCGTCTTAGGATCGCCCGCATACCAATTCTGCACTGTCGCATACTTGATCTGTGCGCGCTCGTGGGCAATCAGTTCCACCACAGCCGCATGAAGCTGATTGTTATCAAAAGCCGGTGCTGTGCAGCCCTCTAAATAGCTTACAAACGACCCCTCTTCTGCGATGATCAGCGTGCGTTCAAACTGTCCACTCTCTTTATCGTTGATGCGGAAGTAGGTGGATAGCTCCATCGGACAGGTCACGCCCTTGGGGATATAGACAAAAGATCCGTCAGTAAAAACGGCAGAGTTCAGACAAGCAAAAAAGTTATCCCCAGCCGGTACTATAGAGCCTAAATACTGCTTCACTAGATCAGGATAACGATGCACCGCTTCGGTGATTGAGCAGAGCACAACCCCCGCTTCTTCTAATTTCTTCTGAAAAGTCGTGCCTATAGAAACGGAATCAAACACAATATCCACAGCCACGTTAGTAAGCCGCTTCTGCTCGTCCACAGGGATGCCCAGCCTCTCAAATGTCTTGAGCACTTCTGGATCCACCTCATCCAAACTACCGAGTTTGGCCTTGTTCTTCGGCGCGGAATAATAGCAGATATTCTGATAATCAATCTTGGGATAAGTAACGTTCGCCCAGTCGGGCTCGGGCATCTCCAACCACTTGCGATATGCCTTTAGACGGAACTCCAGTAACCATTCAGGCTCTTCCTTCTTGTGCGAGATGGCGCGCACGACATCTTCGGATAAGCCTTTTGAAAAACGCTCAGTCTCTACATCCGTGACAAAGCCGTACTTATATTCGGCTCTGTCTTGCATAATAGATTCTGTGTTAATGACTTCTGCTTCCATGCCGTCCAGTATTTGGGATTTTGGGTGACTAGATTTTAGACGACACAATAACAGACCAAATGTTTAAAAAACACAGGAATTCGCCTTTTTCTGCTGTAACGCCTTGATAATTAAAGTACATTAGAGCTTATCTGGAAAACGAGAGGGCAAGAAAACTAATCGAACGGCAGGTTCTGGATAAAAGCTAACAACCTCGGCTGCGCGAGGGACCTAAAACTAGCTTCCGGCGCTTGCTTCTTATTGCGACCGCAATTCAGCCCAATCCACGCGGCCTTGGAAAAACAGCACAAAGCTTAGCGCTAAATTTTTCTAAGTAGGGCGATGCCTTCTTGCGTACAATCCGGGCTACTTGTGGGCTGAACAACAATGCCAAAAAGGCGCCTAAGTCCCCCATAATTTGTTCCAATTTTCTGTGGCTTGACGCGCGGCACTTTCCCGTTGCCTGACAAATGGCCACTGTTTAAGCTCATACTTTTTCTAAATGGTCATGTAAATACCATGAAAGCTTTAGTTTATCTTTCTCTTTTGCTGCTGTGCGTTAGCTGCGAAAATCCGTGGTCCTCTTCCTGCTGTTACGATTTGCACAGGGTGGATGAGTTTGTTTGCGACTCTTACAAGATCCGTCAGGGCAAACTGGCAATTCTGGAACTAGCTGGCGTTGAGGTGGTCGTGATGCCCGAAGACGCTTTGTATGAGTACCAGTATCTAGTCGCTGAGGGCTATCTGCTCAGCATCGAGGTCTACCACCCAGGGCGTCAAGATCTCTCTGAAATGATCCATACAATGAACCGAAACGCCGGGTTCCCCGTAAGAGAAGGCCAAATTACTATTCCTGATCTTCCGCCGCTGCAGGTGCTAGGCATGACCTTGGAGGAAGCCCGTTTGTGCATCCAAAATAAATACAGGGAGCATGTCAGAGATCTCGATATTTTTATTGGCTACAAAGACCGCTTGACCCACAAGGTCGACCTGATCGGCATGGTCCAGAAACCCTCTATTCCGGTAAATGGCAAAATTCGCCTTTACGAAGTTTTGGCTCAAGCGCAGATCCCCCCCGGAGCCAACTTGTTCATGAGCTACGTAGCGCGGCAAGGAGAGTTACTCCCCATCGATCTACATAAACTCATCAACCTCGGTGACATGTCACAAAATATTGTCATGCGCCCCGGCGACAAAATCTACGTGGCCAATCCGGCCGACGCACAGGTCGTGGTGATGGGTGAGGTCAACATGCCTCACGCGGTCATGCTCCCCTACGGATTCATTTCCTTGAAGGAAGCGCTTGTAGCCGCGCGCGGCATCCCCTTCACAGGCAATCGCAATTGCATCCAGGTCATTCGCGGTGGGCTGACCTGTCCAAAGATCTATCTACTCAACTGGTGTCACGTTACACAGCTACCTAACGAGAGCTTGCTGCTGATGCCTGGGGATACTGTTTATGTGACGGAAAAACCAATCACCCAGTGGAATAGATTCATCAGCCAAATCATCCCTTCCTTCAGCTTTTTCCAAACTGGGTTTGGATGCTATAACGGACTCGTCAACTAAGGACGGCTATGCTCGGAACAGCTCCCTCTAACGGCCATACACTAATTTCCTTTGGAGATCTCTGGCGAATTATTCGGCGCAGAAAAGGCGTGGTTTTTGGTTGGATGGCTGCCTGTGGTCTATTGGCGGCTTCAGGTGCGTTGTTGCGGCCCGTCTATTACGAAACAGAGGCCTCCTTCCTAGACCGCGGCGCCCAAACTAGCAATCTGCAAGGTGCACAAGGGGTTCTCGGAGCTCTCATGGGGTTAAGCAATGAAAGCGGAAATCACGCAACCGTCGAGATCTTCAAGTCGCACCGTCTGCTAAGGCCTTTGGCGCAAAAGCACTCTCTACAAGCTTCCCTCATAGAGGTCGGTCAAGAACCGACCCTGCTCGGACGGATGCAAGATAACCTCAGTACCGAAAGAGCCTACTGGCTTAGACAGATCCCGACGCTTCGCTCGCTACCTCCTAGACCGGTATTTTGTACAGCGGTCAATTACACGCAAGAGTTGCCCACAGCACACCTTGTACAGTTCGTAAGCGAGGAAGAATTCAAAATTATTACCCCAGACGGAGTTCTCGAAGGCCAATTAGGCGCGCCTGTCCAGACAAATACCTTCACCTTTACGCTACAGCGCAGGATCGCCTCCAAACTCGCGGGAAAACAGTTTATCCTCGCGCTGGAGCCTTTGCCAGACGTGGCCGAAAAACTTTACGACCGCTTAAGTGTAGCTGCCCACAAAGAGTGTGGCGACCTTATTTTGCTCACCCTGAGAGACCCGGACCGACAGCTGGCCAGCACCCTACTCGACGATCTTATGGAGGGCTATCACGACTATTTAACCGAGCAAAACAAGAATCTCGCAAAAGGGCAATTGGCCTACCTGGCCAAGCGCAAGCATAGTGCCACCGAAGACCTGCATATGATGCTCAACGAGCATGCCATAACGCTCGCCGCAGAAGCCAATCAGACAGGTATCTTAAGCGCCAAGGATGAAATTACCTACCTCGGAGCCGCACGCGCCAAAACCAAACAGTTACTTCTAGAAATCGATGCAGAGCTATGTCTGCTCGAACAAATCAAACCAGGCGATGCCGACTACATAAAAACACTAAGCACAGCTAACAAGCTTCCCACACCCATCGCTAACTGTATGCAACAGATTCACACCTTGAGACTCCGTCGCGATGGCCTACGGCACGCCTTAAATCAATCAGAAAGAGCTCGAACGCCCGTTGCAAACGATATGGAAGGCATTGACCTCGAGATGGCCAATCGCCTCTACCTCAGCCACGCAGAAAAGCTAAATGCCCTTGAGATGAGTCAGCGCCAAAACAACTTTACCCTAGAGCAGCTCGCGGATCCGACGTTCGAAGTAAGCTCGATCAGCAGTGCAGTCCAGGATAGTATAAGCGCAGGCATCATCAAACGCAGTGCGCAGGCTAGCTTGGAGCTTAAAGAAACCGACTACCGCAGCCAACGCGAACTCGACCGCACAAAAAAAGAACTCGCACAGGACAGGGAATTTCTCATCTCTCATCTCACTCAGACCAACCGCTTAGAGGAGCTACAGAAAGAATTTTTGCGTGAAAAAATTTACCTCACACAAAAGATTATGCTGGCTTTGATCGAGCGAGAACTCGAGGCTGCCAATGAACAGCTGGCAGAGTTTGTAAAGGGACGCGCCATGCAGCTGCGCCAAGAACGCGCAGCTGGGCTAGACACCCTCGCGAATATTCGCCAACAGATGGTGCAAATTCCCAAAGCGTGGGCGGCGGAAGTGCTTCTAGAACAAGTTTCGGCGACTAATAGCAAACTGGCAGAAGAAGTTGCTAAACTGGTAGAAACAAAGAATATCGCGCACCATTTAGAGGTCATTCAATCAGGGCCGCTGGACCGAGCCACCGTCCCCGTCGTCCCTCTACCGCCCCATCTACTCTTGATCACCATGCTAGGATTGATAGCGGGCGGTTTTCTGGGCACGCTAGCTCTCTTGTTTAAAGAACTCATAAACGGTATCCCCGCCTCGCGCACGAATCTTTATCAGCTAGGGCTGCAAGTGGTAGCCACTATCCCTAAACAGCCGCCTCAAAAGCTCCTTGGGAACCTTTTCCTGCGGCTACAACATGCCGTACTGTCAAAAAAACCATCAATCGTACTGGTTCTGACCGGATTGGGCCCAGACTACACCGCAGCTTGGGCTGAAAGCCTGACAGCTGCCGGCAAAAAAGTGCTCAGAATCGACCTTTGCGCTTTCGATCCTACCCAAGAGACAAGCGCTTCGTACGATCTCACCATTGTAGCAAGCTGCGCCCGGGCCGATAGCATAGAGGCTAAAATAGCTACGAGTACATTTGAGCATCTTATCATATCCGTGCGCGATGAGCGTCTACAGGACCTAGACTATTTGCGCAATAAGGCAGCCACCACCGCCATCATTCTCATCGATAACTAGGGGGATGATATGACCGACAAAACATCAAAAGAGGATTGCGTCAGATGCCACTGGGCTCAATCCCAAGGTGAACTATACCAAGCCTATCATGATAACGAGTGGGGCGTGCCCGTGCATGATGAACGCAAGCACTTCGAATTTCTGCTCCTCGAGGGCGCCCAGGCGGGGCTTAGCTGGTTAACCATTTTAAAACGTCGAGAGGGCTACCGGAAGGCATTCGCGCAATTCGATCCTAAAAAAGTGGCCCGGTATGATGAGAAGAAATCCTTAGAACTAATGCAGTGCACAGGAATCATCCGCAACAGGCTTAAGATTGCTTCGGCCATTAACAACGCACAGCGGTTCCTGGACGTGCAAGAAGCGTTTGACGGGTTCGACAACTATATCTGGCGCTTTGTCGATGGGAGACCCCAGCAAAATCATCGATGTTCACATGCAGAAATCCCCGCTGAGACGCCCGAATCGAAAGCGCTTAGCAAAGACCTAAAGCAGCGCGGCTTTACCTTCGTCGGTCCCACAGTCCTGTATGCACACATGCAAGCCATAGGGCTTGTCAACGATCACACCATCGATTGCTTTAGACACAAAGAGTTAACCTAACTGACCAACCGCCAGGAGAGTACACAACTATGGGTCAGTTAACGGAACAGGCACCAAAAAACATTGTCGTGCAGATGCCAAATTGGCTAGGCGATTTGGTGATGGCTACACCAGTGCTGGCGCAATTGCGAGGCCATTTTCCACAGGCGCGTATCACAGCCATGTGCTTGGCTCAATTTGGCGATGTTTTGCAGTCAGATCCGCACTTGGATGAGATTTTGCGATTTACACGCCCCGCTAGCTGGCTACAGCGTACAGAGCACCTTGAAGTCATACATGCCCTTCAGGCAGGGCAGTATGATTTAGGGATTCTCTTGCCCAACTCGTTTACATCGGCCTGGTGGTTTTGGCGAGGCAAGGTGCGCGATCGCGTAGGTTTTGCGGCTAACGGGCGAAGCTGTCTGCTGAGCCACGCGCTGCCGTTTCCGCCGGATATGAAAACGCAACATCTAGTGCGCACCTACCAATCACTCTTGGCCCCTTTAGGCATAGAAATCGCGGAAAGAGCGCCCAAACTTTATGCCAGTGAAGCTGACCTGCGCGCTGCTAAGCAGACGCTGGAGCATTTAGGAATTGGCGCTGATGAGATGATCATCGGCATGAACCCCGGCGCGGCCTTTGGCTCGGCTAAGTGTTGGTTACCGGAGCGATTCGCTGAATTGACCCAGCGACTTTTAAAGACCGTCAACTGCAAAATTCTATACTTTGGCGATGCCGCAGGGGCGCCACTAGTAGAGCGCATCTGCATAGAAAAAGAGGCGCGCGTCGTGAACCTAGCGGGTAAAACCTCGTTGCGCGAGTTAGTAGCCTACATCAAGTTGTGCAAGCTATTGGTAACCAATGATAGCGGCCCCATGCACGTCGCGGCTGGCTTAGACACTCCTCCGCTGGCTCTTTTTGGCTCCACCGACGATCTGCGCACAGGCCCTTACGGCCTGGGGCAGGTCATCCACAAACGCGCGGCTTGCTCCCCTTGTTACAAACGGGTGTGCCCTATCGATTTCCGCTGCATGAAAAGCATAGAGGTCGACGAGGTGCACCAAACCATTCTCAGGATGTTATCCGATGCAAAATGAAGACCTGCTCCAGCATTTGCGCGCGCTGATTCACGAGCCCGATCAGGCCCCTGAAGACATGACCCCACTGAAAGATTACCAACAAGCGGGCTCCGTGGGAGATTATCTCGCCGGGCAGCGATTCATTGCTGAGGGACGCGTTGGATGTATTGTGGTAGCCGGAGGGCAGGGGAGCAGATTGGGCTCTAAGAAACCAAAAGGCCTGTTTCCGATCAGCGCTGTAAAACGCAAAACGCTGTTCCAACTACTCGCCGAACGCGTTTTGGCAGCCAGCAAGCTGGCAGGTAGAGCCCTGTTCTTAGCCATCATGACCTCAAGGGCAAACAATCGGGCCAGCGTCGAATATTTCATTGCAAATAATTTTTTTGGCTTACCTCCGGACTGCGTATTTTTCTTTGAGCAAGGCGAACTGCCCTTTCTTGATGCTGAGGGCCATCCTCTGCTAACGCAAGAGGGAACAGCACTGAGCGGTCCAGATGGCAACGGCGGCGCCTTGGAGGCCTTCTGCAGTACACACATTGCCGGACTGTGGGCGGGGGCCGGCGTGCGGTGGGTTAACTTCATCCAGATTGACAATCCGTTAGCCGATCCTTTCGATGCGGAACTGGTGGGATACCATGCGCGCACGCAGCAAGAGGTCACAATCAAGTCGGTGATGCGCAAAAACCTTGCGGAACCTGTGGGCACACTCGTACAGACAGAGGCAGGGATACGCGTGGTCGAGTATAGCGAGCTTCCAGAAAAGCAGAGGCAGGGCCACAAATTGGCAAACATCAGCTGTTTTTGTTTCTCCATGAATTTTATCAAACGGGCAAAAGTAACGCGCTGTCATAAGGCGTGGAAGAAGGTAAAAGCGGGCTTGCATGCTTGGAAGTTTGAACGTTTTATCTTCGACGCCCTATCCCAGGCACACGCATTGGGGGTGCTTGTTTATGAGCGAGCGACCTGTTTCGCACCGCTGAAGAATGCAGCGGGAGAGGATAGCCCAACTACTGTGACGGCTGCATTGATTGAAGCCGATAAACGCGCCTATGAAGCCGTTTCAGGCCTGCCTGCGCCTGCGCATCTATTTGAAGTCCATCCGCAGTTTTACTACCCTACCCAAGAGCTTATAGATAGATGGCACAAGCGGCCAGTGGGCGAAGAGACCTATCTAATTTGAAAATAGTCGAGAGGGCTTTATGCGTATAGGATACTTAGGCGCGGGGACGTGGGGATACTGCCTTGCGTCTCTACTGGCCAGTAAAGGCTACCAGGTGGTTCTGTGGACGCGCGATGCGGACATGGCTGCACAACTCAACCAACAAAAAAAGCACCCTCGCTTACCTCAGGGAAGTGTTAGCGGCGATCTCCGAGTGACCACCAGCCTGGCAGAGGCGTTAGCGGGCGCTGACATGGTGATAGAGTCTGTTACGTCAGAAGGCATTAGGCCGGTTTTCGCTGAAGTCAAACGAATTGGTATCCCAAACTGTCCTATCATCATCACTAGTAAAGGCATTGAGCAAAATAGCGGCCTAATCTTGTCTGATACAGTTGTGGAAGTATTGGGAGAAAATTCGCGTCGTCTGATCGGGGTCTTAAGCGGTCCAGGATATGCTGTAGAAGTGATTCAAGGGCTGCCCACCTCTGTCGTTGGCACTGCGTACGATCCACAGGTGATGAAGCAGCTGTGTGACGCCTTTACATCGGAGACGTTTCGTGTCTACCCAAACACAGATGTGCGTGGAGTGGCCTTCGGCGGCGCGCTGAAGAATATCATCGCGATTGCTTGTGGAATCTCCGATGGACTAAATTTGGGAAATAGCTCTAAAGCTGCTTTAACTACTCGCGGCTTGCATGAGATCTGTAAGCTCGGCATCTCCCTGGGTTGTCGTGCAGAGACGCTCTACGGCTTAGCAGGCATGGGTGATATCTTCTTAACCTGCTCCTCACAGCTAAGCCGTAATTTCCGCTATGGCTATCTAGTGGCACAAGGACGTGCATCAAACGAGGCATTGCAAGAGATCGACATGGTCGTAGAAGGCGTGTACACATGTGCGGCTGCGCTGCAGCTGGCGCAAAAGCAGAGTATAGAAATGCCTATCGCCGAAACCGTACAAAAAATTATTTATGGCGAGCTAAAACCATCTGAAGCTGTCCGGGCATTGATGCAGCGCAGCATTAAAGAGGAGCACCTGTAACGCTGCTCTTATGAACGTACGGGGCAAAGCAACCAGCTAGTCTAGCGAAAGATAAGCTGCGCCGTTTGTCTCCGGATTGGCGCTCTTTTTAGAATCGGTCCACGTTGCGTTCAGCCAAGGACGGTAGGTTTTGTATTTACTAAAGTGCAACGTTTTCATGTAGGGCTCAGAGCGCTGACGATAATTGGCGTAGTCAGGATTGACAGCTGTATGGCTGTAAAAGTTGACCATACCGCAATCTAACGTGACGCGAGCGAGACAATCTTCATCTACAAATTTAGTAAAATAACTCTCAAATTCGATCTCGACCTTGAGGTTATTGGCGTTAAAGGGATAGTTGCACAAGTCCCGGCTCAATTCCTCGTCCTCGTTGACACGCGCTAAAAAGCCCTCGACGAGATAGACCAGCAGGTCACGAGCCTCATCGACGTCCATGATCGCTTGGGTGCGAAAGTTCATTTCCACTTTTTGGATGTACTCATCGTCGTAACCCGCCGAAGCACGGCGTAGATAAAGGCGTTTTTCGCGCAGCAACTCGTCACCATAGGTAACCACGACAGCTTCCAATTCGGGAATATTCGGCCCAACAGGGATGCATTCGTCAGGAGGCAGACACGGAGTGCATGCAGTCGTCATCAATAACATCGCTGCGAAAAGAAGAGGTCTCATAATAGGTCAAATCCTTGCCAACTGCGTAGAAAAGAGGTGTATCATAAATGAGGATTGTTTGTCCAAATGCGGAAAAAAAACGGGTGCAATTCAAACCTGTACACAGCGTATCGAGAAGGTAAAATGCTTTTAGAGTGCGGTGCTGCTGCCGCTTTACAATACAATCTACCATGCATTAATATGTCCGCATAAAAAGCTGCTGCTGTTATCATCTGTAAGTTCATAAGAATGGGGGTCTCCATGATGAGCCGTATAAACCAAGCAGAATCAAACAAGACAACGGATCTCTTAGAATCGCTCTCAGAGCAACTCGGTCCTTCTAGTAGAGAGGCTGTTCCCGCGATCGACCAAGTGGCAAAAAAATCATTTAATTCACTGTCGACTGATGCGGGAACGGAATGCTCTTCTAGTTCTGCTAGCCCGTCTACGCTAGCAGAAGAAGTCTCGGCGCTGCGGCTGGATGCGGCCAGCACTGAGCCTGAGGAGGATCTTGTAGCATCTGACGCAACGTCTTCCGATGAAGATCTTAGTGACGTTGATATTAAAGAGTTTGTTTATTTTGAACGGGATTGTAAGGCTGGAAAGCATTCTTTCAAGCGATTTAATGCAGCTTGCATGACCATTCCCTTCATGGATCAAAACACTGGAAAAGCGCATAACATAAAGGGCAGCACGCTAATTAAAATAGTGCACGATGTAGTCCAAAAATTCTACCGGGAGCTGATGGAACGCACTGAATTACCCTTACCTCCGGCAAACAAGGGGGCCCTATCTATACAGGAGCCATTGGATTGGTTCAGGACTTTAGGGGGGTGGCAAGGACTAATGCCTTCTACAGAAATCCAGAGTTACAGCGGCTATGAAGATCCAGCACGCTCGGAGGTTAAAAACGAATACGTGAGATTTTCACAGATAAATACATACGGAAGCGGACCTTTTTTTAATAGGCCGGTCTCCAAAAAAGGTGGAATATGCTGCCACCGTCTGCATCTATCCAACGAGATCCAGACAAGAAAGGTGTTTTATGTTGTGCAAGGTATTAAGCTGAATGAATGGGGGTGTAACTCGGACCTGTCATATGAGAGCATCTACAAAGTCATTGAGAAGATCAAGAGCATAGGGGTATTAAGCCTCAACGATGCTACGATAGCTGAGCTGCAGCTTTATGCGCTAAACCGTAAGGACAGACCCGAATGGTCTACAAATGAGCACCTCGAAGTCCTCCCTTTCTTGGACTATTTGAACAGCCTAATGTTTGGGTTTGAAGCATCGGGTTTGAACACAGGGTTGGTAACTGGCCTTATGACCCTTGACCTGATAGCTAACAAAGGCGCTACTTACGAGCAGGCTTTCCACAAAAATCCAAGCGGCGGGTTTTACCCCTTTGCCTCCTGCCAAACCGATAACTCTGGCTCTTATAGTAATCGCTGCCGGATCGTGAGACATGATGAAGAGCTGCCCTCGCAATGCAGTATGAAACGATACCGCCTAACCTCCTCCAACGATAGCGGCACTTGGTCTCCGGTTGCGCTTAAGGAAGCTGTTCTCATTAAACAATGGCTGCAAGCTAATGATATAATTGAATTAGGTACTAGCTTTGACCAACAAATACAGAAAATAGAAAATGAGATAATAGCCCTTATCGAGAGGGCGTTTTTCTCATAAAAATTTATATTTAATTTTACGCCATACAGCTGTTCTTAGACGGTTTTTAGGTGGTAGAGGGGCCGGTCACCCGGCGCACCCCCCCAGTTGGATCATGGCATGCCCTATTTAGGCACCACGCTCGAGACTCACCATTTACTTCTGCTACGGTTTAATAAAG
>CAYUJS010000046.1:0-16096 GCA_964445105.1 uncultured bacterium | reverse complement strand
CTAGCGCAAGGATGGTATAAAGTTTTGGTAGCTTCATTTGCACTCCAACCGTGTGTGGGCCTATTGAAAGACAGAGTGTATCACCACCGGACAAATTTTACGCAAGTTTCTTTTATTTGTTTGTTAGGCAAACGACCAAGATGGCAGCGGCCAAAGCGAGTCCGACAATAACGCAGGGCCTCAGCGATGGGGTATAGGCTGCCGCATAGTAGGCCTGCCCGTACTCTTGGCGTCGTTGCTCTTGGTCATACAGAGCGCTGCTTGCACTTTGGTTGCTTTCCGGGTAGGAGGTGCGCCGCACTGCGCTGACCGGGCGGGCGCTCGATGCACAGAGCGGTATCGCAGTAGAAGCTACACACATCATCGTGAATACTAAGCACGTTTTACATAATATACGTCTCATCCCATCACTCCTTTGCAGACCGATCTGTCATATAAATATTTGATGTCTCAATGTGGCAGAACCAGCATTTTCGAGCAAGACGGTTGGATTCTAAGTTCCAACAAAATCCGCCAATATCATATGGTCTGTTCAATCTTGATTATGTGTAAAGGGGGTTGCAATGGGAAGGTTCTTAGCAACGGTGGCGTCAATCGCGCTACTTGGTGCAACGGTTTATTTATTAACACAGTCCAAGCAAGCTTACAGAGTCCTTCCCGACATCAACCAGCAAGCGCAGGTCGATCCTTATGGTCTCTGGCGCAACTTTGAGGAGCCCAATCATCACTTTCAGGCTGCCTTCCCTGTAGTTCCGCAGCACGCTACAGACCATATCAAAGACCCCATGACCAAGCAGGTGAGGCAGTATGACATGTACGTCTCGTCGCAGCCCGACGGTTCTGTCTTCTTGATCCGTGTCATCAGCTACCCGCAAGGGGTGAAGGTCACCCATGTCGACCTGATCAACAGCATCAACTACGACCTCGTCCAGTCGCATGCGGGTAATCAGCTGCTCTCATCGACAGATATAAAATTTGCTGGTCATGAGGCGGTTAAATTTTCGATTGCAAGCGATCCAACTCACATCGAGGGCGTTGCCTTTGCTGAAGGGGCCAATTTGTTTCTGCTCGGTGTGATGGCGAATAAAGATGTTTTCAGTCCGGCCGACTATGAGCATTTTGTGAACTCGTTCAAGCTGACGCCACCAAAATAATGTTATGTATTCCCATTGTCGGGCCGCGCTTAGGTGATGTTGAGCGGCAGCTTTTGCAAGCTGCGGCAGTGGCCGATATAGCAGAGCTGCGCATAGACCTCTTTCGGGGAGTAACCCTCGATGAGGTGCGGTTGCTTAAAGAGCGCTTTTCCGTGCCGATGCTCTTCTCTTTGCGCTCGGCAGCACACGGCGGGGCTTTCAAAGGAACCTTGGCAGAGCGCTGTCTTTTGCTCAGCAAGCTGATTTCGCTAAAACCAGCCATTCTTGATGTTGAGTCTGATATGCCTTTTGATGAGGTGATGAAACTCAAACAGCTCGCGCCGGCAGTTCGCCTGCTAGCCTCGCACCATGATCTAGACGGCACCCGAGCCGATCTTAGGAGCCTGTTGGAGTATCTGCAGCGCCTGCCTACAGATCAGTACAAGCTGGTCACCTTCGCTCATACTACGCAAGACGCGCTGCGCATGATGGCGCTCACCCAAGAGTTTAACCGGCTTGGCGGCTCCCTGACAGGGATTTGTATGGGTTCTGAGGGGGCAGTCACGCGTATTTTGGCTGCGCAGATTGGATCGCCATTGCTGTTTTGCTCATTAGAAGAGACGACGGCTTCTGTCCCAGGACAGATCCCCTGGAGAGAAATGTTAGAGCTCTATCGTTTTCGCGAGTGCACCCCGGAAGCGCAGCGCCTGGGGCTTATCGGCACACCTGTCGATAAAAGCCCAAGTCATCTTGTGCACAACGCTATTTTTCATCAGCTCGACCTGGACGCTCTTTGGGTAAAGATGCGCGTGGAGCCTGAAGAGCTCCCTCTTTTTGTGGAAGCGCTAAGGGCGCTGGACTGGCGAGGACTAGCTGTGACCATGCCGTTAAAAGAGAAGCTCATCCCATTTTTGGATGCGCTCGACGATAGCGCAGCCGCCATAGGGGCCGTCAATATTGTGGCTATCCAGCGCGGAAAATGGGTGGGCTACAATACCGACGGGGATGGCGCCTTGGACGCGATTGAGACGCAGACAGGTGCAGTAAGGGGAAAGCGGGCGCTGGTGCTGGGGGCCGGAGGCGCCGCCAAGGCTGTAGCCTGGGCTGCCCAGCAGCGGGGGGCTGAGGTTAGCATAACCAATCGCACAGATCTGCGGGCTCAAGAGGCAGCCCAGCATTTGGGCTGCCATTTTGCACCCTGGTCGCAGTTACAAGCTAGCGTGAACTCAAGCGAACTGCTGTTACAAAGTACCTCCGCCGGCATGTCGCCGGCTGTGGAGGAAACTTTGGTAGAGGCTGCCTGGCTTTCGCCCGGTTCAATCGTCTTTGATGTCGTTTCGCGCCCGCAAGAGACGCGCCTGCTGCGCGAAGCCAAAGCGCGAGGCTGCCAGGTGGTGGCCGGCCCTGAAATGTTCGTTTACCAAGCAGCAAGGCAGATAGGCATCTGGTTTGGGGGAAGCTATGACAAAGCCACTCTCGCAGCTCAATACCGCCGTGCCCTCGCCGAGCTTGCGCAATGACAGAGCTCAAAGTTACTTTTCGTAAGCTGTCAGGTACTATTTCCGTTCCGCCCTCCAAATCCCACTCCATACGCGCCATTTTATGTGGCTCAATGGCCCAGGGCGTTTCGCGCGTGGAGGGGGTGCTCTCCTCGCCTGATATCGAGGCTGCTATTAACGCCTGCCGGCAGCTGGGCGCTGTCATCGAGATGCAAGGCACTTGCTTGCAAATTCACGGCGTTGGCGGATGCCCCCAAACACCAAAAAAGGTAATCGATGCGGGTAATTCCGGCCAGGTACTGCGTTTTATTGGAGCCTTGGCCGCCTTGGCCGAAGGGTATACGGTGATCACCGGAGATCAGTCCATACGTACTCTACGTCCCATACAGCCGCTCATCGATGGCTTGCAGGGGCTCGGAGCCTTCGCCTACACAGGCCGTAGCGAGCAATGCGCCCCCCTCGTCGTGAAGGGCCCCTTGCGGCCCGGTACGACCCACTTAGATGGGCAGGATTCACAGCCAGTCTCGGCTCTACTTTTAGCTGCTCCTTTTATTGAGGGTACCACCACCATTCATGTGCAAAACCCAGGCGAGCTTCCTTGGATAGGTCTGACTCTTTCTTGGCTCGAGCGTTTAGGCGTGCCCTATACAGTCAAAAGCGATGCGCACTACCAAGTGCATGGCCCTCACCGGTATGGGGGCTTTAATTTTCGTGTCCCAGGGGATTTCAGTTCTGCCGCCTACCCTGCGGCTGCAGCTCTGCTGACCAATAGCGCTATTACTATTGACAACTTAGACTTTACCGATAGCCAGGGCGATAAAAAGGTATTCGATATCCTCACCTTGATGGGCGCGCGCTTTGAACGCGTTCAAAATGGCATCAAGGTGCTCCCTAATAGTCGCCTGAAGGGATGCGTTATCGATTTAAATGAGGTGATTGACGCCGTAACCATTCTGGCGGTGATTGCCTGCTTTGCCGAAGGGGAAACGCAGCTCATCAACGGCGCGATCGCCCGCCGCAAGGAGTGCGATCGCCTAAGCGCTATCTCCACCGAACTGCGAAAAATGGGGGCGATTATTCGAGAGCTGCCTGACGGGCTAGTGATTCAGCACTCGCCTTTATCGGGAGCCCAGGTGCACTCTTACAACGATCACCGTATGGCTATGTCCCTGGCGGTGGCGGGCCTAGCGGCGAATGGAGAAACTACCGTGCATGGTATAGAGGCGGCAGCTAAGAGCTATCCCGGCTTTGCAAACTTATGGCAGGGCGTGGCATGAACCTCATCCTCTACGGGTTTCCGGGCTGTGGCAAGTCCCTTTGCGGGCTACTTGCCGCCCACAAGCTAGAGCGCACTTTTACCGATACAGATGAGATTGTCGAAGAGCTTTTTTTCGACCCCTCGAACGGGCGCTCTAAGCTCTCTTGTCGCCAAATCTATCGCGCATATGGAGAAGAGTATTTTCGCAAGCTTGAGCGCGACGCTGTGCGACGCCTAGGCTTGCTTCAGCGGGGCATCATTGCTACCGGCGGAGGTGCCGTCCTCTTCACCAACTGCCAAGAGCTCTGTAAGCTAGGCCGGCTGGTTTACCTTAAAATTAGCAAACAGACCTTCAAGCGACGCATCAGCAGCCAAGCCGACCTACCGGCTTTCATCGATCCCTACCAACTGGACGAGAGCCTGGAGCGTGTGTATAATACACGCTTACCGGTCTATGAACGCATTGCTGATGAGGTCATTGAAGTGGATACGCTCAGCCCACAGCAAGTTGCTGATGAGATCTGTTCTTTAGTCGCGGTGCAACAAGGTTAGGTAATGGCTAGTAACTCCTTTGGAAACCAGTTTCGTATCACTACTTGGGGTGAATCACATGGCAAGGCCATTGGAGTTGTCATCGATGGATGCCCAGCAGGGGTCCCTATTAGCGAAGATGAGATCACTGCCGAACTGGCCAAACGCGCGCCAGGGCGCTCCTTGTTGACCTCGCCTAGGAACGAGCCCGATCAAGCTGAGCTTCTCTCGGGGGTGTTTGAGGGCCGGACAACCGGTGCGCCGATTTCCATCCTCATCTGGAATCGCGATGCTGATAGCAGCAAGTACGATTCCACGGGCGATCTTTTACGCCCTGGCCATGCTAACTACCCTTACCTGGCCAAATATGGCTTTTTCGATCATCGCGGTGGTGGCCGCTCTTCCGGTCGCGAAACCGCTTGCCGCGTAGCAGCCAGCGCAGTAGCTAAAAAATTTCTCGCCCAAAACAATGTGGAGGCAGTTGCTTACCTCAAAGAGGTAGGCGGTATCGCAAGTAGTTTTGAGGGCGCAGATGTCGCCGAGCTGCGCGCGCTGATTGCAGCTAGCCCGGTGCGTTGTCCAGATCTGCACGCTTCGGAGCAAATATGCCTGGCTATCGAAGCCGCCAAGCAACAAAGCAATTCACTTGGAGGCGTTGTCGAGGTGCTCACTGGTCCTTTACCGGTGGGGCTCGGCGAGCCCATCTATGAAAAAATTGAGGCTCACCTCGCCAAAGCCCTGCTCTCTATCCCGGCCTGCAAGGGGTTTGAAATTGGCAGTGGTTTCGCAGGCGCTCGCATGCGCGGTTCAGAGCACAACGATCTCTATAACTATGCCGAAGGGCTTTTTTTTACTGAAACTAATTACGCTGGCGGTTGCTTGGGCGGCCTTACCACAGGTATGCCTCTGCAAGCGAGAGCAGCCTTCAAGCCCACCTCCAGCATCGCGCAACCACAGCAGACGGTCGATCGAGAAGGTAACGCGCGCACCTTCGAGCTGCCAGCAGGCTCGCGCCACGATCCTTGCCTAGCCCTGCGCGCTGTGGCTGTAGTGGAAGCAATGACCAATCTAGTGCTCGCGGACTTGCTGCTCTCGAATCGCTCCGCCAGGGTGGTACCTGGCTCACTATTGTCTTGACATACCTGTCTGGCCTTTGCCAGGATTGCCCGCTACTAAAAGAGAATGGGGTAGGATGCAGCTCAAAGATCTTATTCGTGAACATGCGCGCCAGCTTGGCGGCGGCCCGCTAGCCTTGGATGGCTATGGCAGCTGTCATCTAATGGTGAATGACAACCACCTAGTGACTTTGGAAGAGGTGGATGATCGCTCATTTTTCCTTCACTCACAGGTAGTTGCCTTACCTGCGCAAGGAAACGAGGAGGTTTTTAAAAGCCTCTTGCAAGCCAACCTCTATTGTCGCGCCACGCAAGGCTGCGTCCTTGCGCTCGATGCGCAAGGCACAAATATTGTTCTTTTCAGAGAATTGCAGACAGCGGCTACCGATTTTGCCGTCTATCTGGCGACTTTTGAAGCATTTATTCACCAGCTAGGATACTGGAAAGAGCTATTGCAAGGACCACAAAACCAGCAACGGCCACTAGAATCACACAAAGATCACAGGGAATCAGGTAAATGGATCAAGTCGTAAAATTAGACATAAAAGCAATTACGGATTACCTAGCGTTGCTGGGTATTGTCGTAGAAAGAGGAGAGGACACCAACGGTCTCGTTCACTACCAGTTGGCCGTGCCCTTAGGCGTTGATGCCCAAGGCAACGAGCGCCTTGTTTTGTTGGCCTGGGAGGATTCCAAGCTTATAGCAGAAAATGTGGATGGAGCTGGCGATATTAGTCTGATGAAATTTATCGGCATGGTATCCCTTGAGGTGATACCTGAAGCCGTTAGCGATACAGCACGTCTGATCTCCTTCCTAAACCACATGATTGAGCTTCCAGGTTTTGTCTACTCGGAGACGCTCCGTAATGTACATTTTGTCTATGCCCTGCCCGTAGTGGACCTAAGCATCCAAGGAAAGCAGCTTGTTTCTGTGATAGGCCTCATAGGGTCTATGCTGGATCTTTACCAAGAAATGATCCAAGAGGTAGCTTCTGGCGGCACCTCATTCGATAAGCTTCTTACCATGAATGGCACGGATGAAGAGCCCGACTAGCCGAAAATCCCACACATAGCAAGTCGCTTGTAGGTGGCTTTGCCAAGGCTATAGGTGTTACCGTCAGTTCTTGTTAAAGCTAACTTAGCCTGTCAGTTCCTGCTGAGCTGAGTTTTTAGCGAGAGCGGGTGGCTTGGGCTGTCCTCGATTTTGATGAACTCCTAGCGCTGCAAAGTGATCTTCTGAGCCCTGACCTGTCACGGCTTCAACTAGTACCCCTTCATGTGGCAAACTGGATATTTCGCCATCCGAGGATACGACGAGGCTAACCAAAACTATACGTTGGATTTTCCCAATTGAGAGGTGGCGGGCAAAGCGCGAATTGTTTAGACGGGTCGCAGCATTTCGGACGCAAGGCAATTATTACCATTAAGAACCGATCTAAAAGCGAAACGATACTCGCTTCTGTACATTGCCTAATAAGTTTATCAGTCGTCAAAAGATAAGTCGCTATCTACCACCAAGTCACTCTTTTTTGTTATTTTATCAGACTTTTTCACGCATCTTTAGCAGATAGTCAGCCAGCCGGTGGAGCCGGGCTAAGCTTAAGGGCTCTCTTCTTTAGGGGAGCGCTACTTCCATAATCGCACGAAAATTGTATCAAACAATATGCATCTGTTTATTTTATTTATAAATAATATTTATTTAAATTTTTCAAAAATTGATATAATTTAATTATATAGATGATGAGTTTGAATTACGAGGAATCTGTGGATTTAAGGTTTGATCGCAACGGACATGACCTACTAACCAGCAGAGATTTAGGGGCCCAGCCTCCAACGCAAGTTGTTCCCGCTGCCAAAGGCGTAAGCGCGCCGGTCGGCTCGGTGCCTGCCGCACAGGGTGGTACGACGATCAGCAGCTTGGTGCAGCGGGCTGGACCCCAGCCCGCAGATCCCGTGATCGGAACCGACGCGAAGGTAGATAAAGCCGCAAAAAAACAGCTGAAAGCAGAGCGCCGCCAAGAAAAACGGGTCCTTCATAAACAGGCCAAAGCACAGCTATCGGCCACCAAACAAGAGCTAGCCGCCAAAAAAGCAGCTCTGGAGACTCTAAAATTGCAGCAGAAAGACCTGCAAGATGACATTAAAGAAATCCAGCCGAAAAAGCGGGGAACGCTAAGCCAGGCATTGGTAAGCGCGCGCGACTTTGCGCACAAGCAGTGGGGCATGGGACAGCCTGCCAAACCGCGTGCCCCAGGGAGTGCGCCTACTCCAGCTCAGGTTTTGGGCACCTTAAACTTCGTGAATGAACGCCGTAAGCTTGAAGGCGAAATTGAAATTCTCCGGCAGCACAGCGCCAAGCTAAAAGCCCAGACCAGCGGTAAAGCTGCACGAAGGCAGGGTATCGGTTACTGGCAGAAAAAAGCTTTTCAGGGTATGTCACGGCGAGAAGGAATGAGCCGCGCCGGCCAAATCGAACATCAGAGTATCCCTAGCCCAATTGTGTCGATTCGCTTGGTGGAAGACACGGTCAACGCGCTTCTCAACGTGAAGCGTGTTATCTCCCACACTACAGCTCGCAGTTACGTGCGCTCCATAGAAAAAATGGCTGTGGGACGCCTCCAGGAGATTCATACAACGCTGAAAGCGGCAGTTCTCGAGCGCAAAGCAGAGCAGCTTTCGCAAAATCCCGCAGCTGTCATCGCTAAGCTTTCTCAACATGAGGAAATTAGGGCCAGACTCGTCAAAGGCGATCCCGAATTGAGCAGAGCTCTTACCGAACGGGATAGCGAGGCGCTATTGGCAGACCGCCTGGTAGCGAACATCCTGAGTGAGGACGCAGAGGAGCTCCTCGCGATAAAAGAAGAAGGCAAGTTTTCAGAACTTTTCCAAGAAAAACAAAAATTGCTAGATGGCTTGCGTCCTGTGCTTGAAATGAAAGCACAGATTGATTTGAAGAGAGAGCTCAGGCTACTCGGCTCAAACGTCTACAAGGTGGGCGTCACTTCTGTGGACGCAGCACAGATGGTCATAGGCGTTCTGCAACTTTTTTCCGCAGCAGAACCCACGGGCATCGCCTCGCTAATCATTGGCACACTAAAAATTGCTCTGATTGTCCCTAGCTTTCCGTTCGACACTGCTATTATCCGCTCTAACCTTAAGGATGCCAGTGCGTCTCTTTCCAATCTGCGCGAATTTGACCGCTCTTTCCAGGAGATGGAGCAGTTAACCCCACAACAGGCCATCAACCACCGCATCTTTGAACTGGTGAAAGGCAAAGATTTTGAACGCAAAGCCGACCTCGAGTTGAAGAAAGAAGAGGTCAAAGCGCTTGACCAAGCGTTTAAACTTATGAAGCAAGGCAAGATGAGGGAGCTCAATGCGCTTATCGCTTCTGGAAAACTAAGTAAAGAAAGCGAATATGTGCTCAAACCTGAACTGAGGGTCATCGACCAGTGGATTCAACACAACGCGAATAAACCCGAATACAAGGACGCTCACGGTGCCCTGGTAAGTCTACGCGATTTAGCGGTGGATTCAGATTTGGAAACAGCCAAAGAGTGCGTGCAGCTGGCCTTTCCAGGGTCAAACTTAGGCCTTTTGTTTGATGAGCTTAGCCTGCGAATGATACCCCCAAACGATGTGGCCATCTACCAGCAAAAACGAAAGCTTGCAGAGCAGGTCGCGCAGTTAAAAGTAGAGGTACGGGATCATGAACCCACAAGCGAGGTTTTTGCGTTGCAAGAGGCGTCCAGGGCCTTAACAAACGGGAATGCAACAGCGCTTTCAGAAATTCTCACCAGAAAAGACGACACTGGCCGATTTGTCTTGAGCCTCAAAAGCCAGCAGGCTGTAAGACCTCGTTTAAAAGCAGTTGATGACCGTTTACAAGCCCTCACAGAAACAGATAACGTGGATTTAGACGATCCCCAATTTATAGCACTACAGGATGCCCGCAGACAGCTGTTGGAAACAGGAACTGTCGCTGACGAAACTTTAGAAAGGCTAAGCCCGGAAAATCGCACAGCTGCTGCAAAAGGCGTAGGAGAAGTTAAAATTGTGCAAGGCCGCGCTGCAGAAGTACTTGCAGAAAGCAAAAAGCTGTTTTTAGATGATGTAGGCCCTTATATGAAGCAGCGCTTAAAAATGAAGCGAATCACAGAATGGGTCCAAGTGGCTTCCGACCTGTTGGCAGCCTGTGCGACAGCAGCCTCAGTCGCCGCTTTAATCTTGCTCATCACCACTGGCTGGGGTGGGCTCGGAGCTTTCGCCCTTGTATTTCTGTTCCTAGCCGGCTCGACCGTGGTGCGTTACGGCGGCTCGTTCCTCGTCGATCAGATTCTAAAAGGTCAGCAGCGCCGTCGGCAATTCTTACAAGCAGAGGCCAACGGCCAAGTGCAAACGCCTACAAACTGGAAAGGCAAAATAGATCAAGGCCTTCGACGCGCCGGCTTGCGGGGACATCTGATGGACAAGCGGGAATTCTACCCAGCTATCTATAAACAGATGGAAGAGGAGTTAAAGAACTGGGACGCTATCAAAGCCAGCGGTCAGGAAGAGAAAACCATCGCTTTCATCATGTTTAACACTGTGCGCGATTACCTGCCCGAAAAGCTACCTCTACACGTAGACGCTAAGCGCTATGCACAAATGTTGGTATCCAACGAAGGGCATTCCCAAAAAACCTTCGCGCAAGCCATGGGGACAGGCATGCTGCACCACGATCTTTCCAGGTTTACTCCGCACAAGATCCTAAAACTGGCGCGTAAAGACCTTTATGCATAGTAGGTGGGCATGCAAATGTAAATCTATTCAGGTTTGGTGGCCAAAGCACGCAAAAACAGGGCAAACTTGTGAAAGACAACGAGTGCCAATTCAACAATAGCCTGCAAGTCCAGGCAAACGCATGGGATCGCATGCAGCTACCGGAGTTAGTCCGGGCTGCTGCACGGAATGGTATCTAACTTTTGTTGGATCAGTAATTTCATTCCGTCAGTAACCGAAGAATCAATCGCCCTCTGAAAAGCACTCCTTGCTTTGTCCCAGAGGCCCTCTTCGATGTGCAAACAGCCTATGTCCTTGAAAATTTCAGCCATGGCATCATGAGGCGATTCATAAAAGTTGAGTGCTTTTGTTAAATACTCAAGGGCCTTCTCAAAGTTGCCAAGCCTTCGGTAAAGATTGCCTAAGCGATTAAAAAGAGTGCCAGGCTCTGCTTCTGGGATGCCGTCAGGATACTCATCTAATATTTTGCCTGCCCTGTCTAAATAGTGGAAGGCTACCTCGTCGTCGCGCATTTTTTCCCACGCAAGTCCTAGCCGAAGGACCGGTTGAAAATACGCGACGTCTAAAACCGGGGTGTATTTTGCTTCTAAATCTTTCAACATGCGCTCAAAACTGGCATCAACATGCCCTGCGGGCAGCTCTCTAAGTAGCTTGTTGTCCAAGCGGAGATTTTTCTTGTCTGCAATTATATACCCAGCATCTAAGCCTAAGGATTTCAGGTTTTTAGTAGAATTAAGTTTGTCTAGCGCCTCAATAATAGCTACGCACACTTCTTTTGAATTACAAAAATCGCTTGCCTTCGCACCCCCTAAATTCAGGACTGGCGGGAGGTTCTTGTATTGCCTAAATAGGTCTTCACCAAGAAAAATTTTCATGTATTCATCTTCTCGGAGGACCTCTGGCAGAGGCCATGAAAAGAGAGTGGCGTGGGTTCCGCTCGTTTCCGGGACGGGCAAGCCCTTCTTTCTAAATTGGGATAGGGTATAGTTGCATAAAGCGCAGCATAGCATGGAAACCCCATAATAGCTCTCTTGGGCCAAATTTCCTTTTAAAAGATGGTGGCTGAATAAGCGCATCTCTGCATGGACGCGCTCTTCGCCCTCTATAATCAAAAAGCGCGACGTCCCGTCGTAGGTATGCTCCTTTGCAATACGATTGGCTGGCGCTCCCCCTCTCTTTGCCTCGTCTTTCATATGGCGCTCTATAAATGCCAGGTAAGAAAAATAGGGGCCAGCAATTTTACAAAACAGACCAAACTTAGCTTCTATAAATGGAGGCAATGAAACTTTGGGAGACGTAGCGACACTTTCAAACCAAGTCTCTACTGAGTTGACGGAGGTCTTTGAGCGGTTTAAGGCTTTATATCGAATGTAATCTGCAACGAGATCGATGTATAACCTTTCCAAACTTACGGCTTTTTCAGCATCGGAAATTTGGCTAAATTCATGGATTTTGGAAAGCTCGTAAGTGAGGCTGTCTTTTAAAATCTCTACCCATTGATCGTGAGAATTTATGGTAGCGAGGACTTCTTTCTTTATGTAATAGGCTCTGGCTGCTGTCTCAAAGGCCTCGTTACGCTCTTCGTTTATAAAAAGTTTAACAAATCCCTCAATTAGAATATTCTGAGTCAGGTCCAAAAAATTAACAAATCGATTTTGTTTTCCTTTTCTTTGAATTTTTTGATAATCCTTATATTTCTCTTTTATTAAGGCGATTTGTTTTAGTTCTAAATTTTCAAAACAATTTTTGACATCTAAAAAAGCTTTAGAGATAACGAACAGGCTATTGAATAACTTGTCTGCTCTGCTTTTTAAAGGTTCAAAGTTGACCACCGTGGGTTGTATAAATTCTAAGGCGATGCCAATCTTCTGTGCTAAATAAAAATTAAAGTATTTAACGTCTAATTCAAATCTGTCAGCCCTTGCCTCAATGCCCACTCTCTCCTCCGGAAAGGTAAATACTAAAAGTCGCTTATGAGCTAATCGGGTTTGAGCGCCTGATAGGAGGGAGGACGCTACTTTTCGCCTGCGAGTGTCTAATTGGTAGGAGAAAAATAAGCAATGTTGACTTTCCTGTTCAGCCGATCTCAGGTGGTACGTGTACTTTAGCATAAGAGTTGTTCTTTTTTTGCGCACGACAGTGACTGTCGCGTGCCTGTACATAACTTTTTTATCGTGCTGCCCCTTGTTTGTTGCTACAAGAATGTCGGGCCCAGAAAGGGCAATCGCCGCGCAGGTTTCATTTCCAGTCAATATACTGGCCAGTGCATCGGAAAATTTCCGCTCCTCTGGAGGGAAATGTTCAAACCTGACAGCCCGACTGGCCTCGCTCACCTGCTTAAATAATGCCTTGGCAAATTCTTTGACCGCTGAATTTTGGGGCTTGTTTAGGGCTATGCACAAGGCATTTCCAGTGTTAAACCCGACGAACGGGGCTTGCGGCCCGGCCGGTGATGACGATGATGATGACATAGGCGAGTCCTTTCCCTGCTCAGCGCCTGTTAACGGGGGCTTAGTAGCTCCCAGGCGGCATGCAGGCATTTTAGTTAAAGTAAAATATAAAGTAGATATTTTTTGCTTTAAGAGCGCTCGTCTGGCGAACGAGGCCAGCCAAATTAGCCTGAGCGCCGGGTTTTGAAAGGTTTTCTCGTAACCGCCTGCGGGGGTAGAGGTTTGGCGGGCTGATCCCTAAGATATTTAGTAGAAAACTGCTGAGCTAGCTCGGCGGTTTTTTGCTTTACGAGAGCTGTGATGTCATATTGTTGCGAACAGAAAACCTCACGTCGTTCCCACGTAATGCCCTGAAAAAACTCTTTCGGCTGGAGGGCTATGCGGTTGGGACAGGCGGCTTCTATGAGGCGTATGTCCATAAAAACAGCGTAGTAATTGCAGATCGGTTGGATAAAGACTTCTAGACGCAGTTGAGGCCGAGGCTCTTTGCTATTAGTGGGAGCTTCTTGTCCACTCTTAATGCGGCACAAGCGAAGCTCGTGAAGCAGAATCTCTTGCAGGCAAGCTGGGCTGAGGACAAACCGCTCATCGCAAGGTGCAAAGATTTGCGCTTCTACGCAAATTTCCGGAGACAGACCAGCAAGGGTTTCTGCAGCGGTCTGGTCGCGGACAAGGCCGACCTTTGCCGGCGGCTTTGCGAGGTATTTTTTACGGATATCACCGGGTTTGGGCCTGGTTACTTTTTTTGGGTTTGGGCTTAGCTTGGTGTTCACAGAAGGCGGGGTCATTGCGGCTGGCGGAGTGGCAGAAGTGGGCCCGGTAGGGCCAATTTTAGAAGAGGTGTAAGTAGCGAATAGCGAGGTTGTTGCGATCACGCTCAGAGCTAACAGTCCTCTCCAAAGATACATAGAAAATGCTCCCCCCCAATGACAAAAATTTAATATAGGAGATGGCGGATAAGAAAGTAAAGGCTACGCGACTTTGATCATAGAAAAAAGAAGTTTAAATCGCCGCGGCGCCCCAGTGAAGCAAATCGAGGGCAGTGGCTCAACCTGTTAATTATCAGACATTTTTAGGCTAGCACTCGGAGCCCGCATTGCGGTTTACTAAGAACTTCAAAGCACCCTCGCAAACCTGGTTAATGAGCTCCGCGGTGGCGTCATCCACCGTCTCTCCTACCTCAATCTCGCCGCATGCGCTGCTCAGGATTCTGGCTATCTCTAGAAGCCGCTCGTGTACGTTTGGGTCTTGCTGAAAAGCCTTTAAAGCGCGACGTCGATCGTCCGAGAGGCCTGGAATATCTTTCATAGGGATTCCTAGGTTTGTAGGGTTAGTACAGTATTATCCACACAAACGTTACACCTGTTTCGACACACTTAGGTCTGATTTTATAGCAGTTGCCTATAGCCACGGAAAATTACGCTGCCATACTTCTGAGGGTGTTATTGATTTCTGTGATGACTTCTTGAATGGTTTGCGGAAGCCCTAGCTCCTGAGAGATATGCCGCAAGTTTTTGAGGTGCGCAGTCCAAAGCTTTTCCGTAGGTTCGATGTCTTGCTCACCAAAGTCGATAAGCTTGCAAATCGGTGCTACGGTGATAAAAAGTACTTTTTAGCGTTGCTTGTAGCTTGGAAAAGTCGATCACATTTGGTTCACGTATAAGCAAAAGGAGGTTGTGATAATCTTTCATCCGGCTGTTCGCCGGCCCCTTTGAAATAACTGTTTCCAGTTTTTCTGCAAAAATTGTCTCGGGGGGATAGACCAGCAAAGAGACCTCACTTTCAAACACTGGCTTGTCTCTGTACTGGAAGAAGTGCATCTCACGCATGATGGGGTTTACGGCATCGTCTAATCCCAAATCCACCTGGATTTTATCCTTCATGCGTCCGAAAACAGCGTTTAAACTGATGCGATAGCCGGGGCAGCGCATGTGGGCCTGCTCCAAAAGTTCTATGCTGTCATAGCTAAATGAAAACCCGTCTTGTCAATCTGTCGCGGCAATCTCAGCGATCGCTTTTTTTATCTCGCTCTCGGTGGTTTTGCTGGTGAGTAAAAAATCTAGGTCAGTCACGTCCTATTTTCATCATATAGGCGAGAAGAGATCCTCCCTTAAAAATAAAATTTTTGGCTTGCGCTGAACGTGACAGGCGGGCTAGAAACCGCTCTAGAAGCAGCTTTTTCCAACATTCATTGAAGCGGATCCCTTTCTCTTTGGAAATAATTTGAAGGCGATCTTTTAGTGCCTGTTCATTCATATTGTGGCCGTGATGAGGTAAGGGGTTATGTTGAAGCGCAGTTTTTTCGCGTACGACTGCAGCTTTCTAAGGTCCAGGCGCGCTGTCCCTTTTTGGGCTAGTGCCATTTTCAGTCCTTTGACGGCTACTTCTCGGCTTAGGAGCCTAAAGGAATCGATGATGGTTCGCTCGCGGTCAAATATGGATACCTGCACTCCGGCTAGATCCACCGTCGTTTTTCCGAGCTCCATATTGCGGAATCGCACGACTCTGACATTGTCGCCTCTGCGGATAGAGGTCGTGTGGGGCACCGCAATCCAATGCTGTCGGGGGATTTCGTCGGTGATATCGTGAACTGCAAGCGCAGAAATAAGACAAACGGTCCCGCCAGCTATGGAATTTACAGCTTCGATGAGGTCTTCCCAGCGGAAATTTTCAGGACAGCCTTGATAGTCGGTGCTTTGATAAATTCCGCGGCCTAGCCGTCTAATCAGGCCTTTTTCAACGTAGTATCCCAGATGGGCAGCAGAGGTCCCAAGCTTTTTAGCCTCCTGCGCGGTGAACGCAGGACGCTTGAGAAGTTGACGAATAGCGCTGAAATGGGTCGGCTTGTCCATGAGGTGATCTCCTTAGATAAATTTAACAAAAACACCCAATGATCTCAAGTGGGTGTTTTTGTTAAAATGGTGGCTGCCGAAAGACGATCCCCGCTCATGTACCAGAAAAAGAGCGATAGCGCAGATTTAAAGAGGGGGCAAAGCTTGCCCTAGCAGGCGTTTCTCAGGCAAACGCAGTGAGCCGACGCTATTAACTAAGAGACTGGGGCTCCGTTGGCACCGCCTTGCACCTTGAAGCAAATTCAGCGGTCAATAAAGTGAAGAGATCCCCTGCAGGCATATTTTCGGCTATTGCTTGGCGGACCATGGTGCAAGCATAGTTTGTCCATTCGGTGTTCAACATCGCTTGGTCTTCCGGGTAGTGCTCTCGGATTAGGTTAATGTATGCGGTCGTGGACTCTTCAGAGACCAGATTTGCTAAATCAGAAGGTAGGGGCCCACCAAGAGCAGAATGTGTCGTATAGTTCATGACCAGG
>CAYUJS010000045.1:0-16206 GCA_964445105.1 uncultured bacterium | reverse complement strand
CTTCAGTATTTACTGGGGGCCTTTGAAAAAAGCTAAAACTTGAGTTTATTACCTTGTTCCCACCGTTTTAGTGTTCAATATTTGGGGGTCACCTCAGCCTGCGACGCTCGCCCTTTGCGAAGAAATCTTGGGATTTTGGTTGATTTTAAAAACATAGCATTTTCTACCGGATTTTCTGCGCGCTCAAAAGACATCGTCAAGAAAACAAATAATTATACTTTTATTCTTCTTTTTTATCTAAATATTATTTTAAAAAACAGAGAATCACTAGAACCTAAAAAGATATTAAACACGTTTAATTTTCATGATACGCATTAGAGTTGTGCTGTTATGTTTTTCTATAGAATATGCTCAAGACAAAAATTGGTACGGCTGCCTACTCCCGCAGCATCAGGGTACCTGGCCACCTTGCTCAGCAGGTTCCCAAAGCACCTCACCGGCTGCCTCTTCCTCTTTAAGAGATACACTCCCTTCACCATACAGCTCATGCAAGTCCACGCAGCAGGGCAATAATCCACACGTCTCTGCATCAAAATTCGTCCAAAACCGATTTTTACAATGGTCCGGGCAATGCTGGCATTCTGGAGAGGTCAGCTGGCTTTCGGTAACGCCAGGCGTAAACTGCCTTAGGGGGCGTGGCGCAATCTCGGCAGGTGCATCAGCGACTATGCTGACAGCCGACGCTTTAGGCAATAGTGGAGCATCTCCTGCAACTGCCTGCGGCGCTAACGACTCGCGAGCTTCTCGCAAATTCGCTTTGGCTAATAGGCGCGAGGCGGGCTTAGATATCTGTTCTGTCACCTTCTCGTTTAAAGGGACGTAATGGCGTTCAAAAGGCCCCAAAATAGCTCCAGAGGCCACGGAGATACAAATGGGCTCTGGCTCGCGATAGCCAGCTTTGCGCTCGAAAATAATCGTATATTCACCAGGGATTAGATTTGAACTCACCAAATCTCCTTGATTGCCACGCGCCACTTGCATGCCCTGCTTGTTGCAAAGCAAGATCCGCGGTGAAACCGAGCCATCTGGCATGATCGCTGTGGCTTTGACACGTGCGTAGCGCGGCTTGATCGCCTGATCAACCTTGGTGATCTCCCCAGGCGCAACGAAAATTTCGCGCTGAGGGATCTCAGAAAAAAGCCCATCAAAATTGGGAATGATAAACTCAAGCGTATAACGACCGACAGGCAGGTTACGCACAATGACGCGGCGCGATTGAGACGCAGGGCTGTCCAAAAACTGTCCAGCCTGCGGAAGCATCCGCTGCTCTCTGTGTTCATTCACCAAACGAAAGCGAATACGGTCAAGCCGTTCTGCGTTACGCCCGGTGTTGTACGTCACGATAAGCACCCCAGCTTCAGGAGAGGTCTCCTTTTCCTCCGCCGCAAAGGCAGCGCACAATACGCTAAGAGAGCACAACAACAAACCCCAGAACCGCATTTCTATCCTCCCGTTTCTAGCACGATCGCCACCATATCACATGGCGCTTATTAGTAAACAGCTGTCCACCCGCAGGGTACAGCGTTACAGCCTAAACACTGAATATTTTTAGTCTCATCGGGGCCACCGCAACACCGTCTGCTCTTCAAGGCGCGTGGCTATTACTGAAAAATTTGCTCGTTCGTAGCCAAGGCTACAAATCCGTCTCAATAGGCCGTCGGTAGCCTTCGCTAAGTCGGTCTCTCTTTCTAGCCGACTGCTGCCATTAAGGGCACAATTCAAACCTGTACTGATCTTAATGTTGCTAAGCCAACAACCCCACAAGTAGCTTCAATTTGCCAAAGCCTTTCCCAATCCTCGTTTGCCTTTAGGACTTCAGAGGTTTGCCATACCGCCAGCACTGTCTCTTCTGCAGCACGTTCCCGCCTTCTTCAACCTCGCTTGGGCCAACAGTGTTCATCGCTGGAAAGATTTTGTGTGGACAGACTCTTGTTCATAGCCGCTCTCCATTCTCCACCAAAGGGTTAAGTAAATTTTACCTCAATTTGAATTGCACCTGCCCCTAAGGTTACATTTACAAATGAAGCTATTTTTGTTATGAATGTAGATCACCTTACTTTGGAGGTCTTGCAAGTGTTTAGAACGATATTTTTTTTAGGATGTACCCTTCTTCTTGTGTCTGGATGCGGGATAGGCTCGCGCACAGCAGTTGATTTCAATACACTCAGCGAGCCTTACTGGGTCTTGACTGATGAGGAAGAAGCCCTGCAAGAGTCGCGCCATGCAATAGAAGTAGCCCAAGAGACCACCGCTCTTATGGAGGAGGGCCTAGCAGCCATTGAGAGGGGTTGCAACAAATTGGATGAAGCAATCAGAGAAGTCCACGAAGTGCACCAGAGCCTATCACTGAATGACGAAACTCTTCAACCTCAGGAAGAAGAGCTGGCAGCGTTCAGAGACCCTAAAGAGCTGTACCAAAGCCTCTCCCTAAATGATGGGGCGCTGGAACTGCATCGCAGTTCCATCGACCTGCTACATGAGGCCTCCCTTCGTCAGGTAGAAGCGAAAAACCAAGAAATCGAGTGCATGCGCAATTACCACCAGGCCCTCGATAACCACCGTATAGCTTTGCAGGAGACCTCTGAGACGCTGAATGCTGGCCTTAGCTCACTGAGCCAAAGTATGAGCGCCGTGCAAAACCACGCATTAGCGGTACAAAGCCATGCGGCCAGCTTAGAGCTCATGCAAGCCAGCTTGGATCAAAACAGCAAGTCCATCGAAACAGGAACTCAGGCACTGGCTGACCAGACCGATGTTCTCGAACAAAGTACGCAAAAAATTCAGGCAAACGGCGATGCGATCGAACTGTCCTCACGAGCTTTCCGCAGCTCGGCTGACCTGCTCGCGAGCAATACAGAAGCCCTTCGCACCAACCTAGATGCCCTAAACCAGTCGACAGAAGCAGTTATCCGCAATGCCGAAGCGATCGGTCAAGTCGCCGCCCTAGTGGCTGTCCTGAACCCAAGTGGGGCAGGCTTTGCAATGCTTGTCGGGATTTTATTGCTTCTGCTGGTGCTGCCGCCGATCTTCATCTTTATCTTTTTGCGCCGCATCGAAGCGGGTATAGCAGCCCTGGTTGGCAAAAAACCTCGCTCGTAGGAAGGCACTTGCCGAAAAACTGTGAATAGCTCGAAAGGGCGGGGGTTTACTCCCGCTCTTTTTAGCAGACGCTCATAATAATCTGGGTAATTGGGGCTTCCACCCTGATTCTCAAACCACGTAGAAAATCGCCCGGCAGTTCGCAGGGATGTAAAAGCGGAGAAAGACTGGATCGCCCTCTTATCCAGAAAGCGGCCAAAAAAGGCGATTCCAAACCAATCGCCCCGGATCCAACGGCTATACAAGCAAGAAAGCTTAGAGCGCGGTACCCGCGCATGCGGCGAATTTAGCCGAAAAATCGCCCCACGCCTATGCAACTTTAGGAATCAACCTGCGCCAACCCAGTGATCTGGTTTTGCGAGCGGAGCGGGTAAAATTAGTCCAAACTCCAGATCTCTCAAGTCGGACAGGCTGCGTAGCATGTACCGGGCTTTTGTTGCTTCTACTGACGCTACCGCAAATGCTTCATCTTTGTCTTTTTAAATGCGCCTCCTCGAAAGAAATATAAGAGGCCTCTGTGGGTAAAAAGCTCTCGCAGCAAGGCTCCTGATAGATGGCGGGAAGCGGCTTAATTAGACCTTAAAAGTGGCAAACTGCTTGCCGACTAATACCTTGGCGCGGCAGGTGGCCAGCTATCCTGTTTCAGGGCAAATCAAAAAATAAATTTCTAATTGACGAAAAAGTAAGATTGCTAGAATCTCGGCTTTTGTATAACCAATGAGGTATAGCCGTGGACTTAAATTTATCCCCTGAGCAGGCCCGTCAGAAGATTAAATTTTGTCATGGTAGCCTACTAGAAGAGCCCAAAAATCTTGAGCTTTTGGTAAAGATTGGCGAATTTCACAAAATCTTAGGCGAATATGGCGATGCCCTACTGGCTTTTATGACAGCTAAGCAACTTTATTCCGCTGAAGCTGAAGCGCAGCCTTCAAAAATTTCAAAATATTCTTCGGAAATTAGCAAGAAAGATGAATTAAAGAGGGGCCTGCGAAAGATTGGCATATCGGGTAAACAGTTATCCGAGCTTGATGTAGCCCTGCAAATTCTTCGTCAAAAAAAACAAGCGAGCGAACAGCTCGATCGCTTATTCAAGAAAAAAGTTTTAGAATGTGACTCAGAAATTAAAGAACTTACCCGAAAGCCAGGATTAGAGCGGGTTAGGTTTGTAGAATCTTTATACCGCCAACGATGCCTTTGCCAAGAATACCAGAATAAGCTTCAGGCATTCGAAAGCAAAACAGAAAATATATCAACGTATACTTTCAGCGAACAAGTACAGCACGTGCTAGATCTGTTGAATTTTCTGATAGATTACAACTTCCATGAGGGTTTAGAAAACGTCTCTAATATGAAAAAGCAGCAGGACAGCTTAAGAGAGTTAGTTTGTTATAAACTCTATCTAGATCCGGGTTTTTGGTCTTTACCAACAGAGCAACGCGAACTACGTATTGGCCAAGCACTTACCCTTACTCTTGAAGGCACGCGAGCTGATGTCTTTTTTGATGATTTAAAAAATTGCCTACGCATGATTTTTAAAACCCTTCATTGCTTTCCCAGGGACGAAAGAGAAGGGCTAATCCGGTACTTGCCCCGAGGGGTAGACAGCTGGTACCTATTCGACTTCTGTGGAGCTATATTTTGCAGCGATAGAGCTTCTATAAATGCTACAGAACTTGGTGGTATACACTTCCCACCTCCTCCTAGCCAGGCTCCCGAATTGCTGACACAGGTTGAACACTTCCGCCTGGCACTGTCGAACCACAGCCTCGTCGTAAAGGCTGCTTGCGCGGATATCTTAACTGAAATTCCCAAGTTAGCAAGTTTTTTCGCGGCACTGGCTGCTGCCCAAGAAGCGGCTGTTCAAGCAGGCATCGGACCGTCTGTTCAGCTGCCTTGTGATCTTAAAATGGATGCTTTGCCTCATTTGGAGCTTTTGCTTAGATATACTAAATGGCTGTTTAGTATGCGGCGCCTGCTATGCTTGCTTCCTTTGGAGACAGAGCAACCTATTCCCGGGCTCGCCCAAGCAGCCGGTGGATCCGGCCTTGTTCTGGATTTAGACTCATATGCAGAGGCTATGTCAAATCTGTATGATCTAGGCACAAGCAAAGAAGACAAGAAAAAAATTGAACATTGCTTTCAAGACATCTTTCAAGGCTTAGGTATAGAAGTTTTACCCGGGACCAGCATGGCTGCGCGCCTCCTTCATTCTTGCGCTGATCGAAGATTTGATAAACTGAAAGTAAGGCTGGCGTGGTTAAGACGCTTACAACTTATAGGTGACATATTTAGCGGGCGGAATTTAATCTCCCAAGAGTTTAAAAAAATTGATTACATCAATGCCGAAAGCCTTAGAGAAATCCGAGCTGGTTTCGTGCATATGGACAGCTACCTCTCGCAAAGATTGCTGAACCTAGAAGACGAACAGGCTACCTTGGGTTTGCTGTTCAGCGAACTGGCTAAATTGAAACAAAGTGTGTACGCCTCCATAGCTGAAACGCAAAGCCAGTTTATAGATTGGCCCTTTGATGCCCATGTTGATGTCAATGAGCTCAGCTTTGAAAATTGGAAATTGCCAGTACAAAAGTACTGGCAGAGCATTCAACACGTTCTTCCTAAAAACCGGCCACCGCTTATCCCTGACCCACATTTTATCCCCGGCCATCCTCTGCTAAACGACAAAGATAGAAAAGAGCTAGAAAAGCTTACCATCGACGATCAACAATTCTCAGAGATGCTTAATGGCCTGGCGCCTTGGCAAGCATTCAACAAAGCAGCGCTAGTGCAGCCGGGCGGTGATGAAGAACGAAAAATCTTACAGATTGGCAATCTTCTATCAACAGCCCAAAAAAAGTATCGAAAGCTGCAAGCAGAAGACACAAAAAACAAGGAAAAAGACAACAGAGACAAAAGGTTACAGATAGAGCAAAAGATCAGGAGCGCCATGGAGAGCGACTTCAGGGTTATACAGGCGCTGCGCGACCAAGTAGTTAAAGACCCTGCCCCCACCTATGAAGCTCTTTTTAGCACTCTACAGAACCGTCTAGCAAAACTTAAGACACTCCTACAAGAGCAGCAAATTAAAGTAACTGCCGATAAGGATGCCCTTAAAGATGTGCTGGAAAAGGAGTTTCAAAAAGACGTGAGCTTCTTTTTAGCCAGCATTCATTTATTACCACAGATTATTTTATTTTTAGGCAACTCAAAGATTCGCGTCATCGTAAATAAAATTATACCTGAAGCGAGCGCGCAACAAGAGGCAAAACTTCGCGCTTTCACAAGATTGCGCAACCATCTGGAGCACATCGATCCTATTTTCGAAAGCCAGGATTTACCCTATTATGAAATGCAAAGTAAAGCCCCGAAGGCGGTGGCCGCTGTAATAGCAGATCTTATCTACAGCTACCACGAGCCCATCAGAACTTATTCGCTTGCCGACCTTCCAGGGGGTCAAAAAGAGCTATTAGAAGAAGAGGCGGCAAATCTGGAGCCAATCCGCCAACAACTGCCACTTAACCCAGAAGACTATTAACAGTTGGTCGCTAAACAATAAAAAAGGGAGAGAGCCTAAAGCCTCTCCCTTTTTTCGCTTTTTCAGCTGACCCTCACCAGGATGACAGTCAGTCATAGCTTTTGGGCTTACTACTCTTCTACTGTCTCTTTGCGTTCGACCTCTTTTACTTCTTCGTCGGCAACTGGCAGTACTTCGGTGATGGCACCCTTGATAAATTCAATTTTGGCTCCGTCGACCATCTTTAGGATAACCGTAGTTTCAGTTACTTTGAATACTGTGCCGATGATACCCATGGCTGTCACGCGATCGCCTTTGCGTAGAGCCGCTCGTTTAGCGTCCATTTCCTTGCGTCGTTTCTGTTCGGGGCGCAGGAGGATAAAATAGAAAAATAATAGCGCAATGCCAATCATAAATAGTGGTTGCCACTGCGTCAGCATATCGGGCGGTGGGATCTCGCCATTCGCGAGCAGAATAAGCCATGTAACCATGTTTAAGTTCCTTCTGTTTCAGGGTAAATTTCACATACGCGACGATAGAACGCAGGAAGTTCGCTTTGCCCGATCGCTGCGCGCAATTGTTTCATAAAATCTAGATAAAAGGCGAGATTGTGCAAAGTCACCAGGGTCAGGCCTGTGACCTCATCCACGTTCAGGAGGTGGCGGATGTAGGCCCTGCTAAACCCGCTAGCGTAGCCGGGGACGCGTGCATCAATCGGCGAAAAATCGTTGGCATAACGGCCCGCCTTAATGGAAAGTTTACCCGACCAGGTGAAAGCGGTGCCGTTGCGCGCGTTGCGCGTAGGCATGACACAATCAAACATGTCAATACCGCGCATCACCGCTTCGATGATATTGCGTGGCGTGCCGACACCCATTAAATAACGGGGCTTGTGCTGCGGTAGGTGCGGTTCTGTCAGATCGATCATGTGGTACATCAAGTGCGCTGGTTCGCCGACAGATAGGCCTCCAATGGCATACCCACCGAATTGCATCTCTGCTAATGTTTGTGCGGACTCTTGCCGTAAATCTTCCTCCGTACCGCCCTGTACAATACCAAATAGGTTTTGATGCGGTTGTAAAGTAAAGTTACGGCAGGTTTCCGCCCAACGCTTGGTGCGCTTCCAGGCGATTTGCACCTCTTCACGACTGCAGGGATAGGGGGCGCATTGGTCAAATGCCATTACGATGTCCGATCCCAAAGATTTTTGGATCTCCATACTTTCTACAGGGCCTAAAAAGTGCCGAGCTCCGTCGATGTGCGACTGAAATTCTACCCCGCGGTCGGAAATCTTATTGAGAGCGGCGAGTGAAAAGACCTGAAAACCACCGGAGTCGGTAAGAAGAGAGCGAGGCCATTGCATAAAGGCGTGCAGCCCACCTGCTTGATCGATAATAGACTTGCCTGGCCGCAACATTAGGTGGTAGGTATTGCCCAGAATGATCTGTGCATCGAGGTCGATCAGCTGCTGATTGGTTAATGTTTTTACCGCGCCGCGCGTGCCCACCGGCATAAAAACTGGCGTATCGATGACGCTATGAGCCGTTTCAAGACGGCCTAAGCGCGCTTTGCTTTGGCCATCCTGCTGAATGAGGGTAAATTTCATAGCTTCCTTAGATAGGCGATATTTTCTATGTGGATTGTCTGAGGAAACTGGTCCACAGGCTGCATCTCCACCAGCTGGTAACCCGCTTTAAGCAGTATAGCCAAATCACGCGCTTGCGATTTTGGTGCGCAGGAAATGTAGAGCAATTCGGGCGCGCCTACAGACAGAAGCGCCTCAATCATTTGCGGAGCCAGGCCAGAACGAGGCGGGTCCACCATCACAATATCTACATGCGCGAGGCGGCCCTGCGCTTGCAAGCCAGCGAGCACTACCGCAGCGTCTCCGGTGATTATCTCAATATTTTCAATGCGATTGCGTTTTGCGTTTTCACGCGCGTCCAGCGCAGACTCTGGGGAGAGCTCCACACCAATTACCTCTTTGACACGTCGTGCGACGGCCAACCCTAGGGTTCCTGTACCGCAAAAAAGGTCGCACACGACCGATTTTTCGTTAAAGGGGATCATTTGCAGAGCCATTGAGTAAAGTTTTTCAGCCTGAAGAGTATTTGGCTGAAAGAATGCTGTAGGCGAGATATTGCAATTGAGAAGGATTGGTGCTTCGTAAAACTTCAGGCGCACTTGCAATATTTCTTTGATATGGTCAGAGCCGGCCAAATGCATCTCAAAAAACTGTGTGGGGCGACCTTTAGCAATCTGCTGTACTCGTAAAAACAACGAGACGTTCGGCCCCACCGCCGCTTTGAAGGTGTCTAGTGCTTCACGCGTGAGCGCGTAATCGGGATTACCTGACACGGTGAGCACCGCCATGCGATCGCCAGTGCGCGTGCCCTCTCTGAGCGTAAGGTTACGCAGCGAGCCGCTATCTGAGTAAGGGCGATAGGCATCGAGTCCCGACTCTATCCACCAGCCACGCACTGCCTGCAGCGTCTCTACAAACCAAGGTCGAGTAAGATGACATTCCGTCAGCGTCACCACCTTCTGCCTACCGCCTTGCATCAGGCCGAGGTATTTTTCCCCTTTAGCGTCCTGCGAGAAAGAAAATTCCATTTTGTTGCGGTACTGCCAAGGTGGGTCGCAAGGGATAATCGGAGAGATTTTTACGCCCGCAAGAAACGACTCGAAATGGCGCAGGAGCCAACGTTCTTTAATGGCGAGCTGCTCCGCATAGGACATGTGCTGCCAACGACAGCCGCCGCAGGCACCAAAATGGGTACAACGGGGCGGCTCGCGCAAAGGGGACGCATCGATTGTCTCCTCCAAACGGCCCAGCCACTGCCCGTGACGTTTTTTGATGATAGATGCTCTTACGCGATCTCCCGGCATTGTGAAGGGGACCTCTACCGCTCGTCGCAAGCCATCCTCTAGCACAAAAAAGCCTACACCAAATCCATCGGAGGAGATCTCTTCGATGTCGATAAGCACCTGTTTCAGCGGTTTTTTATCCATAGGCAAAGAGGATAAAGCATCCAACCAGAAGGTGCAATACTTTCTTCTCTTCTTTAGCAGGAGTTACTGGAAGCTGAGCGAACGGCTAAGGGAAATTAGGGATGGAAGAAAAATCTCCCACCCCAAGAAAACTAGAGGCTTGCGCAACAAGTAGGTATTTTAACGGATAGAGGACGAGCTTTAACGACTGTCTTCTTGGCTTTCGTGCTTTTGGCTGACTTAGCCGATTTCACCGGCTTTGCTGCTGGCTGTACAGCTGGTTTTGCTTTCCCTGCGGCAGGTTTTGCTGCCACAGGTTTTGCTGCTGTAGGCTTTGTCGCGGCAGGCTTCGCTGCAGCAGATTTTGTTGGTGCAGCTGACTTAGATTTAGCAGCTACTTTTTTCGCAGGCTTTTTAGTACCTTTCGTTTTTTTCTCGATCAAAATCGACTCTTTGCGATACTGCTTGGCTACTTTTTCTAGCTTTACAGTACCTGTTCTAACACGTTGTGAAGCAGCCTTATTGCCACCGTCAGCCTTCTCCAAGTCGTGAGACAAATGGACAAGAAGGTCTTTTAGTTCTTTTGTTGTCGATTGTAGGGACATTAACAAGAACTCCTCTAAATTTGGTTTCAGGATACCCAAGTGGATATTACGTTGAGAATATATTGTGCAACAGGATTTTCAATATTTCGCACATTTTTTTGGCAAGGCCGGGGTCTTCCAGCACACAACTGCACCACATTTATGATCCCAAAAAACCTTTCACAGTGCACTAAGGACATGGTATAGGCAAAGCTTTACAATTGCTTTCATCCAGCCTATGATTAACGGCTATGAAATACTACTTTTCTTACCTTTTTCCAATTTTGCTGACTTTTGGGGCACACCTATGCGCTTTAGATGCGCATTTGGCCCGTGGTCAACGCGCCTATGACGCTGGATTGTATCTGGAAGCAGTCAACGACTTCGAACAGGCTTTAGAAGAATGTGAGGAAGCCAATCGCCAACAGGTGTGCACGCGTTTAGCACATGCCTACCACCAATGTGAGCGGTACGCCGACGTGCTCACTGTTTTGCAAGATACAGAAACCGATGAAGAGCTGCGACTAATCGCCGCCTTGGCCCACAAGCACCTCAACAACTTGCCGCTAGCTTACGATCTATTGCAAAAATGTGCACAGCCGCTTGCCAGGTGGCATTTGGGCCATATAGCCTACCTATTGGGCGACGAGGCAGTGGCGGAATCAACTTGGCGGGAACTAGTCGCCAATCACCCTCAGAACGCTATCCGCCCTTTGGCAGAACTATACTTAGCAAAGCTGGACCTGACTGCTGGTCGCTACAGCCGAGCCCGCGAACAACTCAGGTCCATGGAACCGCGCCTGTCAGCACCGCTCGCCTATGAGTGCGCCTTCTATTTAGGGTTAGCTGAAGAAGAGCACCAAGATTGGCTACTGGCCTCACAAGCCTATCAACGCGCCCTACCCAAGCGTAATTTAACCCGTGCCAAATGGGCACCGGATACTCTCAAACGCTTAGCCACCTGTCATCTGGAGCTAGCAGAAAAGGCACAGGGACAGCAACGTATCTACCACCTCGCACAAGCCGAGCTGCCTCTCCGCCAATTGGAAGCCCAGTTCCCTCAAGAAAAGTGGCAGCTCGCTCTGGCTGCTTTTTTGGTGCGTAAAGGCCGTCTACAAAACGATGCGCAATCTTTGCACGAAGCCAATATACTCTTGGCAGATTCCTCCAGTTGCTCCACAATCACCGAGCGCAACCAGCTGCTTTTACTCCGCGCTGAAGCAGCGCCCAGCTATGAGACGCGCCGTTTCTTTTACACCGAGCTGCTGCAACGGCAAGAGCAAGGCAGCCCTGAATATGCGCAGTGCTTGCTTCTGGGCGCGCAAAACGATCTGCAAGAGGGTCAGTATTCATTAGCAATTCATAAACTTTTACAAGCACAAGAGCAAACGCCCGAGGTACTTTTAGAGATCGGCCGTATTTGCGCTCTAATGCATACATCTGAGGCGCAAGAGCGCGGGTTAGCGGCTATCCGCCAGGGATACGACTACTCGGCCGATCCAGACCTACCCTACCTTTTGGAGGGCATTTTGCTAGCCCAATCTACTAAAGGCGATCCCTCTCTGCCTTGGCAAAAAGCCATAGACAGTTTTCCCGAGGGCCGATATGCAGACGAATGCCTCAAACAGCTAGGCAGCTGGCAATACCGCCAAGAAAAATTCACTGAGGCTACCCAAACTTTTTTAGAACTAGTTGCTCGTTATCCCACCTCTCCGCACTGCGGCGAGGCGCTTTACTGGGTAGCACGCGCGCAAGAAAAAAGCGGCGCACCCAGAAAAACAACCCAAAAAAGTTTTTGCGAAGTTTATGAAAAGTACCCTCAATGCAAATTCGCGCCTGAAGCTTACCTCGCTTTATATACTTATGCGGAATACTTAAGTGAGCCTTTGGCTCATGCCCATCTCAGCGAGATGAAAACGCGCTTCCCCGCTTCAGCACTGACGATCAACGCGCAACATCTTTTGGGCCTCGCGTTGCGGCGCCTGCCCCCCGCCACGGATAAAAGAAAATCGCCTACGTCTCGCTGGCATCAGGCCATCGAGGCGTTTCAAGAAGCCGAGCTGGCCTTCGACAGTCTATACGCCGCTGGCCTGATCCAAGAGCAAGACATACCTCGCTGTACGACGCTGCGTTGCCGTGCGAAACTAGAACGAGCATTGGCTAATTTAGCTATTGCATCCGACGCAATTGGTGCAAAAAAACGGATCTATCTAGGCTACACTTCGGATCTGTTTCATGAGCTTCTTTTGGATATGGACCAAGCGCCTTGGAAAAATGAAGCACTTGAGCCCATCCGCGAAGAAGCAGCCTACGGCCTGGCCGTCACCTTAGTGCGCAGTGGCGATTTAAAAATAGCTGAGCCGATGCTAGACAACACGATCGCTCGCTACCAAGCCTCTGGTGTCTCAAGAGGCTATTTTTTCAGCCGTACGCTCTACCAAAAAGGCAATCTTTACCTCCGTAACGGGCAGCACGAGCAAGGCCTTTCTCTGTTCCAACGGTCCGAGGAAGCAGCGAAAGGCAATCTCCTCAGCCCAGAAGAAAAATTAGATCTTTGGCTGGCTCAAAGCCAATGCTTACAGCAATTGGGGCGCCTCGACGAGGCTATGCTCGTGCTATCTAAAGTTATCAATGAGGATGCCATTTCGGCTCTGCGCGTCAAGGCGATGTTCTTGCGCGCAGAAATCTATCAACAACAAGGTCGCCAAGAACTGGCGCAAAAACAGCTTGAAGCCACCTCGAAAAAAGGCGGAGAGTGGGCTCTCAAAGCAAAGGAAAAATTGGAACAAGCTTATGGCTATGAATGAACTCGTCGCGACTATTTTTGACTACAGCCTCAACGGCAGCATCGTTTTACTGATCATCGGCGGCTGCTCCGTCGTTAGTTTTGCCGTCTTTATCGAACGCATGATTCACCTAAGACGAGCAGAGATCGACACCAACAGTTTCATCATTGGCATCCGTAAGTATCTCAGAGAGGGCAATATCGCCGATGCTATTCAGTACTGTCAAGAGACCGGGGGCACCATCGGCAACATTGTAAAGGCCGGCGTAGCCCGCCACAATCGACAAAAAGATCAGATCGAGCACGCCATGGAACTCTCTGGTCTCATCGAGATTTCGAATCTAGAAAAAAACGCCAAAATCCTCTCCATCATCGCGCACATCGCCCCCTTGATCGGCCTACTTGGAACCGTACTCGGCTTTATTCAAGCATTCGCAGAAATGCGTGTTAGCGGCCTAGTAGACATTTCAGCCACGCGCATTGGCGACGCCATGGAGTATGCTCTCATCTCTACAGCAGCCGGTCTGGTTGTCGCCATCCCCTCTGTGATCGCTTATAACTATATCGTCAGTAGGGTAGAAGGATTTGTCCTAGAGATCCAGACCACCTCTGCGGAGATTGTCGACCTTCTATTAGAAAATAAACAAGAACCCCTTACCTACTGATTCAGATGCGATTTAAAACTACCCTCAAAAGCTCGCACGCACTGATAGACCTAACGCCTCTGGTCGATGTTGTATTTTTGATGCTCGTCTTTTTTATTGTTACCAGCGATATCCTGCCCCTCAAATCATTGCATATCGAAAGCCCCAAACTCGAGCGAAACTCAGAGCCACTCACCACACAAATTTTGGTGGTGATGGATGCGCAGCATGTGCTCTACCTAGGCTCAAAAAAAGCCATTGTCGACCTAGGATCGCTGCCAGCAAGCATAGACGCCGAAATCGACCGCCTGCAAGCCCAGCACCCCAGCGCCCAACCGACTATCGTACTGAGCATCGATCGTCGCGTTGACTATGAAACCTTCCTCCGCCTCTTCGCGCTGGTGCAAGAAAAAACGCGCAGAGTACGGCTCGTTTATCAACCTTCTGAAAATGAGCTGGAGCGCCTTTAGATGCTTAGGATCGAGCGAAAATCTCGAAATCTACGCCTACGCAAGAGTAAAACACGCCTAATATCGCGCCCACTCGTCTGGGCGTTGGCCGTTGCGTTAGCTATGCATCTTTTTGCCGTCGTTCTGTTTCGTTTTCCCGTTTTTCAACCCAACTACCCACCGGCCCAAAAAATCCTCGTTATCCAAACAGAGCCGTTCGATGGGCAGCTTGTCGCCAACATCGATTCCGTAAACACCTCAGAACCCGATTACCTTCTGTCTAGAACTGCCTCACCGGATGCTACATTTGTCCTCAAGCCGCATCGAACGCAAACATCACTAGCCCAAGATCTGTTCTCTTCCGTGGAAGAACCCTTAACAAATCCCATCTTACCATTGCCAAACGCCCCTAGAACAACTAGAATCTTCATCTCCGGCCCTCTCGCAGAGTATACCGTCGACCAGACAGCAGCTCTGAAAATCGGGCAAACCGCCACCCAAGCCCAACGCCTAAAATTCGCCGTAGAAGTAGATGCGCGTGAGGGCCTCATCCGTTGGTACGCACCCCTCGCCCAAACCACCGATCTGGCCGAGAAAGTCTTGCGAGCCCTCGTATTTTCCATTCCAAACCAGATCGCGCTCATCCCAGGTGAAATTGAGGTGGTCCTAAATGATTAGTATCAGCCCCGATACTCTAGCGCTTCTCTACCTCGGGCTCACGTTACTTACCCTGCTGACCGCCTGGCTCTATCACAACCACAAATCGAACAAAAAAGACCTCTTTTTAGCAGATAAAACGCTTCACCACTGCGAATACTGCCTCTGCGCCTACCTCGACGAACCAGGCAAAAAGATCACCCAATGCCCCCAATGCAAATCTTACAGCAAAAAAGAACGATGAACCTGGGTTTGGCTATTATTTCCGTATAGTCTAGATATATAGTAAATCTCGTACATCATGATTGGCAGCCGGTGATTCTTAATATTTTTCTCAGCGGTTCCCGTAAAAAATTGTAGCTTCTACAGCTGATCGGCTAAAGGCTCTTTCACGTCTATCTGAAGGGTCTCGAAGACTTATGCGTCTGTGTGATCGGAGGTATACTGCACCCCCACGCTTTCTGCCTTGGGCCAAGCCCCTCAAGCAGCTGAGCGGCACCTGTGCTCCAGTCCTATCGTCGCTTATGCGCCTCAAGCGGTGCTTTATAGTCTGGGAACAAGACGCCTTCTTCGTTTCGCCAAGCGCCCTGTATGAAAGATATTGATCATTCGGCTTGGCAGCACGAAATGTATCAGTGACGATTTGCTTTAGCGGCCAGTGAGCTCAAGGCCTCTTAGAGATCTAAAACAGGACCGCTTGAGATGTTTTACGGGGAAGCCTCCTTTGGCCCGCGCTCTCAATTCTTCCCATGAACCACTTTTCTGGTTTGGCTCTCAGGGAAAAAGAAGAATATTTGAATTCTCCCACGAGAGTCCGAGTTACTGTATTTTTCTCAGAAATTCAGATCGCAAAAAAACCCTCGAAAAAGCGTAGATTAGGCAACTTTTTTCGCCTTCTAAAATTAATAATCTATGCTATTACCTTTGCAGACCGATTTTAATGATGAAGAATTCTGACGAAAATCTCCACGCGCGGTCCTGCGCGTGGGAGAATTTCGAAAAGCCACTAAATATATATATTAAAATACTAATAATAAACTTGTTAAGTTGCAAAAGCAGAGGACAGAAGGTCGTTGGGTGCCTCTCTGGAGCTTCTTGCAAAAATTAAATTGTGGGGAGCGCTAGGGCTCTTCATCCTTTGTCTAAAGTAATCCACATCTCAAGGTAGCCGCATTTGGTGATCAATCTCGAAGCGATATCTAAACTGCACCCTTTTTGCCATATGCCTTTCTGAAAATATCTGCGCGGTGGGCAGACAGAGCAATTGCCGCAGCAGATAGCCTTAAAAGCGCCGCCCTTACAAGCCGGCAGCTGGCCTGGGCTTGGCGGGCAGGCGCTCGAAGCTACTTTAAGTGCGAGCTTGCTTACCGCTTTAAATAAAATTTATTGTAAGCGGCTAATCTACCTCCTGCGTTTTATGCAAACTTTTCTGATTTGGCTCCCTGAGAAAAAAAATAATATTTGAATTCCCTCGCGAGAGTCCGAA